>NZ_JBFUBR010000009.1:0-161921 GCF_056405655.1 Pseudomonas sp. P1_F7
TCTGTCTGTACTGCCGCAATTTGAAAAGGTTGCCGAAGATTACCATTCCTCTGTATTGGCACTCGCGCGAATGCTTATTGGCGGGATCGCGCTGAGCTTGGGTTTACCACAAGATTACTTTGAACATCTTCAGCGTAAGCCCATCACTATTCAACGGATTTTGCGTTACCCGCCCCAGATCGGAAGGGTCTCCCAAGAGGAGATCGGTATTGGGGCACACACGGACTATGGTTTCTTGACGGTCCTATCCCAAGATGCAGTTGGTGGTTTGCAAGTCAGGAACCGAGCAGGGGAGTGGGTTACTGCCCCACCAGTTGAAGGCACTTTTATCGTCAACATTGGTGATCTAGTTCAAACTCTCACCAATGATCGCTACACCTCGACAATGCATCGCGTTATAAATACTAGCGGTCTAGAGCGCTATTCAATACCTTTCTTTATTGATTTGGATTTCGATGCGGTTGTTGAGCCCGTGCCAACCTGTGTGAGTGAGGCACTACCCGCGAAGTACGAAGCGTACACTTGTGGCAAACACAAATTTAAGCGTTTCGTTGATAGCTATGCGCATCTGAAAGGCGAATAGGGAGTTTTCAATGTGCATCCTATACATGGCCGACCCAACCGATGCGGAGACATGGCGAGATTGCCTGTCAACGCTCGCCCCTGAACTAGAGTTCCGCCAATGGCCTGATATCGGTACCCCGGCAGAGGTGCACTACATCCTGGCTTGGGAGCCTCTTGCCGACATTGCGGAGCAGTTTGGTAATCTTCGACTCCTCTACGCTGCCGGGGCTGGAGTCGACCAGTTTGATCTGGCCCGTTTGCCTGCTCACGTGTCGGTAATACGGCTGGTAGATAGCTCGATGGCTGACATCATGGCCGAGTATGTTTTGTTTGGTGTTCTTGCCTTGCATCGAGACATCCTCGCTTACCAAGAAGATCAGCGCAGTGGCCGCTGGCAACCTCGACCAATCGTGCGAGCTTCACAGCGGCGTGTTGGTGTCATGGGGGTTGGCAATCTCGGACACGCCGCGCTTGATCGCCTTCAGCCATTGGGATTTCAGCTCAGTGGCTGGAATCGTTCTTTGAAGGAGGTGCCAGGTGGCCACTGTTACGTCGGCCCGGACGAACTGGAGGCGTTTTTAGGGCAGTGCGACATCCTTGTGAACATGTTGCCACTGACTCCCGAAACAGACGGAATGCCTTCTGCGACCTGTATTAGCAGCTCCTCGACCTGACGAGTACCAGGCGTGGTAGAGAGCATCGCGATTGGACTTCTCCCTGAAAAACGATCCTTAGGTTTCGAAAGCCAAGAACTCGCTTTCTCTCTGCTGCCAAATTGTGCTTCCGCCATGGCCACAATGTAGGCATGTCGGAAAAGGCGGTCACTCTCATCCACAGTGAGTTTCATACCGCGCACCAACCTGGATTTCAGTGTCTTGAGAGGAATAATCTGATTGCGTTGTAGCGGGGGTATTTTGCCAAGCTCGCAAAATGCCGGAAGGCAAGGCAAACGTTCTTGTGCAGTACCACTCTGATACATCATTTAACATAATATACATTACACGCAATGTGATATCCCCGGATTGCCCCTGACACACACAGATCTTGAAGCACGCAATCACCTCATCCTCGCGTCAGCTTTTCGATCAGCGCCCAATGCTCAGGAAACTGCTGACCGAGCTTTTGCCGGTCGCCCATTTCCATATCCGCGAAATCAAATCCTGGCGAAACCGCTTCACTGATCAAGCCGAATCCTGCAGCGCCTTGCATCACCTGCGAAGCTTTCCAGATTCCACCGGGCACGTGCAGCTGCAAGCACTGTCCGGCGAGAACGTCGTGACCCATCACAATGGTTTTCAACGTGCCGTCCGGAAAAATCAGCGTGTACTGAATCGGATCGCCCAGATGATAGTAATGAACGATGTCTGACTGATTGAGATGGAAATGGCCTGTTGGAGAATCCTGGGTCAACAGATAGAAAATCGACGTCATGCAATGCCGTTGGCCACCCGCAGTCACAACCATGTTCTGGTCGTCCGATTGGTAGGTTCTGCGAAAGAATCCACCTTCGATATGGGGCTCAAGCCCCAGGGCTTTAATCATTTCTCCAATTTGCAGGGTGCTTTGATTCATTTGCCGCTCGCCTTTATTTCGTGATTTTAATGACACATTCGCAGCATTTATCGACATAACTCGACTAAATAGTGCTTTAGTTGAGTTGGCTTTCATTCTGATCCTGCACCCTGCCCGTCAAAAGCAAGTTTTGTTCGTCTGAAGTCAACTCGAACCCCGAAGCCGTACCAGAAAACCGGTCGACTTCCCCGCTCCTCAGTCTCAGCTAAGTTTCGCTGCGTATCGTCTCCCTTGCGCAAGTTCGGCGCTGCACAGGAGAGGCAACCCGCCCATGAAACCCGTTACAGCCGGATGGCTCAACAAAGTGCCCGAGGTGACCCTGTCATTCTGGGTGATCAAGATCTTGTCCACGACGGTGGGTGAAACCGGCGCGGACTTCCTCGCTGTCGATGCGGGCCTCGGCCTGGGCTGGACCAGCCTCGGCATGGCGACATTGCTGGCCATCGCCCTGTTCATACAGATGCGCAAAACCGCCTGTTCGCCCTGGATCTACTGGCTGACCGTGGTGCTGGTGAGTATCGTCGGGACACAGCTCACCGACATCCTGACCGACGTTCTCGACGTCAGCCTGTACACCAGCACGGCCGTGTTTTCAGTCCTGCTGGCAGTCAATTTTCTCGTCTGGTACCGGGTGGAACACAACCTGTCGATCCGCGGGATCGTCACTCCTCGACGGGAATGGTTTTACTGGACGACCGTGCTCTGCACCTTTGCCCTCGGTACGGCGGCCGGTGACCTGGCCACCGAAGCACTGGGCCTGGGCTTCACCCTCGGCGCCGTGATATTCGCCGCGCTGATCGCCGCAACCCTGGTGGCCTGGCGCCTGGGAGCCAACATGGTGCTGACCTTCTGGATCGCCTACATCCTGACCCGTCCGTTCGGTGCCTCGCTCGGCGACTTGCTGACCCAATCCAAGACCTACGGTGGCCTCGGCATGGGCGCCACCTGGACCAGCGCGATCTTCCTGTGCGTCATCGTCCTGCTGGTTGCGGTCGCGCAGATCAGCGTCGGCAACCGCAAACCCGTCACTCAGTAACACTTAAAAGCTCATCAAGGAATCGTCATGCGCCCTTTTCAACACATCATTCGCCATGTGGCCATTGTCTCGTCGATCGTTCTGCTCAGCATCGCCGCCGGCTGTTCGAAACCCGCCGACAAGCCCGCTGCGGGCTCCCCATCCGGTGCGATGAGTGCACAAACCCAGTCCGGCTCAAGACTGGGTGACCTGTCCGAGTTCCGCACCCTCGCCGCCGACGTTGCCGCGATCGTCGATAAAAACGACCTGCCCGGTGCGAAAGCCCGCATCAAGGACCTGGAGAGCGCCTGGGACTCCGCCGAAGCCGGAATCAAACCTCGTGCCGCCAGCGACTGGCATGTAGTGGACAAAGCCATTGACCGCGCACTCGACGCCTTGCGCGCCAGCAATCCGCAACAAAGCGATTGCAAGGCCCGCATGGACGAGCTGATGAAGGCCTTCGATTCGATGAAAAGCGCGTAATAACCCGGCGGACAAACGCCGGTACAGGTGCTTCAATACAGGCGCGACGGTCATGGCCGCCGCGCCTTTTTTCCGGAGCGGAACATGCGCATATTGCTGGTCGAAGATGACCCGATGATCGGAGACGCCATCCAGGGCGCACTGAGTGATGCGAGCTACGCGACCGACTGGGTGAAAAACGGCCTTACCGCACTCTCGGCGCTGGAGACCCAGCCCTACGACTTGGTGCTGCTGGACCTTGGGCTGCCAGGCAAAGACGGGCTCGATGTCCTCGACAGCATTCGCGCCCGCAACAACCCGGTGCCTCTGCTGATCATCACCGCACGGGACAGCCTCGACGATCGCCTGCGCGGCCTCGACGGTGGCGCTGACGACTACTTGCTCAAACCCTTCGACATGGCCGAGTTGCTGGCCCGCATGCGCGCCGTGCTGCGCCGTAACGGCGGGAGCGCCCAGTCATTGCTGGACAACGGTGTGGTGGCGCTGGACCTGGTGTCGAAACAGGCGAGCACTGCCGAAAACCCCGACGTGCAACTGTCCAGCCGCGAGTTCGCCCTGTTACAGGCCCTGTTGATCCGCCCGGGGGCGATCCTCTCGCGTAGTGAACTCGAAGATCGCCTCTACGGCTGGGGCAACGAAGTGGAAAGTAACGCCGTGGAGTTTCTGATTCATTCGCTGCGACGCAAGCTGGGCAACCAGGTCATCAAGAACGTCAGAGGTATGGGATGGATGGTTTCAAAAAGCGCTTGAGCGACTCGGTGCAGGTACGGCTGTCGGTCGCGCTGTCGCTGGCCATCCTGCTGGTGGCGGCACTGGCCGGGATGTTTGCGTTCGTTTCGGCCCTCGACGAAGCCCACGAAATGCAGGACGACACCTTGCGTCAGGTGGCCGTCCTGTTCGATCGGCAACAAATGACTCTGCACTACACCGCTGCCAAAAAAATCGCCGGTGACGACGAAGAATCCAGGGTCATCGTGCAATACCTGGCCGACAGCAGCAAAGCCGTCGGCAACACTGACGACAGCGTCCTGCCACTGCCCTTCCCCACGACGCTGGCCGATGGTCTGTCGACCTTGAACATCGCCGGCGAAGACTTTCGCGCGCTGGTCAGGACCACCGCCCGGGGCGAGCGCATCGTCGTCGCCCAGGAGACGGGTGTTCGTGACAAGGAGGCGCGCGAGAGCGCCTTGCGCAGCCTGCTGCCGTTTCTGATTCTGTTTCCGGTGCTGTTGCTGGTGGTGAGCGATCTGGTGCGCAAGCTGTTTCGCCCCATTGCCACCCTCTCCGATGACATAGACCGACGCGACCAACAGGCCCTGCACCCTATCGACGAACACCATCTGCCAACCGAGATCCGCCCTTTCGTCGTGGCCATCAATCGCTTGCTGGCGCGGGTTGCGCAATCCATGGAAACCCAGCGCCGCTTCATTGCCGACGCCGCCCACGAACTGCGCTCCCCCATGACAGCCCTGTCGCTGCAAGCCGAGCGACTGAAAGCCACGCCAATGCCGACGCAAGCCGTCGAGCGCCTGTTGCCGCTGTCCCGTGGCATAGAGCGCAGCAGAAAGCTGATCGATCAGTTGCTGGCCCTGGCCGCCGCGCAATCGAACACTGAGCGGCCGCAGACTGCGGTTTCGGTGCATGAGGTCTATCGACGGGTGCTGGAGGACCTGTTGCCCCTGGCAGAGCACAAGAACATCGATATCGGTGTTGAAAGCATCGAAGACGTGCAGCTCGTCATCAACGAAATGGACCTGCTGATCCTGATCAAGAATCTGGCAGACAACGCGATCCGCTACACCCCTTGTGGCGGACGCGTCGACCTGTCGGTGGAGCGGGCACAGGAAACCGTGACCCTTCAGGTCAAGGATTCCGGCCCGGGCATCACCGCCGATGAACAAATGCGCGTGTTCGACCCGTTCTATCGCAGCGTGGGCACCGAAGAAGCGGGCTCCGGGCTGGGCTTGTCCATCGTCAGGGCCATCGCCGAGCGCACGGGGGCTCGTGTGCGCTTGAGCTTTTCGGACGAGACGAACAAGAGCGGGTTATGTGTCTCGATCGAGGTGAAAAGAGGCTCAGGCTAAATGTCTATGTATCACAGTGTGTCAACGCGACTTCTCGATACACAGACTTTCATCCGCCCTGCGATTCGACACAGGCCAGATACGTTGCCACGCTTTAATGCAAGCAAGGTCTGAAGGGGCTCAGACGGGACCCCTGACCCATGGCTGGTAATGGAGACATCCCATGAAGAAGGCACTGCACAACAGCAAACCCCGCAACACTCGCCGCCACTTGGTCGGCCCTTCTCTCCTCGCGCTTACGCTGTTCGGCGTGCTCGGCGCGGCCCATGCGCAGACGGCCGCCACCGCGCAGCCAGCGGCGACCCCTGCCGCTACCACGCAGGCGGCGCCCTTGCCCTTCGGCCCGCTCAAGCATATCAACGCCGGACTGCTGAACGTGGCGTACGCCGAAACTGGCCCGACCAACGGGCCGGTGGTGATCCTGCTGCACGGCTGGCCGTACGACATTCACAGTTATGACGAGGTCGCGCCGTTGTTGGCCGCCAAGGGCTATCGGGTGCTGATGCCCTATGCGCGCGGCTATGGCGATACGCGTTTCCTGTCCGTAGAAACCGAGCGCAACGGCCAGCCGGCTGCGCTGGCCAGTGATGTCATCGACTTCATGGATGCCCTGAAGATCAAACAAGCGGTGCTCGGTGGCTATGACTGGGGTGCGCGTTCGGCCGATATTGTCTCGGCGCTGTGGCCGGAGCGGGTCAAGGCACTGGTCTCGGTCAGCGGTTATCTGATCGGCAACCAGGCAGCCGGCAAGAACCCGCTGCCACCCAAGGCGGAATTGCAGTGGTGGTATCAGTTCTACTTCGCCACTGACCGCGGACGCGCCGGTTACGAGAGAAACACCCACGACTTCGCCAAGCTGATCTGGCAACTGGCTTCGCCGAAATGGGCGTTCGATGACGCCACCTTTGACCGCAGCGCCAGGGCACTGGACAACCCGGACCATGTCGACATCACCGTGTTCAACTACCGCTGGCGCCTGGGCCTGGTCCAGGGCGAAAGCCGATACGAAGTGCTGGAGCAGAAACTGGCCACGGCGCCGTCCATCAGCGTGCCGACCATTACCCTGGAAGGCGATGCCAACGGCGCGCCCCACCCTGCCCCCGAGGATTACGCCAAGCGCTTTACCGGCAAGTACGAGTTCCGCCTGATCAACGGCGGCATCGGCCACAACCTGCCGCAGGAAGCTCCGCAGGCGTTCGCCAAGGCGGTGATTGATGCCGATCACCTTTGAGGGCGATCTGACGTCCTCGCGCCTGCGCTGAACAGCTGCTTGCACAAAACGGCTCGTTTTACTCAACGAGCCGTTTTTGTGCATGTCCTGAAGCTGAAGTGTGTCGTGATCGACGATTATTCACCGCGCGCATCAACTGCATCGGGGTAAAGATGAACTATCTTTTCACCGACTCACCTGCATCAGGTGACGGCCAACAAGTAAGGACGCTTTATGAACCGTTTGCCCCGGCGCCATGCCCTCTTCGCCTTGACTCTCGCCAGCTCACTCATAGCCGCAGCCCTGTTGAGTACACCGGGTTACGCTGCGCAAGCCACTGGCGCCGCTCCGGTCCCCAGCGCTGTCTCCGGCCCTGTCGCCGGCACCAAAGTAACGGAACCATATGTGCGCATGATGGCGCGCGAGGCGTATTTTTGGGGCTGGCCGATGGCCAACATCTTCAATCGTCGCCAGACCTTCAAGGACCTGCCCGAACCTGGCTTGATGGGCGGCATCGTACCCGTGGCCCCGATCAATCGGCTGTCGATGCTCAGCGACTACATCGACCCGGCCGAACGGCTGGTGGCCTGCCCGAACCAGGACGTGGTGTACGGCGCCGGCAGCATCGCCCTGGACCTTGAGCCGGTGGTGCTGCAAGTGCCGGACTTCGACGGTCGTTTCTGGGTGTATCAGGTGGTTGACCTGCGTTCCGACAGCTTTGCCGAGCTGGGCAAAATGTATAACACCCAACCAGGTTTCTACCTGCTGGTCGGCCCGGACTGGAACGGCAAGGTGCCGCCCGGCATCAAACGGGTGTACCGGGCACGCACCAACACCGGGTTCGTGATCCCTCGGGTATTCCAGGATGACACCGCTGCCGACCGCCTGGCCGTGCAGCCGGCACTGTCGGGCATCGACATGTACCCACTGTCGCAGTACGACGGCAAGATGAAGAAGCGTGCCTGGGCCAGGCTGCCGAAATTCCCGGCCCAGGCTTCTGAAGGCAACGCAGAAACCAAATGGGTGGTACCAGAGAAGTTCTTCGACGAACTGCCGGCCCTGCTCAAGGACGCCAAGCCATTGCCGGGTGAGGAAGCCCGCTACGCGCAAATGGCCGCCCTCGCCGCCATCGCCAAGGCCGACCCGCAACTTCGCGCGGCGATGATCGACGAGGCGAAAAAGGCCGACAGCGAAGTGATCGACCCGCTGTTGCAGTTCCGTAACTACGGCCTGCAATTGCCCAATCACTGGAGCACCGTAAGCAACGGCGCAGCATTCGGCACCGACTATTTCACCCGTACCGCCGTCGCACGCTCGAACATATTCGTGAACCAGCAGAAAGAAACCAAATACTTCTACCAGGACCTGGATGAGAACGGCCTGCGCCTCAACGGTCAGTACGGTTACAGCGTCACGTTCGCCAAAGGCAAACTGCCGCCGGTCAAGGGGTTCTGGTCGCTGACGCTGTACAACGAACAACACTTCTTCGCCCCGAATGCCCTCAAACGCTATTCCATCGGCACCAAGAACAAGTCCCTGCAAACCAACACCGATGGTTCGTTGACCATTTACGTGCAAAGCGAATCACCGGGCAAGGACAAGGAAAGCAACTGGCTGCCCTCGCCTAAAGGTGCCGAATTCTCGCTGTACATCCGCGCCTACTGGCCGCAAGCCGATGCCCTCGATGGCGACTGGACTCCACCGGCGGTGGTGAAAACCAATTGAAAACGACTTCGACGATGAACGCAGCCAGCAAAACGCTGACCGCACTGGCGTTGGCCGTTTCGGTCAGCCTCGGCGCCCAGGCGGCCACGCACTATGAACAACTGGCGGATCTGCCCTGAGTGATTGTGTAGAGGCTACTGAATAGGTTCGCTTGGCACTGTAAACCGGATGTCGGCGCCCGCGACATCCGCTCCCGACGCTGGCCTCAGGTCGACGACAGTCACGCGCCCTTTTCTGGTACCAGACGAATATCGACACGACAGTTGGATTCCCGCCCCGCCGGTTTACGCCAAAACACAATTTTTGCTACGAGTAATGGATCTCACTCAAGTCGATCGACACCAGCAACGCTTCCTTGTTGACCTGCCCATCGGCCTTGCGCCGATAGGCCCGCCGCTTGCCCGGCATACGCAATCCGTCGGCTTCGACGTAGTCATGAACCAGTTGGGCAGCGGGCATGCCGCCGCTCACATCGACGTTGTAGTCGTGGCGGCGCAGCAGAAAGTCATCGCCGAAGTAGAAGTCCTGGATGGCGCTGTGGGTTGCGATGCTGTCGGGAAAGTGCACCCGCAAATGCCGCCAGAGCTCGGCGCCCTCTTTCAAGGGCTCGATTTCCTCGCAGGTTACGCCTGGCAAGGTGAACAGGAAGGGCATGGTCAGGTAGGACCACATCGCATAGCCGTTGAAGTAGGCCCGGTGCAACGGGTCCCAGGCCGTGTGTTCCCCATGGCCCTTGAAGGATGCCCGGGGTGCCTGGCGCTCGGCTATTACCTTGCCCGCGGTATTCTCGATGGCGATTCGGTTCGGCGTATAGGCCGTGAATTGGCCCGGTGCACCGAAGGGTGTCACCGAGGCTCTTTGTTCATGCAACCACACGGTCATCTGGCGTGGCGCGCTGTCCTGGGTCAACCCTTTCATGCCCCAGAGCGAGCCGCCGGTGACGATCGTGGCGCAGACCTTATTGAAACTGTTCCAGCGCACCAGGCCGCCATGAGCGGTCAGTACCTGGTCCAGCAGTTCGCGATCCTGTGCAGGCATGACTGCGTCCCCTCCTCGCCCGGTAGCGCTTGCATTATTACCAGAATAATCGATAGCCGGCCGCGTGCAGGACCGGGCCGATGGACAGCCGGATTGAGGTTCAAACCAATTTGCGCACCAGGCATCAAAGACAGCACACCGATTCAATATTCCCGACCCGATCTACGTAACCATGACGTCCTCATTCACACCCCGTAAGGACCCTGTCATGGCCATTGCAAAGGCAGTACCCGGCAAAACCCTGCTGACCCCGACCGACCACACCCTGATCATGATCGACCACCAGTCGCAGATGTCCTTCGCGACCAAGTCGATCGACGCTGTCACCCTGCGCAACAACGCCGCGCTGGTGGCCAAGGCAGCCCGTGGCTTCAAGGTCTCGACCATCCTCACCACCGTCGCCGAGAAGAGTTTTTCCGGGCCGATCTTCGACGAAATCAAAGCCGTGTTCCCGGAACACAACGTCATCGACCGCACCAGCATGAACACCTGGGAAGACGAGCGCATCGCCGTGGAAGTCAATGCCATCGGCAAGCAGAAGATTGTCCTCGCCGGTCTGTGGACGTCGGTTTGCATCGTTGGCCCGGCGTTGTCGGCGATCGATCAGGGCTTCGAGGTGTATGTGATTGCCGACGCCTGCGGCGACGTCAGCACCGAGGCCCATGAAATGGCCATGCAGCGCATGATCCAGATCGGCGCCCGGCCGATGACCTCGCTGCAATACCTGCTGGAACTGCAACGTGACTGGGCGCGTACCGAGACGTACGACGAAACGGTGAAAACCTCGATTGCCAACGGTGGTGCCTACGGTCTGGGCCTGATCTACGCCAAGACCATGTTTGGTGCGTCCGAAGGCCATTAAGGTCCGTTGAGAAAACCAGCGACTGCGTTCCCGACGCAGTCGCTGCCCCTGTGGTGACGCATTGATGAACCTTTTCCCACAAGACTTCAGGGTGACGATTGCCCTGTGCTTCAGCCTGTTGGCCACCCACGCACTGGCCGATGAACCGGCGCAAGGCGCAGAAGGATTTCTCGACGGCGCGACGCTTGGCGTACTCAGCCGCAACTTTTATCTGAACAGCGACTATCGATCCCCCTCGCCGACCGGCAAGAGCTACAAAGCCGAATGGGCTCAAGGCTTTATCGGCGCTTTTGAATCCGGTTTCACACCGGGCACTGTCGGCTTCGGCCTCGATGCCCATGCCTTTTTGGGATTGAAACTCGATGGCGGCAAGGGCCATTCCGGGACCGGATTACTGCCGGTGGGCAGTGACGGCCGCAGCGAAAGCGACTACTCCAGCGGTGGCGGCGCGATCAAGCTCAAGGCATCGAAGACCACCCTGGCGTTTGGTGAAATGGAGGTCGAAAGCCCGGTATTCGACACCGCGGACAAACGCCTGCAACCGGAGTACGCCACCGGTTTTCTGCTCGACAGTCGCGAAATTGACGGCATGAATCTGCAAGCCGGCCACTTCACGGCATTCAAGAATCAGGACAGTGCTTCAGGCAAGGGCAACTTTTTCGGTTATGGCGCCAACACCGAGGCCGGCGGCATTTCGTTTGTCGGCGCCGATCTGTTTACCCAAAGCCCGGTTGGTGGCGCCCTGTACGCTTCGGAGCTCACCGATACCTGGCATCAGTACTACGGCAACCTGCACTTCAAGCAGGCCGAGGTCCTTCTCGATGCCAACCTCTATCACACCCGGGACACCGGACAGGCGCTGGCCGGTGCCATCGACAACACCGCGTACAGCCTGTCCGGCCGATACACGCTGGGCGCCCATGGTTTCACCCTGGCTTATCAGAAAGTCGACGGTGATACGCCGTTCGATTTTGTCGGTGGCGATTCCATCTACCTGGCCAACTCGATCAAGTACGCCGACTTCAACGGCGCCCACGAACGCTCCTGGCAAGCCCGCTACGACCTGGACCTGGCCGCGTTCGGGATTCCCGGCCTGAAGTTCATGACCCGCTACGTCACCGGCGACCAGATCGACGGCACCCATGCACCACAAGGCGGGGCCTACAACCCGTTCGACCCGGCGACCGGCACCTTCGTGCCGCAACAAGGTGATGGGGGCAAGCACTGGGAGCGGGACATTGATTTGAAGTACATCGTCCAAACGGGTGCGGCGAAGGACCTGTCGGTGCAGCTGTCGCATGTTTCGCACCGGGCCAATGAGGCGCAGGCGGGTGATGACATAGACCGGATATATGTAGTGATTCAGTACCCGCTGGGGTTCTGAGGAAAGCATTCGGCAATGTTTGGAATGCATCCAATTGTTGGAGCGGGCTTGCCGCAAAGCCGCAAATTCTGTTCCGACTGGATGGATCGCAATAGAGGCCCGACTGCTCGATACCGCACCAATAGTATGATAGGTTGCACGCAGTCGACCATCTCCACGGAGGCCCAATCATGGGAACCGTACGAAAAACCATCACTGTGACTGACCAGCAAGACAACTGGATCAAAGCGCAGATAGAAGCGGGCCATTACACCAACGACAGCGAATACATTCGCGATCTGATCCGTCGTGAACAGGAGCGCAGCGCTGAACTCGAAACGATCCGTGCCGCCCTTCGGGAAGGTGAATCCAGCGGAAAACCTCGCCCATTCGATCCGGCTGAATTCAAACAGAGAATGTTAACCGCGCATGGCTGAATTTCGTCTAACGCCTGCCGCAGAGGGTGACCTTGAGGCAATCTGGAGTTATACCGCTCGCCAGTGGGGCCTGGATCAGGCCAATCGCTACATTGACATCCTTACCTCAGCATTTGCGCAATTGGCCGAGCGCCCGAAAAAGGCGCCGGCCTGCGACGCTATCCGTCCTGGTTATCGGCGCTGCAGTGTTGAGCGGCACATGATCTATTTTCGAATCACTGCGTACGGAATTGCGATCATCAGGGTCCTTCATGATCGGATGGAAGCGCAGCGCAATCTCTGACGATCCATTTCGCAACCCCGTATAAAAACTGGACGAATGTATTGCTTCGAGCAACTGCCATCGCGAGCAGGCTCGCTCCCACAGGGGATTCGATTGAGTCAGAAAGTTTGGGGTTGATTGGCGGAAGGCAGCCGGAGTCGAACCTGCCCGGGAACGGATGCCGTCCCCAACCGGGTTTGAAGCCCGGCCGCGCCACCGGGCGCGATTGCCTTCCATGAAATCATGCCCTTGAATCAGAGCTCATTGTGCCGGGCCAACGCACTGTCCGGGCGAATCTGCCGACGATCGCCAAAACGCCGGGTCAGGCCGATACGGTCGAAGTACTCCAGTATCTGAATACTGCGCTTGCGCCCCAGCCCCACCGCATCTCGAAACGCCGCCACCTGAATCACCGGATTGGTGTCCGCCAGTTGCAACAGCATAGCCGCCAATTGGCGAATCATGCTGTCGGTGTAAAACAGGTCGCGCACCACTTGATGCATCAAGCCCAGGCGCGCCATTTTGCGCAGCAAATCGCGCACGGCCGTTTCCTCATGCCCCAGGTCGCGCACCCACGGTGGGTCGAAACCGGCCTGTTGGAACAGCGGCTGCAATTGTAGCCACAGGGCTTCGTCCTCTTCGCTCAAACGCACCTGATGCCCGGGCAGATGCAACCAGGGACCGCTGCTGGCGATGTCGCCGCTGGCCAGTAACTCGTCGAGCAGGCTGATAAATGTCGCGCGTTCCAGAGTGCTGCCGGTAAATCGGCGCAAGCGATCCCGATCCGGCCCCATCTGATCCGGTTCGAGTTGATGGAAACGCGCGAGTTGTTCCAGTACGGCCGCTTTCAAGGCTTCCCAACGACTGGCACTGAACAGCAACGACCCCTGGCGGGTTTCGACCCAGCGCACGTCAGCGGGCAACATCCAGCTGCTGCGCGGTCGATTGAACTGCCGTTCCAGGCGTTGCGGATCGAGCCCGGTGTCGCTATGGGTCAGCAATGCCGGCAAAACATCTTCCAGCTTTGCGCTGTTCGCCAGCGCGACCAGTTGCGCCAGTCTTTCGGGGCTGCGGCGTTGCCGAGTGGGGGCAAACGGGTCGAGCACCCGGCCACCGCCAAGGGTGCGTTGGGCACTCTGGTCGCGCAGGATCAGCGGATCGCCTTTCACCGCATGCACCGCTGTATTGAGCAGCAGTTGCGCCAACATCCGCCCACCGGGCGCCAGGCTGGTGCCCTCCAGCAAGGCGACTCGACCGGTGACGTCCTGGGTGCCGAGGTGCACGTGCACCGGTTGAAAGTGCTCGAAGGCCCGGGGTTCGCCGGGGAGTAACTGCATGTCGAAGTCCAGGCGCTGGGTCGGCGCGTACAAGCCGGCGGCCAGCAACCAATGGCCGCGATGGATGTGCTCCAGGGCCAGCCGTTCGGCACTCAGGTTCAACGCCACGCGCTGGCCGGCAACGGCGTGGTCGGTGGCCTGGTTTTGCGCGTGCAGGCCGCGAATGCGCACTGGTTTGCCTTGTGGCCCCAGCAGCAAGGTATCGCCCACCGCGACCTGTCCGGACAGCGCCGTACCCGTCACCACGATACCGGCCCCGGCCACGCTGAAAGCCCGATCGATCGCCAGGCGAAAGCCACCTTCGGTGCTGCGTTGCGACACTTCACGCTGGGCATCGAGCAACGCCTTGCGCAAGGTTTCGACGCCCTCGCTGGTCACGCTCGACAGCGCAATCAGCGGCGCATCGGCATAAGGCCCGAGCGCCAGCAATGCACCCACCTGCTCGCGAACGGCCTGCACCCGGTCGCCATCGACCCGGTCGCATTTAGTGATTGCCACCAGCGCCCGGGGAATGCCGAGCAACTCGACAATCGCCAGATGCTCACGGGTCTGCGGCATCACCCCGTCATCGGCGGCCACTACCAACAACACCAGATCGATGCCCTGCGCTCCGGCGAGCATGTTATGAGTGAAGCGCTCGTGGCCGGGAACATCGATGAAACCGGTCAGGCCCGCTCCCGGCTCCAGCGCGGCATACAGATAGCCGAGGTCGATGGTCATGCCGCGTTCACGCTCTTCCCGGCGCCGGTCACCCGCCTGCCCCGTCAGCGCCTGGAGCAGCGCCGTTTTGCCATGGTCGATGTGCCCTGCGGTGCCGACAATCACCCTGCCCGGCCCTCCACCTGCAATTGATCGAGCTGCGCCAGCCATGCCGGTTCGTCGTCCAGTTGCCGCAGGTCCAGCCACAGGGCGTCATCGTCAATGCGCCCGAGTACCGCAATCGGCAAGGTGCGAAAGGCTTCTTCCAGCGTCAACAGCGAGCGCCCGCGCAAGCGTTTGGACGTCAGCGGACGCAGACACAGGGCCGCGCTGGCCAGCCGCGCCACCGGTTGGCTGCCGCTGCCGATCATGCCCAGTGCCGGCATGGCGCTGACGCTCCAGCCGTCACCCAGCACTTGGGCCAGCGCTGGCCGCAAACGCTCGGCCTGGGCGAGGATATCGGCCTGTGGCCGGGTCAACAGACGCAGGCTTGGCAAGCGCTCGGCGAGTCGGTCCGGGTTGCGGTACAAGCCCAGCACCGCCTCCAGGGCAGCCAGGGTCATTTTGTCGACCCGCAGCGCACGCTTGAGCGGGTTCTTCTTGATCCTGGCAATCAGTTCCTTGCGGCCGACAATCAGCCCGGCCTGCGGTCCGCCGAGCAGTTTGTCGCCACTGAAGGTGACGATGTCCGCGCCATCGAGCAACGCCTGGCGTACCGTCGGTTCGGCGGGCAAACCCCAGCGGGTCAGGTCCAGCAGGCTGCCGCTGCCGAGGTCTTCGAGCAACGGCAGTCCATGTTGGTGGGCAATTTGCGCCAGTTCAGCCGTCGCCACACTCGTGGTGAAGCCTTGAATGCTGTAGTTGCTCGCGTGCACCCGCATGATCAATCCGCTGCGCGGGCCAATGGCGGCCTCGTAGTCGCGGGCATGGGTACGGTTGGTGGTGCCGACTTCATGCAGCTTCACCCCGGCGCGGGCCATGATGTCGGGAATGCGAAAGGCGCCGCCGATTTCAATCAGTTCGCCCCGGGAAATAATCCCTTCCTTGCGCGCGCCCAGGCTGTTGAGGGTCAGCAAGACTGCCGCGGCATTGTTGTTGACCACGGTCACCGCTTCAGCGCCGGTGAGTTCGCGGATCAAGCCTTCGATCAGGTCGTCACGGTCACCGCGCTTGCCGCTGCGCAGGTCGAATTCGAGGTTGAGCGGATAGCGCGCGGCCATTTGCACCGCCTCGATCGCTTCCTCGGGCAACAGCGCCCGGCCGAGGTTGGTGTGCAAGATCGTGCCAGTTAGGTTGAACACCCGACGCACATGGCTGCGATGCTGGGTTGCCAATCGTTCGCCCACCCTGCCCGCCAGCACTTGCGCGCTGACTTCCACAGGTTCGAGCAAACCCTGCCGTACCCCTTCGCGCAATTCATCCAGCAATTGCCGCAAGGCGCCCAGCAAGGCGTCGCGTCCGTAGCGCTCGGTCAACGGCAGGCACGCCGGGTGCCGCAACAAACTGTCGATGGAAGGTAGACGCAGGGGTTGGCTGGCACTGCGTGCAGACATCTGGCGCTCCTGAAAACGAATGACCCTCGCGCCAGAGTGTAGACGCTGCGGTTACTCGTCTCCTGGAGCCAGCAGCAGATTCGGTGCCAGACGCTGATAACCGTCCTGGCTCAGGCGCATGTCGAGCATCAGGCTGGACAGGTCGGCCGATAACGCTTCGGCATCCGCATCGTTCTCCAGATAGAGCAACTTCAGATAACTGTTACAACCGGGGCAGACTTCAGCGCGCAACGGTGCCTGGTTGGCGGCATGCCGGTCATCGTCAAGGCTGAGGTATTCCAGGCCCTTGCTCTGCTCGCAATACACGCACTTGACCCGCACCACATGCCACTCGCAGGCGCACAGCGAACAGACCAGATAACGCAAGCCATTGTGCTTGCCGCGATGGCGGATGACCCCGGCCATGGCCGGCGAGCCACAGGCCGGGCACTGGCTGAGGCTGTCGCCAGCGGTCAGCGCCAGGTTCGGCGTGCTCAGCAGCCAGTGGCTCCAGGCTGTTTGCAGCGCCGCACCGAGAAACGGCACCAGCGCTGCCGGCACCAGCGAATACTGGCCGCCGACCAACGCCACTGCCCAGACGCGGCGTTGCCCGGCACCGGCCAGGCGCAAGGTTTCCACGGCATCGGCCACGGCGGACTGAGACGGTGCGCTATAGCGCTGTAACAAGGCATCGAGGTAAAGCTGCCAATCGTCTTCGCGCGCCAGGCTGTCGGCCGCGAACGGCGGCAAGCGGTGTTGCTGGCACAACTCGATGCGTTGTCGGTCGAGGGGTTCGCTCAGCGGCGGGTCGTCCAGCACCTGTTGCTGCACCCGGCACAACCCGGCAATCAGGCGCAGGTAATCGGCCAGCGGGTGACCTTCGGCCAGATGCTCCAGCCGTTGGGCGCGCAGGCTGAACAGGTTATGCGGTGGCATGTACAGAAACGGCGGCGAACTGGCCGCCGCTTCGATTTCTCCAGGCTCAAGGATAGTTGGCAAATGTCAGCCCTTTTTGGTGATCGGTCGCTTGGGTGCTTCGTCGCGGGTCACTTCGCGATACCAGAGTTCGTGGTGCTTCTTCGCCCAGGCGCGGCTGACCCAGCCGTGCAACATGGCGCTGACCGAGCCCTTGATCCAGATCCCGGCATAGATGTGCACGATGATGCTCAGGATCAGCACGAAAGCTGCCAACGCATGCAGCAACATCGCCCAGCGAATAACCGTGATGCCGAAGTAATCGCTGAAATACGCACGCCAGATCACCAGCCCGGTGAACAACAACCCAAGCATGCACAGCAGTAAAGTCCAGAACAGCAGCTTCTGCCCGGGGTTGTATTTGCCGATGGGCGGGACGCCCTCCTCCTGGTTCAGCATCACCCGGTCGATGCGCTTGAGCCACAGGCGATCATTGGCGATGAAGTAGTTGGCGCGCCAGAACCGAAACACCAGGCCGAGGAATAGCAAAAACATCAGCACGCCGATGAACGGATGCAGAATGCGCGTCCATGGCCCGCCGCCGAACAGGTTGCTCAGCCAGAACAGCGCCGGGTGGAACAGCGCCAACCCGGACAACCCGGCCATGAGGAACAGAATCGCCACCAGCCAGTGATTGGTGCGCTGGTTACTGGTGTAGCGCAGGATCGTCTTGTTGCTCATGGCCTGCCCTCCCCGCGGGGATCGAAGGTGTGCACCGACGGATCGACTTCGTGTACGGCGTTGTCCGGCGGCTCCGGATGCTCATCCTCTTCGACGATTTGCGGGCCGACGCGCACGTAGTGGAAGAACCCTGCCAGCACCGCTGCGCCCATGGCCAGCAGCGCCAGGGGTTTGCTGATGCCTTTCCACAGCCCTACCAACGGGCTGATCGCCGGGTGATCGGGCAAGCCGGCGTACAGTCTTGGCGTATCGGCGTGGTGCAACACGTACATCACATGAGTGCCGCCGACGCCTTCGGGGTCATACAGGCCGGCGTTTTCAAAGCCCCTGCTCTTGAGGTCGACGATGCGCTCGGCCGCATGTTCCTTCATGTCGTCCTTGGAGCCGAACACGATGGCACCGGTCGGGCAGGTTTTCACGCAGGCCGGTTCCAGACCTACCGCCACCCGGTCCGAGCACAAGGTGCATTTGTAGGCCTTGTGATCCTTTTGCGAGATCCGTGGAATGTTGAACGGACACCCGGTTATGCAGTAGCCGCAGCCGATGCAATGGTCCTGATCGAAATCGACGATGCCATTGGCGTGCTTGATGATCGCCCCCGGGCTGGGGCATGCCGCCAGGCAACCGGGCTCGGCGCAGTGCATGCAGCCGTCCTTGCGGATCAGCCATTCCAGGTTGCCGGCGTCGGTCTCGTGCTCGGTGAAGCGCATCAAGGTCCAGGTTTCTGCGGTGAGGTCCTGCGGGTTGTCGTAGGTGCCATGGTTGTGACCGACCTCGTCACGCAGCTCGTTCCATTCCGAGCAGGCAACCTGGCAGGCCTTGCAGCCGATGCATTTGGTGGTGTCGATCAGCTTGGCGACTTCCTCCATGCCGCGCACCGAGGGCGCGGGGGTGGTGGTGGCCGAGCGGGCAATGATGTCTTGGCTGGCCATTTAGACTTTCTCCACGTTGACCAGGAATGACTTGGATTCCGGGGTCTGGGTGTTGCCATCGCCGAGGAACGGCACCAGGGTGTTGGTCAGGTAACCGTGGCGCGTGAGGCCGGTGAACCCCCAGTGCAACGGAATGCCGATCTGGTGCACCACCTGATTGTTGACCTGCAACGGACGAATCCGCTTGGTCACCACCGCCACCGCTTCAATGAACCCACGCTTGCTGCTGACCCGCACCCGGTCGCCGGCGACGATGCCTTTTTCCTTGGCCAGCACTTCACCGATCTCGACGAATTGCTCCGGTTGGGTAATCGAATTGAGCTTGCAATGCTTGCTCCAGAAGTGGAAATGCTCGGTCAGCCGGTAACTGGTGGCGGCGTACGGGTAATCCTTGGCCACGCCAAGGGAGTCCCAGACCGAATCGAAGATCCGCGCCGCCGGGTTGCTGGTGGCTTTCTTGTTTTGCGGGTGCAGCGGGTTGATGCCGATCGGCGTTTCGAACGGCTCGTAGTGCTCGGGGAACGGGCCTTCGTTCATCTTGTCGACGGCGAAGAATCGCGCCACGCCCTCGGGGTTCATGATGAACGGGTTCATCCCCGCTTCCGGCGGCACGTCGGCCTTGTAGTCCGGCACATCGGTGCCGCCCCAGGTTTTGCCGTTCCACCACACCAGACGTTTTTTCGGATCCCACGGTTTGCCTTGCAGGTCCGCCGAGGCGCGGTTGTAGAGAATCCGCCGATTGGCCGGCCAGGCCCAGGCCCAGCCCTGATGCTGGTGCATGCCGTACGGATCGCTGTTGTCGCGGCGGGCCATCTGGTTGCCCAACTCGGTCCAGCTGCCACAGAAAATCCAGCAACCGGACGCGGTGCTGCCGTCATCCTTGAGCTGGGAGAACCCGGCCAGTTGTGCATTGGCCTTGATCGCCGCCCCCGTGGCGTCGGTGAAGTCGGTGGTGGCGGAACCGTTGATTTCCTTGGCCAACTCCTCGGGCGTAGGTTCGTCAGGGATCTTGTATGGCCACGACAGTTTGAGCAGCGGATCAGGGTATTTGCCGCCATTGGCCTGATAGCGCTGCCGCAGGCGCAGGAACAGCTCGCTCATGATGCGGATGTCGGTCTGCGCTTCACCCGGGCCATCGGCGCCTTTCCAGTGCCACTGCAGCCAGCGGCTGCTGTTGACCAGCGAGCCGTCCTCCTCGGCAAAACAGGTGGTGGGCAGGCGAATCACTTCGGTCTGGATATCGGCGCTCTTCACATCGTTGTACGGCCCGACGTTGTGCCAGAACTCCGAGGTTTCAGTGGCCAGCGGGTCCATCACTACCAGCCACTTCAACTTCGCCAACGCCAGCATCACCCGGTTTTTGTCCGGCAGCGCGGCAATCGGGTTGAAGCCTTGGCACAGGTAGCCGTTGACCTTGCCCTGGCCCATCAAATCAAACACCTTGAGGATGTCGTATTGGGGAATGTCCAGTTTCGGCAAGTAGTCGTAAGCCCAGTTGTTCTCGACCGTGGCATTGGCGCCGTACCAGGCTTTCATCAGGCTGACGTGGAACTTGCCGTAGTTCTGCCAGTAAGACAGTTGTCCCGGACGCAACGGTTTCTGCGTGCGCTTGACGATGTAGGCGTTGTAATCCTGTTCGGCCTCGCCGGGTAGCGTGAGGTAGCCCGGCAGTGAATTGGACAACAAGCCCAGGTCAGTCAGCCCCTGGATGTTGGAGTGCCCGCGCAAGGCATTCACGCCGCCGCCCGGCATGCCGACGTTACCCAGTAGCAGTTGCACCATCGCCGCGCTGCGGATCATCTGCGAACCGATTGAGTGCTGGGTCCAGCCCAGCGCATAGAGGATGGTCATGGTCTTGCCCGGTTGCGAGCAAGTGGCGATTTCCTCCCAGATTTTCTGCATGGCATCGACCGGCATGCCGCAGATCTGGCTCGCCAGTTCCCTGGTGTAACGGCTGTAATGCTGCTTCATCAGTTGATAGACGCAGCGCGGGTTCTGCAGGGTCGGGTCGACCTTGGCAAAGCCGTCTTCACCGAGTTCGTAGCCCCAGCCGGACTTGTCGGTGTAGAGGCGCTTGGCCGCGTCGTAGCCGCTGAAAATCCCGTCCTCGAAGCCATAGCCGGCTTTGACGATGAACGACACGTCGGTGTAGTTGCGCACGTACTCGTGCTGGATCTTGTCCTCGGTCAGCAGGTAATTGATCAGCCCGCCCATGAAGGCAATGTCGGTGCCGGTGCGGATCGGCGCGTAATAGTCGGCCACCGAGGCGGTCCGGGTAAAACGCGGGTCGACCACGATCAACCGCGCCTTGTTGTGCGCCTTGGCTTCGGTCACCCATTTGAAGCCGCACGGATGCGCTTCTGCTGCGTTGCCGCCCATCACCAGAACCAGATTCGCGTTGGCGATATCGGTCCAGGTATTGGTCATGGCACCACGGCCGTACGTCGGGGCAAGACTTGCCACCGTCGGGCCGTGTCAGACACGCGCCTGGTTATCAAACCCCAGCATGCCGAGACTGCGAACCACCTTGTGGGTGATGTAGCCAGCTTCGTTGGACGCCGCCGATGCCGCGAGGAAACCGGTGGTCAGCCAGCGGTTCACCGTTTGGCCCTGGGCATTCTTCTCGATGAAGTTGGCGTCGCGGTCGGCCTTCATCAGGTCGGCGACTCTATCCAGTGCTTCATCCCAGGAGATGCGGGTCCATTCGGTGCTGCCGGGTTTGCGCACCTGCGGGTATTGCAGGCGTCCGGGGCTGTGAATGAAGTCCAGCAGGCCTGCGCCTTTGGGGCAAAGGGTGCCGCGGTTGACCGGGTGGTCGGCGTCACCTTCGATGTGGATGATGTTTTGCGCGACATTCTTCGCCGTATCGCCCTGGCTGTACATGATCAAGCCGCAACCGACCGAGCAATACGGGCAGGTGTTGCGGGTTTCATGGGTGTGGGCGAGCTTGAAATGACGCACCTGTTCGGCAAAGGCAAGTGTCGGGGCCATGCCCAACGCGCCCAGGCTAGAGCCTGCAAGGCCGATACCGGCGACCTTGAAGAACTGACGACGGCTGAGATCCATCGTGCACTCCTGATCAGGTGGAACCCGGTACGTGGCCGGGCTTTTTGAACAACCACGGTCGCGGCAGTCTGGCTGCCGACACTACAAACTGTAGTCAATGCTGTCGAATTCACCATGACAGCCGACCGTCGGGCGATTCACCGATGCGAGCCAAGGCATACAACCTGTGGGAGCAAGCTCGCTCCCACAGGGCTTGGCGTTTATCATGGTCAGCATTCCAACCCAGCTTTCATGAGACTACGCATGACTTTCGATTTTGATCAGGTGTTCGACCGCCACAACACCGGCAGTACCAAATGGAGCCGCTACCCGGCCGACGTGTTGCCGATGTGGGTCGCCGACATGGATTTCGCCGCGCCGCCGGTGATCATCCAGTCCCTGCAAAAACGACTGGAACACCCGATGGTCGGCTACAGCGTGGCCCAGGATGACCTGCGCGAGGCGATCGTCGCCGATCTCTGGAACAAGTACGCCTGGCGCGTCGAACCCCAGGAGCTGATTTTCCTGCCGGGCGTCGAGTCCGGTTTCAACATGGCATTGAAGGCCCTGGTGCAGGCGCCACAGAACGTCGTTGTGCAGGTGCCGAACTACCCGCCGCTACGCCACGCTCCCGGGCATTGGGGCCTGAACAAGGTCGAGCTGAATTTCGATGCGCAAGCCGATGGCACCTACACCACGCCGCTGGATACCTTGAGCCAGTCGCTGCAAGGTGGCGGCGCACTGCTGCTGAGCAACCCGCATAACCCGCTGGGCAAGGCCTTCCCCCGCGCAGAGTTGCAGGCCATTGCCGACATTTGCCTTGAGCATGACGCCTGGATCATTTCCGACGAGATCCACGCCGAGTTGTGCTTCGACGGTCGCCTGCACATTCCGATGGCTACCCTGAGCCCGCAAGTGGCCCAGCGCACCATCACGCTGATGTCGGCGAGCAAGGCCTACAACATCGCCGGCCTGAAGACCTCGTTCATGATCATCCAGGACCGCCACCTGCGCGAGAAGGTCAACCACGCCCGTTGCGGCATGGTCGACAGCGTCAATCCGCTGGGCATGGAAGCCACCCGCGTCGCCTACAGCGAAGCCGCGCCATGGCTGGCCGAGCTGAAGGTCTACCTGCAGGGCAACCGCGATTTCCTCGCCGAGGCTGTGCGCACCCGCCTGCCGGGCATCACCATGAACCTGCCGCAAAGCACCTACCTGGCATGGCTCGACTGCACGGCACTGGGGCTGGACAACCCGCAACAGTTCTTCCTCGAACAGGCCAAGGTCGGTTTGAGCGCGGGCCTGGACTTTGGCGATGACTGCAAGCAATTCGTGCGCCTGAACTTCGGCTGCCCACGATCGCTGCTGGAAGAAGGCATTGCGCGGATGGAGCGCAGCTTGCGCCATCTCAAGGCCTGATCCCCCCCTCAGCAACAACGAAGATCCCTGTGGGAGCGAGCTTGCTCGCGATGGCGTCCAGTCAGTCGGCAATGATGTTGCCTGACACGGCGCTATCGCGAGCAGGCTCACTCCCACAGGGCGACAACCCGATGCTGTGATGCTCCGACTCATTGAGCCGATGCAAGCCTGCAATGGCCCACCAACGCGGCAGCAACTGCTTGACCTTGCTCTCGCCAAAACGGTCGTCGATCAACATCACCACCCCTTGATCCTGCTGGGTGCGGATCACCCGTCCAGCGGCCTGCACCACTTTCTGCACACCGGGATAAAGGTAGGTGTAGTCATAACCGGCGCCGAAAATGGCAGCCATGCGCCGCTTCAGTTGCTCGTTCACCGGATTGAGCTGCGCCAGCCCCAACGTGGCGATAAATGCGCCGATCAACCTCGCACCGGGCAAATCGATGCCTTCACCAAAGGCCCCGCCCAGCACGGCAAAGCCGACACCCTGGCCGTCGGCGTGGAATTGATCGAGAAACTGCTGACGTTGCGCTTCGCCCATGCCTCGGGACTGCGACCACAGACTGATGTGCGGATGCTTCTCGGCGAGTAACTGCGCCACCTGCTGCAAATAATCGAAGCTGCTGAAAAACGCCAGGTAATTGCCGGGGCGTGCGCAGAACTGTCTGGCGATCAAGTCCACGATCGGTTCGAGGGACGACTGGCGATGCACGAACCGCGTGGAGATCTGGTCGACGATGTGCACTTGCAGTTGATCGGCGTGAAACGGCGACTCGACGTCGATGCACACCGTGTCCGCCGGTGTCCCCAGTAAATCGGCGTAATAGTGCCGGGGGCTGAGGGTCGCGGAAAACAGCACCGTGCTGCGCGCGGCGGTCAGGCGCGGGCGGATGAACCCGGCGGGGACCACATTGCGCAGGCACAACTGCGAGAGGTGACGCTTGCGCTCAAGGTCGCGCTTGCTGATGTCGAACAGGAACTGCTCATCGAACGGTTCGGCCACCCGGCAAAAATGCAGCATGTCGAAGTAAAAACCCTGCAGTGCGCTGTCCAGCCCTTGAGGGTGATCGTTCAGGTAATCACCGATGCTTGCGCTGCACGATGACAGTGCCTGAAGGAGCTTTTCCGGCGCCTTGTCATAGGCCTGATAGGCGCCGGTTTGCGCGTCATGCAGGGCATTCCACTCGCGGTTGACCCGCTGCATCGGCTTTTTCAGCACTTCGGGTGCGGTTTTGCGCACGCCGTTGAAGGTCGCCTGGTCGAGGCTGGCGCTGTACATCTGCCGGCCACGTTCTACCAGGTTATGGGCTTCGTCGACCAGCACCGCGACCTTCCAGTTGTTGGCCTGGGCCAGACCGAACAACAAGGCGCTGAAATCGAAGTAATAGTTGTAGTCGGCAACCACCACGTCGGCCCAGCGCGCCATTTCCTGGCTCAGGTAATACGGACAGACATCGTGGGCCAGGGCGACCTCACGCAAGGCGCTCTGGTTCAACAGGTTCAGTTGACTGGCCGCCTGCCGTGCAGCGGGCAGGCGATCATAGAAACCCCGGGCCAGTGGGCACGACTCACCGTGGCAGGCTTTGTCCGGGTGTTCGCAGGCCTTGTCCCGGGCGATCATCTCCAGCACCCGCAACGGCGGCGCACCGGCGCTGGCAAGAATCACTTGCGCGGCGTCCAGGGCCAGTTGGCGTCCCGGGGTTTTCGCCGTGAGGAAGAACACTTTGTCCAGTTGCTGGGGCGCCAGTGCCTTGAGCATGGGGAACAAGGTGCCCAGGGTTTTGCCGATTCCCGTGGGCGCCTGGGCCATCAGGCAGCGCCCCGTGCTGACGGCCTTGAACACCGACTCGGCCAGATGGCGCTGCCCCGGCCGAAAGTCGGCGTGGGGAAACGCCAGACGCTGCGCCGCCTGATTGCGCCCGTCACGATGGGCGACTTCCTGTTCGGCCCATTGCAGGAAACGCGCGCATTGCCGGTCAAAAAATTGTTCCAGCTCTATGGCGTCAAATGGCTCGACCAGACAGGTTTCCTTTTCGCTGACGATGTCGAAATACACCAGCGCCAGGTTGATCTGAGGCAGATCCAGTTTCCGGCACATCAACCAGCCGTAGATTTTCGCCTGGGCCCAATGCAACTGGCGGTGGTTGGCCGGTTGCTTGCTCAAATCACCGCGGTAGGTCTTGACCTCTTCCAGGCAGTTTTGTCCGGGGTCATAGCCGTCCGCCCTGCCCTTGACCGTCAAGGTTCGATACTGGCCTTCAAGGGCGACTTCGCTTTGGTAGCCCTCGCTGCGCCGCGACGCCACCGTGCGGTGCCCGACGATGCCCTCCAGCGCGGTGGGTGACGGCGTGAAGCGCAGATCGAGGTCGCCGGCCTTGGCGGTGAACTCACACAGCGCGCGCACCGCAATGCTGTAGCTCAAGCGCCCTGCTCCGACCATTGCACGTAGCACACGGCAATCGGCATCTGGTGTTCGTGGCAGAACTCCAGCCAACGCAACTGGTTGTCCTGCAGGCGATCACCCGGGCCTTTGACTTCGATCATGCGGTAGGTCTTTTGCAACGGCCAGAACTGAATCAGGTCCGGCATGCCGGCACGATTGGCCTTGATGTCCAGCAAAAGGCGGTTGAACCAGTGCTTGAGGTGCTCGGCCGGAAGGCAATCGAGGGCTTGCTCCAGCAGTTCTTCGCTGAGCACGCTCCAGAACACGAACGGCGACTGCACGCCCCACTTGGCGGCATAACGTTCGCGGATGGTCTGCCGATAGCGCCCGTCGTCGAGTTCGGCCAGGCACGCCTGAAACAGCTCGGCACGACGGCCGTGGAAGTCTTCGCTGAGCAAATCCGCCGGCCCACGCTGGAACGGGTGAAAAAACGCACCCGGCAAAGGCGCGAAAATCGCCGGCCAGCACAGCAGGCCAAACAGTGAATTGATCAGGCTGTTTTCGACGAAGTGGACCGGTGCCGAATCCTCAGCCAGATGCGCCTGAACGTAAAACTCGACCGACACTGCCGGGTCGACTCTTGGTAGTTGCAGGTCCAGACGCTGCATCTCCCGGGGCGCGGCTCGCTTGATGGGCGGCCCGCCGAGCTTGCGCCGCAGGCGTGGCAGCACACGAAGCAACTGCTGGTGTTCGGCGGCACTTTCCGGCGCCTGTTCGGCCTGTGCGGCCAGATCCAGCGCCAACTCAAACTCGCCACTGCGTTCCAGCACGCGGATCAGTCGCGAACGCGCGCCTGGATAGGCACATTCGCGGTAGAGGTTCAGGGCCATGGAGAAATTCGCGATGCGTTCGCAATACTGGCCCATCTGGAACAGCAGCTTGCCGCGCCGCCGTTGCAACCATGGGTTGTCCAGCACCAGCCCCTTGATTCGCTCGGCTACCACTTCCAGCGCTTCACCGGCCTCGAATTGTTGCTGGTACGCGTGCAGGAGGACACAGGCATCCACGTCTTCCCGGCTGCGCAAGCCACGGGACTCGGCACAGAATTCGACTTTTTCGTAGGTATAAATGCCGAGATCGGCCAACACAAACTCCGACCAGTCCTGGTACAGGTTGCCGAAGAACATCAGGCGCAGGCGATCGCACAACTCCATGATGGTGAGGCTGAACAGGCGCTCATCCTGCCACGGGCACCAGTCGTTGAAGCTTTGCGTCTGGGGAAATTGCGCGCTCAGCGTCGGCAGCCAATCGGCTTTCTTGCCTTTGGGTTGATCGATGACAGTGGCAAAGGTCTGGAGGATCTCTGCCTTGAGCAGTACCTCGAACAACTCGTCAATGGCGATGGGCATTTGCCCGTCGACCCAATCCAGTTCGAGCAGCGGGCCGACGGCTGTGCCGATATCGCCGATTTCGTCGTAATGCAGCTTGCTCGCCCTGAAATGAACGCCTTTGCGCATGACCATTCTGACCAGCAGCGCCTTCGACTCACGGGGTAGCCCCTTGAACGCTTGAATAAAATGCTGCTCTTCGACGCTCAACACATCGCTAGAGCGCTGCTCAAGCCAATCAAGCACTTGCATGAAGTTGTTCAGGTAATAAAACGGATCGTCGAGGGGATTTGCAGTCACAGGGAAATGGGCCATGGCGAGCGAGTACTGGTTATGCGTACAGATACCAGTTCCGCCCTGCCCGGTGCAATCGGAAAAGGATAAATGGCGCTGTACGGAATATTTCCCGGGCAGTAGAACTTTCTGCCCCCCAGCGGCACCAACCGCCATGGAGGCGCCGTGACAGCTATCGAACTGATGGCGCTGCTTCAGAACGTATGGAGGTGATTATGGACATCAAGACTTTGGGCTTGCCCCTGGCGGTAGCGGCCCTGCTGACGCTGGCCGGTTGCTCGACGCCAACGGTGGTGACCCTGCAGAACGGCACCCAGTACCTGACCAAAGACATGCCGAAAACCAAAACCAGCGACGGGTTCTTCGAGTTTGAGGACATTTCGGGTGCGAAGGTCAAAGTCAGGGCCGATGACGTGGCGACGATTCGTGAGGAAGACTAACGTTTCTCCTGGCACGATGTGGCAGGTTTCGAGCACTGCTTTACACTCGATAGACCCCGTGCGACCGAATGACTGTGCAACGCTTCGACACGATGCGTTGCAATACGGGCATCACGTAAAGATTCAGGTGACGCCGAAATGAAAATGGTCACGCCACTTCTGGCCTCTGTGCTCGCCGTCAGCGCGTGTGTGACGGCGAGCGTGTGTGACGCCGCCACAAAGGCAAAGGCAAAACCAAAGCCCTTGCCAACTTACAAAACCAGTTTCGATTGCGCCTCGCCCCGGGCATCCGCCGAAAAGCTCATCTGTCATGACGCCCAACTGGCGCAGATGGACCTCGAACTCAATCGCCTTTATCTGCTGGCGCTCACGGATGAACATTCGGTGCCGCGCCCGGATAAAGTCGAGGTTGATCAACAGTTCTGGATCGACGCCCGCAACCAGTGTGACAGCGGCCCGCAAGCCAAGCCCTGCGTCATTCGCAGTTATGCCGAGCGCGCGCATCAACTGCGCCAGGGTTCGGCCATTTCCAGAACCAAAGACCCAAGCAGACGCACCGAAGGCCCCGTTGCCTTTCATTGCGCAGGGCTCAACCCGCTGGTTGCCGCCACGTTCTTTACGGTCGAACCGGGCGTTGTGTTCCTGAAATGGGCGAACACCTCCATCACCCTGAACCAGGTGCCGAGTAATTACGGAACCCAGTACACGGGCAAGGATTACAAAGGCAACTACAGCTTCTGGCAAATCGGCGATGACGTGTTTTTGCAGATACCCGGCTCAGGAAAGATGAGTTGCGCAGCCGAGCCGGTCGGTTGATGACCGATGGCATCGGGACGTCCTGTCCCGATGGCCGCTCAACGCTTTAGCTGCCGGTGCGAATCTTGTTCCAGACCCGGGTACGCACCCGGTCGATGTTCAATGGCATGGCTTCCAGCGCAAACAGCTTGCCCATCATTTCAGGACTTGGGTAAACCTTGGTGTCGTTCTTGATCGCCGGGTCGATCAGGCTGTCGGCCTGCTCGTTGCCATTGGCGTAATGCACGTAGTTGCTGACGCTGGCCATGACGTCCGGACGCAGCAGGTAGTCCATGAAGGCGTAACCGGCCTTTTCGTCCGGAGCGTCGGCCGCCATGGCGACCATATCGAACCAGATCGCGGCGCCTTCCTTGGGAATCGAGTAGCCGATGTCGATGCCGTTGTTAGCCTCTTTGGCACGGTTTTCCGCCTGCAGGATGTCGCCGGAGAAACCGACCGCCACGCAGATGTCGCCGTTGGCCAGGTCACTGGTGTATTTGGACGAGTGGAAATAGCTGACATACGGCCGCACTTTCAACAGCAGGGCTTCGGCCTTTTTGTAGTCTTCCGGGTTCTTGCTGTGATGCGGCAACCCGAGGTAGTTCAATGCGGCCGGCAGCAGTTCGGGGCCGTTGTCGAGGATGGCCACGCCGCACTTCTGCAACTTCTGCATGTTCTCGGGCTTGAAGATCAGGTCCCAGGAATCCACCGGAGCGTTGTCGCCCAGCACCGCCTTGACCTTGGCAATGTTGTAGCCGATGCCGGTGCTGCCCCACAGGTACGGAAAACCGTGCTCGTTGCCCGGGTCGTTGGTCTGCAATGCCTTGAGCAACACAGGGTTGAGGTTTTTCCAGTTCGGTAGCTGACTCTTGTCGAGTTTCTTCAGCGCGCCGCCTTCAATCTGCCGGGCCATGAAGTGGTTGGACGGGAACACCACGTCGTACCCGGATTTGCCGGTCATCAGCTTGCCATCGAGAGTTTCGTTGCTGTCGTAGACGTCGTAGGTGAAGGCGATGCCGGTTTCTTTCTGGAAGTTTTTCGTGGTGTCCGGCGCGATGTAATCCGACCAGTTATAGATTTTGACGGTTTCGGCCGCCTGACTGATCGATGCGACCAGCATCAGCGGGGCCAGTGTCAGTGTCTTTCGGATCATGAGTCGATTCCTGTAGGGGTTGTTTTTGTTGGCAGGCAATCAAAAGGATCAGCTTTCAAATTTCAAAGAATTCAAAAATCAAAAAATCAGGACATAGGTCTTGCGCACGGTTTCCTGGATGTCCCAGATACCGAGGCTGTTGGCCGGCAACATCAGTGCGTCGCCGGCTTCTATGTACAGGGGCTCGCCGCCGTCCGGGGTGAAGGTGCAGCGGCCCTGGATGAAGTGACAGAATTCCTGGGCGACGATCTGCCGCCTCCAGCGCCCCGGGGTGCATTCCCAAACGCCGGTCTCGACGCCGTCGTCGCGTTCGACGCTGGTGGTCGAAGCCACGGCCACGGGAGTACCCAGGGGCACGGCGACCGGGTTGGATTCGTCCAGTTTCAGGGTTGCGGTGTTCTTGAATTGCGTGATGCTCATGGGAATACCTGTCGATGTAGAGACGCCGTTCAGTGCATGAAACCTTCCATGAAACCGGCAACCCCGCTGGCCAGCTTGCGCCGCCAGGGCGCGGTCGCCGGGTTGGCCAGGGTCTGGTCCTCATGGACAAAGCTGCGGATGATTGCGTTGTAGCCGAGCCAGCGGATGGGTTCCGGCTCCCAGGCCCTGAGCGCGTCGAGGCCCCGCTGCGGGATGACCCACGGCTGGCGCACCAGATCGGTGTCGCGCCCCAGGATCAGGTCGGCCAGCGTCCGCCCTCCCAGGTTGCTGGCGCCAACACCCTCCCCGCCATAGCCGCCAGACAAGGCAATGCCGTTGGCCTGGTCGCAGAGCATGTGCGGCTGGAAGTGCCGGGACATGCCCAGGTTGCCGCCCCAGGAATGAGTGATCTGCACGTTCTTCAGCTGCGGGAACAGCTCGCCGAACAGGTAGCGCCGCAGCTCTTTTTCATCCGTGGTCAGGTCGAAGTTGTGGCGCAGCTTGCCGGCGAACTGATAGCCGCCACGGGCGCCAAAGATCAAACGGTTGTCAGCGGTGCGCTGGCCGTAGGTGACCTGGCGACTGGCCTCGCTGAACGCCTGGCCGCGGCTCAGGCCAATTTCGTCCCAGGTGGCCGCCGACAATGGCTCGGTCGCGACGATCAGGCTCTGCACCGGCATCTGATATCGCCCCAATGGCGGCAAGGTGACGGAATAGCCTTCTACCGCCGGCACCACCCAGCGACTGCGCACCGAAGCTTTCGCCGTGCGCAGGCTGCCAGACTGCCAATGGGTGACCGGGCTGTTTTCGTAGATGTTGACCCCCAGGCGCTCCACCGCCCGGGCCAGCCCGCGTACCAGCCTGGCCGGGTGGATGGTCGCCACGTGCGGCGCGTAGATACCGCCATAGGGTTTGGCGACGCGGATCTGTTGCGCCAGTTGCTCCGGGTTCAGCCAGCGATAGTGGCTGTCGTTGAGGCCCTGGCGGTGGAGATCGTCCAGATAGTGACGCAGGCTCACCTCCTGCTCCGGATAGCGCGCAGCGCAATACAGCACCCCGCCTTTACGGTAATCGCAGTCGATCCCCTCGCGTTCGAGGACAATCTCCACTTCATCCGGAATGCGGTGCAACAAATCGTAGGAGGCACGGCGTTCTTCGGCCGGCAGATTGGCCAGCAGGCGATCTTCACCCAGCAAGTTGCCCATCAGCCAGCCGCCATTACGCCCCGACGCGCCGAAACCGGCGGTCTGCGCTTCGACAATGGCAATGCTCAGGTCAGGTTTGTGCTGCTTGAGGTAGTACGCGGTCCAGAGTCCGGTGTAGCCCGCGCCGATGATCGCCACGTCGACATCCAGGTCCCGCTCCAGCGCCGGACGCGCCAACAAAGGCTCGTCGAGCTGGTCCATCCACAAACTGATAGTGCGCCACGCCGGCATGCAAGACTCCGCCACTCAAACTTCGATGGCGTCGATCCTAGTGCGTGGGCTCAGGGGCTGTCTTGCGCGCGTGCACGCAAAGAAATTTGTTTGACGTAGGCCTTGGGTGACTGGCCGGTGTGCTGGCGGAAACAGCTGTAGAACGCCGACAGCGAATTGAATCCGGCAGCGAAGGCCAGCTCATCGATACGCACTGGCGGTGTGGCGGCATCCAGCGTCGCGAGCAAGTGTTGCAGGCGCGCCTGGTTGACGTAGCGATAGAAGCTCTGGCCCAGCACCTGATTCAACAGATAGGAAATCTGATTGCGGCTGTACCCGCACTCCTTCGCCACCCGTTGCAAATCGAGCTCCGGGTCAAGATACGGCTGTTGACCCTGGAAATACTGCTGCAGGTCATCGGCCATGAAGCTCAACTGGCGTGGCGACAGTCCAAGCCGGCTGACCGCCGGGCGCTGGTTGCCGGACGCTTTGCTGGCAGCTTGCTCGTGCACCAGTGACGCATATTCGTTGACCCGCCAGATCAGCCCGTCCTTGACGGTAATTGCTTCGCTGGCGCGGAACGACACCAGTCCTTCACCGCCGCGCAAGGTGATGCGGTATTGAATGAATGCGGTATTGCCGTCCAGTCGAATGCGGTCGGAATGCTCCAGCGCTTCATCCGGATCCCGGGGCATGCTGCTGCGCACGTATTCGCGCAATTCGGCCAGGTCCATGACCCGGTTCTGGAAAAAGTCGTTGTACTGGACTTCAGGGTGATAGAGCGCCATGACGCCGTCCAGGTCCCGGTGCTTCCAGCGCAAGTGATAGCGCATGACCGTCTCGCCCGTGGCCTGGGTTTGCAGCGGGCCATCATCATCGACGTGCATTGAACATCTCGACGGGAAAAGACCGAGCTTGCCCAACTTGCGCCTTGTCTTCAACGACTAAACGGATGACGGCTTTTGGCCGCAAATGCGAACGAAGCGTGACTTGAATCAAAAAAATGCCGGCAATCGCCAAATGGCCTGAAAAATCCACATTCTTTTCACATGCGGATGCTACTTTTAAACACTGTCACTGGTTGAACCATTGAAGGTTCTTCCCTCCTACCATGAGCTAAAGGAAGCGCTCGATAATGAAGGCGGGCAACACATGAATAAAGGGTTCAGTAAGGTCACGTTTCCAAACGCCTGCCAGCTGATGCGCTGGCATTTTCATCCCATGGGTTTCGAGGCGAGCATGGACGCCCCGGGCAGCATGATTGCCCGTCTTTTTGATCGTGCCACTGGCGAGACCATGATCGCCATTGCCGGTATTCCTTGCGCCACCGTCATGAATGCTGCGGATGTAGAACTAATAATCGAAGCGGTGGAGGATGAACTTGAAGCCTTCGTTCCACCAGAAGCGTTCAGGAGTTATGCCTGAAGGCGGAGTGCTCAAAAAAATGCCCACGTAATGTGGGCTTTTTTGTGGGCAGCGATTAAACACTCAGCCTGAAGCCTTGCCTTGTCGATGATCGACAAAGAACGCCTTGCCCTTGCCGATCCGGTCGGAGGCCTTGGGCATGTTCGCAGCCTGGGTGTCTTGCGCATCGACGTACCAGTAGCAATGGCTGACGGCGCGGGTAATACCCACGTACGCCAGCCGCAGGATCTCGTCCTTCTGGGCGTTGTCGTAGGGTTCGCTGTCACCGGCCTTGCCCAGGCCCGCCATCCGGTAAACCTGATTCTTGTAAGGCGAACTGGTCAGGTGCTGGCAGTCGCCCAGCAAAAACACCGCATCGGCCTGAAGGCCCTTGGCACTGTGATACGTCAGCTGTTTGAGCCTGCGAGCCTCATACGGCAAGCTAGAATCAACATTAACTACAGGCTTAATATGCTCTTCTATCAATGACTTATCGCTACTTTTTCGATAAAGCATCAAGATCGAATCGCCCTTTCGGTAATGCTCCATCAGGCGCTGGGCCATGCCTTGGTCATCACGATCGAGGACGTTAACCGGCAGCAATGCCTTGGGTTCACCGCTGGCCTTGGCTTTCTTCCCGGCAATGGCTGGTGCTGCACGTACGATGTGTTCGGCGGCATCGATGATGTGCTGGTGGCTGCGATAGTTGTCGCTGAGCATGACCTTGGTGGTGCTCGGCGACGGGAACTCCTTGTTGAACTCCATGAAGTAGGTCGGCGAACTGCCGCGCCAACCGTAGATGGACTGCCAGTCATCGCCCACACAGAGCAGCGAGGAACGCTGTGCTGCGCGTCCAACGTGCATGGCCGGCCCACGACTGCGGATCTCTGCCAGGCTGGCCCTGATCCAGGAGACGATTTGCGGCGAGACATCCTGGAACTCGTCGATCATCAGGTGTGACAGCGGTCGCAGCAGCTCATCGCCGAGCAGTTTGAGGTTCTCCGGCGAATGCTCGCTGAACAGGGCAAACATTCGGTTGTAGGTCATGATCGGCGGTTTCTGGTCCAGCAAATGATCTTCCAGCGCCCGCCAGTACAGACTCAAGGCTTCGAAGAAGAACCGGTCGGGATCGTCCTTGGCGAAACTCATCTGGCCTACGGCGCTCGGCACATCCAGCCCGAGGTTTTCGATGAACCCGGCGGCGGCGACAAAGCAATCGAGCAACGGCGCGGAAGCGAGCTCGCCCTTGACCTTGTAATCGAAACCCGGCCCGGCGCTGGCATCGCCGGCAAGCGAGGCCAAAACACGCTTTGAAGATTCGTAACTATCCAGCCATATCAATGGCTTACGACAGAAAGCTTGAAACAGGGTGCGCTTCACTGCCCACTCTGCGCGCACTGTCAGTTTGGCGTTTGGCCGCGTGACCTGAGGGTTTTCCCGAGGATCGAACCCCAGCACCACCCAGGCATCCAGGGACGGAATATAGCCGTGACAATGGAATTTCGAGCCATTGATATCGAACGACTGACGTTTCGGTTCGATCCCCTTGATGGGCCAGGCACCGGCACGAAACCACAGGTCTTCAATGGCGTCGCACAGTTCCTCATCGCGTTTGGCCGCCAGTTCGGTAACGCCCATGCGTTTCTGCACATCCGGGTGATCCCGCTCCAGCTCCTTGAGTTGCAAGGCATACCGGGACAATGGCTTGATCAGCTCGCGAAAGCGCTCATCGTCACGGTGCAGACGGTGATAGCAGGCGTTGAGCTGTTGGCGTTGAACGTCGTTGATGCGCAGATCGAACGGATTGCTGTCGACCTCCTCGTCGCCCTGTGCAGCCCGCAGGCTGAGGTTCTCGAAAGCCTGCAAACGCTCGAAACCGGGAAGGCTGCGCACCATCGGCAGGATCCGCGAGTGGAAGGTGCGCACCAGATCCCGCGCCTCCTTGAAACTGATCGCTCGCCCCCAGAGCGCAAACAGTTCGATCAGCTTGTTGATGAAGTCCTTGCGCGACTCGCGGGTGAAGGTCACCACGGTCATTGAACTCAGCTCGAAGCCCAGGTAATGGCTCAGCAGCAAGATTCGCAGCACCAGCGTGGTCGATTTGCCAGCGCCGGCACCCGCGATCACCGAGGTAGACGGCGTGTCGCTGAAGATCATTTTCCATTGTGCGGCGCTGGGTTGGGCATGGGCCGGCAACAACCGGGCGACATCCGCCTTCATGCGCTTCTTCAACTCGGCGCTCAACGGCAGGCGCCAATCGTCGAACAACAGGTCATCGACATTCGGTGCCCGGTGTTCAGTGGAGCGCGAGTCGCGGATCAGCAGGACCTGCCGACCCTCCTCCAGCCCTTCGAGCTTGCCTTCCTTGTAGCCGTAATCGACCCCGGCGCTGTGACCGCTGCGAAAACCGTCGGCCTGGCCATGCAACCACGATGCACGGTGCTGGGCATGTAGGCGGGTCAGGCTGTAACCGAAGAACCGGGCGAGCAATCGCTTGATCAGCGGCATCTCGGCCAGGGGGCGAAGTTCAGGAGGAAGATCGGGGGTGTGTTGCGGCACGCGGACTGACTCCAGGGTGTGAGGCTGTTGAACGCTATGGTGTCTGCATTTGCCGGCGAGTTCTAGTGAATTGCTTATGACTCATTGGCTTATGCGATGAAGTGAAAGCTGGGTGAGAAACTTTCGAGTTCGTTTTATATCAATCCATTCGATGGGAATGCTGCATTTTTTACGCTTTTTATCGATTGTTGCCTGTTGGATGATGGCCCTCATCACTCACCGGTCTCGCTTCGTGGCCCAGGCGTTTCGCCCCATGACGAACCTTTTCTGGAGACGATCATGCTTGAACTCAGACCTTTCAACTCGCTCGGCGGCGCTCACCACGGCTGGTTGGATGCTCACCACCATTTTTCGTTCGCCGAGTACTACGATCCCAAGCGTATGAACTGGGGCAACCTGCGGGTCTGGAATGACGACGTGATCGCCCCCGGCACCGGTTTCCCGCAACACCCGCACCGGGACATGGAGATCATCACCTATGTCCGCGAAGGCGCCATTACCCACCAGGACAACCTTGGCAACAAGGGCCGGACCGAAGCGGGTGATGTGCAGGTCATGAGTGCAGGCACCGGGATCGCCCACAGCGAGTACAACCTGGAAGCGACGCCGACCAGGATTTTCCAGATCTGGATCATCCCGAATGAATCCGGTCTGGCCCCGTCCTGGGGCGCCAAGCCGTTCCCGAAAGGCAACCGCGAAGGTTTTGTCACCCTGGCCAGCGGCAAGGAAGGCGACGATCAGAGCCTGCGCATCCGCGCCGATGCCCGGCTGGTAGCGGCCAATCTGAAGGCCGGCGAGTCCGCCGAATACCATTTGGACAACGGACGTCGTGCGTACCTGGTGCCGGCCACCGGGGCCATTGAAGTCAATGGGTTGCGTGCACAAGCTCGAGACGGTGTAGCCGTTGCCGACGAGTCCGTGTTGCGGGTGACGGCCATCGAGGACAGCGAGATTGTTCTGGTGGACTTGGCATGATTCGGTAATTGCGGGCGGCACAAAAAAAGGGGCGACCGTGAATGGTCGCCCCTTTTTTTGCGGCTGCAGCGCCCCCCTGTGGGAGCGAGCTTGCTCGCGATAGCGGTCTGACATCCAACAAGTATGTCGACTGACCTGCCGCCATCGCGAGCAAGCTCGCTCCCACAGGGTTGTGTGTTTACTTCGCGGAAATGGCACCATCGACCAGCGTTTGCGCCTCGGCCACCAGTTGCTTGAGGTGGTCGTCGCTGACAAAGCTTTCGGCGTAGATCTTGTAAATGTCTTCCGTGCCCGACGGGCGTGCCGCGAACCAGCCGTTTTCGGTCATGACTTTCAGGCCGCCAATGGCCTGGTCATTGCCCGGTGCGTGGCTGAGGATGCTCTGGATCGGTTCGCCGGCCAGTTGGGTCGAGGTGACCTGTTGCGGCGACAGCTTGCTCAACAGGGCTTTCTGCTCCGGATTGGCCTTGGCGTCGACCCGCACCGAGAACGGCTCACCCAGCTCATCGGTCAAGGCACGATACGCCTGGCTCGGGTCGCGACCGGTCCGGGCCGTCATCTCGGCAGCCAGCAGGGCCGGAATCAAACCGTCCTTGTCAGTGCTCCAGACGCCACCGTCCTTGCGCAGGAACGAGGCACCGGCGCTTTCTTCGCCGCCGAAACCGAGGGAGCCATCGAACAGGCCATCGGCAAACCATTTAAAGCCAACCGGCACTTCGTACAGGCGACGACCCAGGCGCTTGGCCACGCGATCGATCAAGCCGCTGCTGACCACGGTTTTACCCACGGCAGCATCGGCGCGCCATTGCGGACGATTCTGGAACAGGTAGTCGATGGCAACGGCGAGGTAGTTGTTCGGCGCCAGCAACCCACCGGACGGCGTGACGATGCCATGGCGGTCGTGGTCCGGATCGCAGGCAAACGCCACGTCGAAGCGTTCTTTCAGGCCAATCAGGCCTTGCATGGCGTGGCTGGACGATGGGTCCATGCGGATCTGGCCGTCCCAGTCGACGGTCATGAAACGGAAGGTCGGGTCGACCTCTTTGTTCACCACATCCAGATCCAGACGGTAATGCTCGGCAATCGCCGACCAGTAGCGCACCCCTGCTCCACCCAGCGGATCGACACCCAGGCGCAACTTGGCATCGCGGATGGCATCGAAGTCGATCACGTTGATCAGGTCGGCGACATAGGTGTTGAGGTAGTCGTGACGATGGGTGGTGCTGGCTTTCAGTGCCTGCTCATAGCTGATGCGTTTGACGCCAGCGAGCTTGTTGGCCAGCAGTTCGTTGGCCTTGGCTTCGATCCACTTGGTGATGTGGGTATCGGCCGGACCACCGTTGGTTGGGTTGTACTTGTAGCCTCCGCTTTGCGGCGGGTTGTGGGACGGCGTGATGACAATGCCGTCCGCCAGGCCAGTGGTGCGACCACGGTTGTAGCAGAGGATCGCATGGGAAATGGCCGGCGTCGGCGTGTACTCGTCGCCAGCGGCGATCATCACAGTCACGCCGTTGGCCGCCAGCACTTCGAGGGCGCTGGCGCCAGCCGGCGTGGACAGCGCGTGGGTGTCGATGCCGACAAACAGCGGGCCATCGATGCCTTGAGCTTCGCGATACAGGCAGATCGCCTGACTGATCGCCAGCACGTGCCATTCGTTGAAACTCAAGTCGAACGAACTGCCACGGTGTCCGGACGTGCCAAAGGCAACGCGCTGTGTGGAAATGGCTGCATCAGGCTGGCCGGTGTAATAGGCCGTTACCAGTCGCGGGATGTCGACCAACAATTCTGCCGGTGCCGGTTTACCCGCAAAAGGACTGAGTGTCATGCAAAACCTCTGGAATAGAGTGGTTCAGGAATTGGGTCGCAGTTTACTGGCAGTTTGACCGCAACGCGATGGGATCGATCGAACAGAGTGAAGGGTGCTATTTTTTGTCTCACTCACTCGATTGATTCCAGACGCAGCGCATCCCCCAGCAAGCCCAGTGCGGCAGCCAGGTTGTGATCGCCGCCGAAGGTATGACTCAAGCGCAAATGCTGCCCGTGCAGACCCTGGAGGCTGAACAGTTCCCCCGGCGCGATGACCACCTGATGCGCCAGCAGGCGCTGGAACACACGACGGACATTGACCCGACGCAACGAGCGCACCCAGATCGTTGCACCGCCTTCTGGCTCGACGAAATGCAAGGCATCACCCAATCGTTCCTGCAACAACAGGGTCATTTGACTCTTGCGCTCCTTGAGTAGCCGACGCAGCACCAGCAGGTGTTGATCGATACGGCCACTGCTGTACAAACGGGCGATGGCTTTCTGGCGAATCGGCGAGAGACGGAAGGATCGCAGCAGAAAATGCCGTTGCAGTTCAGCGCTCAAATGCCTTGAAAGCAGGTAGCCGTAGGGCGCTTCCGGCCCGATGACTTTCTCGAACGTGGAAAACACCATCAGTCGTTCAGGGTCGAGCAAGTCGCGAAAACGCAAGCCGCCCAGGTCGAATCCGAGTTCGCCATAACAGTCGTTTTCCAGCACCCAACTGTCATGCGCGGCCAAAAGCCGGGCAATGGCTTGCCTGTTTTCGTCAGGCGCCAGGCTGCCACGGGGCATGTTCAGGGCCGATGACAGCATCACCAGCCTTACCGGTTCGGTATCCAGCAGCGTTTTGAGCCGTTCCGGATCCAGGCAACCGTCGGCTTGCACGGGTAACTCGATCACCCGCACGCAGGCAGCTTGAAACAAACGCAGGATCGTCCAGTCGCACGGTGATTCGACCACCACGGTGGCGTCTTTCAAACCCAGCACGGCGATCAGGATTTCCAGTACACCGCGAAGGTCGGCGCCGATGTAGACATCATCGGCATGCCAGTAACGCATCGGCGACGTGGTGTAGCGTGCTGCCAGGGCGGTGCGCAATTCGAGCTCGCCGCAGGGTTGCGAAGGCGACTGTGGCTGGCGGGGATACTGGCGCAGCAACTCTCGCTCCAACAGCAACAAAGGACTGTCGAGCGGCTGCAGCAACGCCGGTTCATCGGCGCTCAGGACCAGCATCCCCGGACGCCTGGCATTGACGTAGACGGCTTCCAGCAGGTCGCTGCCGCTGTCCTGCGGGTTGATTGAAGACACTGGCAACGCGTAGTAACCGGACTTGGCCACCGAATAGACGCGCCCTTCTTTCTCCAGCAGCGCATAGGCGTACTGAATGGTCGAGATCGACACATTGAGGCGCTCCGCCAGATGCCGCAGCGACGGCAGGCGGATGCGCGAATCCCCTTCAGACTCGTTGATCAGGCTGGCCAGGTATCGATAAACCGCCTGATAGGCGAAATCCGTTTCTCGTGGACCTTTCATGGGCGAAGGCCGATTGCACTGGCTGAAAATCCGCCCACGTTCAGTGCCCTGCTGACCATTCATCCAACAACGTGATGCCAGCGTCAGGATCGCCCACCGCAGTTTGCAACGCGGCCGCTTCAGGCGCCTCGCCAGTGCTTGCGGGCGTGCGCTCCATGCGATAAAGCAGGCCAATCAGGCTGACGGGCAATCCGCTGACATCCATCATCCATTGCATGATCTGTTCGGCGACCGGATACCCCTGCATGGCCTTGTGCAACTCGGGCATGGCCACCAGCATGCCCGGATGGCACTGACGCAGAAAAGGCTCCAGCCCCGCACCTTTTTCGATAAAAGGCGAAAAAAGCAGGCACACCAGTTGTACTTCGCTCAGACCCAGGTTCTTTTGCGCCTCGGCCGCCGCTCGGGCGCGCTGGTCACTCAGTGTCGCCGGGTTGCCGAATACCTCGATGGCCTGCTCGCACAAACGCTCAGGCAGGCGCTTGCGGCGCATCATCACCAAGGCTCGTTGCAGGTATTGCGTAACGCCGGATTCATAATGGCGACCCTGCACGAAGCACGCGTGCAACCCCCGGACGTGCGCCGAGATCGACGCACTGACGAATTCGTTGTCGCTGATCTGCGCGGACAGTTCGTCAGGCTGGAAGCGAAGAAACTCAGTCAGCAACGACCAGCGCTCCTCCAGGTTGCTGACCAGCAGGTCGTGAATGTCGATGCAGGCCGTACGACGACAGGTCTCAAAGCGCTCTTGCGGACGCCACCGGGCCTGGCCGTAATCGGAGTAGAACGCGTGATAACAGTCACTGCCCAGTTCATCGAGCAATGCAAACAACCCCGCATAACCGGCCTCGCCCGCGTGCGAAGGCTTGAGCCCTGCCTTGGTGGCGGCACGTTTCAAACCGTCGATGAACTGCTTTTGCTGGCGCGGCGTGTCACTGATGAGCAAAGCGTCGACGCCACCGTCCCAGCGGGCGATTTGTCCGTAGAACTCTCCCGTGGCCAGATAACCGTCATCCCACAGGTCGAAACCGTCGCGCCACTCCCGGCGATGGCCGATCAGCAGCAGGTTCAGGCGGCTGGACTCGCGACCGGCGTCGGAGATCGGCGTCAGGTGGTTGAACGGCAGGACTTCCCGATCATCGACCATCAGCACCTCGACCCGGGGATCGTCATAGACAAACAATGCGCTGTTGGTCCGGTGCATGTTTTCCGCGGCCGCGCCGCTTGCCCCATTCAACCGCAACGAGGCGATGCGCAACTGGAATGTCGCCGGCGCCCGCGTGGCGATGGTCAACTGCGCAGCACGCAACAGTGCCAGGGTGTAGCAGTTGTCACGGGCCCCGGACTGGATCGCCAACACCTTGTAATCGCCAATGCGCTCCATGCCCCCTGCCGCTACCGCCAGGCGCTGAATCAACAATTGCAATGCGGTGCGTTCGGCACGGGAGAAAAAACCCAGCAATCGCTGCAGCACTTGTTGATAGACATAGTTCATCGCTTGGTCATGGATGCTGGTCATCTTTATTTACCTGATACTCGTAAGTTCAATATCGCGCAGACAGCAAATCCCGTTGGACTGTCTGCACGAATGGCGTCATGGACTTTATTGCCAAATGCTAACACTTGAATTTTCTGGCAATCATTTTAAACGTTCGCGGCGCCCCCTCCGTTGAACGACGAAGACGAGGCTGTACAACCCGGCTGGCAAGGGTTTGCTCGATTTAAATCGGAGTCCTAGGAAACGTCCGACAAAGTCCCACAGACATTTAATACAAGAAATAAAGAAGAAAGTTGTCGCTGTCTTTTCGGCAACTACACAACAACCAACTAATTGGGAGATTTGCACCGATGGCGCACATTGAAAAGTTTCAGCCTGACACCCAGCCATGACTCATTCCTTGAGATGAAAGTAATCATTCAATTATCAGGGCTTAGTGGCTGATTAGAAGCTACAGATTACGGGCAAAAACCAGTTCAGTTGCTGGACCGGCCTGCGGATCGATGGATTTCGGGGACTGAAACGAAAGAGTCCGTGTGGGCACGGACTCTTGGGTGGGCTATTACGGCGGTTGTTATGCCGGCTCGACCTGGAGGGCGACCCTTTCGCGACACGGGCATTCGTCCATGTAGCGGTGTGCTTCGACAAACTCGGCAAACGGGAAGACCCGGGTCTTGAGCGGCAGCAAAACGCGGTCGGCGGTCAGCTGATTGATGTCGCGCAAGGCACGTTGCAGTGCGACCTGGTCCTGGGTGATGCCCAGTTCCGGCTTGCCAGTGAAGTTGCCGATGCAGTGTACGAAGAACTGAATGTTCTTCTGGAACGCTGCGCAGGCCGGGAAAGGCGTCTGGTTGCCACCTTGCAGGCCGTACAGCACCAGGCTGCCGCGAGGCGCCAACACATCGCCCAGCAACGACATCTGCGGACCGCCCAAACCATCGAACACCACATCCACGCCGCGGTTATCGGTGATTTTGTTGATCCGCATCAGCAGATCTTCTTCCTCGGTAACGATGACTTTCTCGGCACCCAGCGACAGCAGATACTCACGCTCTTCTGCGGTCTTGGTTGCGGCAATCACTCGAACACCCAAGGCCTTGCCCAGTTGTACGAACGAAGGTCCGGCGCAATGACTGGCGTCGGTCACCAGGGCAAACTGCCCGGGTTTGACCCGTGCCAGATCCGCATAGGCGAAATAGGCAATCAACAACGGCGTGTAGTGCACGCTGGCTTGAATCGGGCTGAGGATGTCCGGATAACGGGTTACCGCCGAGCGAGGCAGAACGATCTGCTCGCCGTAAACCGGGTAGTCATTCGGGCTTTGGGCCGGAAAGCTGGCAACCTTGTCACCGACCGCCAGGTCATCGACACCCTCACCGACAGCGGTGACGATACCGGCCATCTCCTGACCAAGGCCCGAAGGCAGTCGGGCATGGGACGAGGCCAGGTTCTGGCGCCACAGCGTGTCATACCAACTGATGCCGATCGCCTCGACGCGCACCTGCACTTCGCCCGGTGCAGGCAGAGCCGCCGCATGCTCTTCGCATTTGAGCACCTCGGCTGGACCAAACTTGTGAAAACGAATCGTGCGGGACATCGCAAACCTCGCCAATTGAACCTCTAATGCCTTGAACTCTAGCTGGGCTTTCAACCCAACACTATCTGTGGCTATTAATAGTCGACATGCCTGTCATTGATTCCGCAGCAGCGGCAACATCGTCAAATGTCATACGAAACTGGAGCTGCCTTTGCAGGAAATCTGAATTACCCGGTGCAGAGTACCAGCCTTTCCCCGTAATATTCCTGCTGGCCATTGTTCTCATATGGCCGCTCACGTCAAGTTTGCTGACTCTGCCAGGACTCCAGATGAATCGTAATGACCTACGTCGTGTCGACCTGAACCTGTTGATCGTTTTCGAAACATTGATGCACGAACGCAGCGTGACCCGTGCGGCGGAAAAACTGTTCCTCGGCCAGCCGGCCATCAGTGCGGCGCTCTCGCGCCTGCGCGGGTTGTTCGATGATCCTTTGTTTGTGCGTACCGGCCGCAGCATGGAGCCGTCCGCCAGAGCGGTCGAGATCTTCGCCCTGCTCTCGCCGGCGCTGGATTCGATTTCCACTGCCGTCAGCCGGGCGGCCGAGTTCGATCCTGCCACAAGTACCGCCGTGTTCCGCATCGGCCTTTCGGACGATGTCGAGTTCGCCTTGCTGCCAATGCTGCTCAAGCGCCTGCGTGCCGAATCGCCGGGGATTGTGCTGGTGGTGCGCCGGGTCAACTACATCCTGATGCCGGGGTTGCTGGCATCCGGCGAGATCTCCATCGGCGTCAGTTACACCACCGACCTGCCGGCCAACGCCAAGCGCAAGGTACTGCGCCGCAGCCAGCCGAAGCTGTTGCGCGCCGACACCGTGCCGGGGCCGTTGAGCCTGGATGATTACTGCGCTCGCCCCCATGCACTGGTGTCGTTCGCCGGCGACCTCAGCGGCTTCATTGATGAAGAACTGGAAAAGCTCGGGCGCAAACGTCATGTGGTGCTCGCGGTGCCGCAGTTCAACGGGTTGAGCACCCTGCTCGCGGGCACTGACATCGTCGCAACCGTACCGGACTACACGGCTGATGCACTGACTGCCGCCGGCGGTGTGCGGGCGGAAGATCCGCCGTTGCCGGTGCGCAGCTTTGAACTGCACATGGCCTGGCGCGGATCGCAGGATAATGATCCGGGGGAGCGCTGGCTGCGCTCGCGGATTCAGATGTTCTTTGGGGATCCGGACAGCCTGGCTTGATCCAAAGTCTTGCATAGAGGCAGCTGGCCTCTTCGCGGGCAAGCCCGCTCCCACAGGGATTTGGGAACGACGAAGATCCAATGTGGGAGCGAGCCTGCTCGCGAAGGCCACACTCTGTTTCAAGACTGATTGATGCTTTTGCGGCAACACAGAATTGCCATCGACCTGATTGATAGACCTCTGCGTAAGGTGCAGGCTAGAGAGCTAACTTGGCCTCTCATATCATTCCGAATGATAGTTACCTTCGCCCCATTCGATTCGTGAGATACAAACCCGCCGCGCATCATTCGCCAATCTCAACACATTGGCGGATGCATCCATGGAACAGTCACTCAAACATTTGCGCTTCCCGTTGGCTTTGTTGGCCGTAGTGGTGATCAGCGCTTGCGGCAAAGCCCCGGAAACCGCCGCCAGCATGCCAGCGGCCAAGGTTAGCGTGGCCAAGGTGCTGGAACAACCGGTCAACGAGTGGGACGAATTCACCGGCCGCCTCGAAGCTCCGGAAACCGTCGAGATTCGTCCACGGGTCTCCGGCCAGATCGATGAAGTGGCGTTCACTGAAGGCGCCCTGGTCAAGAAAGGCGACCTGCTGTTCCAGATCGACCCGCGTCCGTTCCAGGCTGAGGTCCGCCGCCTCGAAGCACTGGTTGCACAATCGCGCGCCAATGCCACCCGCAGCGAAAACGAAGCCCAGCGCGGTGAGCGCCTGCGCACCAGCAACGCCATTTCCGCAGAACTCGCCGATTCGCGTACCAGCGCCGCCCAGGAAGCCCGCGCCGCGGTCGGTGCCCTGCAAGCGCAGCTGGATCTGGCCAAGCTGAACCTGAGCTTCACCCACGTCACTGCTCCCATCAGCGGCCGCGTCAGCCGTGCGGAAATCACCGCCGGCAACCTGGTGACGGCCGACACCACCCCGCTGACCAGTGTGGTTTCCACTGACAAGGTGTACGCCTACTTCGACGCGGATGAACGTGTGTTCCTCAAGTACACCGAGCTCGCCCGCCAGGGCAAGCGCGGCGCCACCACCCCGGTTTACATGGGCTTGTCCAACGAGGACGGCAACCCGCACCAGGGCGTGATGAACTTCGTCGACAACCAGGTCAACCCGAAGACCGGCACCATCCGTGGGCGCGCCGTGTTCGACAACAGCGATGGCAGCTACACCCCGGGCTTGTATGCACGCCTGAAACTGGTGGGCAGCGGCACCTACAGCGCCATGCTGATCAACGATGAAGCGGTCGGCACTGACCTCGGCAAGAAGTTCGTGCTGGTGATGGATGGCGACAACAAGACCGCTTACCGCGCGGTGGAACTGGGTCCGAAGATCGAAGGCCTGCGCATCGTGCGCAACGGCCTGAACAAGGACGACACCATCATCGTCAAGGGCCTGCAACGGGTGCGTCCTGGCTCACCGGTCACCCCTGAAGTGATTCCGATGGCCAGCGAACAAACCCTCGCGGCACTCGCACAACAACGCCAAGCGCTGGAAGCCAGCAACCTGCCTCAAGTCGCGCCTGCCAAGGTTGCGCCGGGTACAGTTGTGAAACTGGCTGCCACGACCCCACGCGGTTAAGGGATTTTTACGATGAATTTTTCCCAATTCTTCATTTCGCGGCCGATCTTCGCAGCGGTGCTGTCGCTGCTGATCCTGATCGCCGGTGCGATCTCGCTGTTCCAGTTGCCGATCAGCGAATACCCGGAAGTGGTGCCGCCGACCGTGGTGGTCCGCGCCAACTTCCCGGGTGCCAACCCCAAGGTCATCGGTGAAACCGTGGCCGCTCCACTGGAGCAAGCGATCACCGGCGTCGAGAACATGTTGTACATGTCCTCGCAATCCACCGCTGACGGCAAGATCACCCTGACCATCACCTTCGCCCTGGGTACCGACCTGGACAACGCCCAGGTGCAGGTGCAGAACCGTGTGACCCGGACCGAGCCGAAGCTTCCCGAGGAAGTGACGCGCATCGGTATCACCGTGGACAAGGCGTCACCCGACCTGACCATGGTTGTGCACTTGACCTCGCCGGACAAACGCTACGACATGCTGTACCTGTCCAACTACGCCCTGCTCAACATCAAGGATGAGCTGGCGCGCCTGGGCGGTGTCGGTGATGTGCAGTTGTTTGGCATGGGCGATTACTCACTGCGTGTGTGGCTCGACCCGAACAAGACCGCTTCGCGCAACCTGACCGCGACCGATGTGGTTACCGCGATTCGTGAACAGAACCGTCAGGTAGCTGCCGGTGCCCTGGGTGCGCCGCCTGCACCGAATGCCACGGCCTTCCAGTTGTCGGTCAACACTCAGGGCCGTCTGGTCTCCGAGGAAGAGTTCGAGAACATCATCATTCGCTCCGGTGACAACGGTGAAATCACTCGCCTAAAGGACATCGCTCGCGTTGAGCTGGGCTCCAGCCAGTACGCCCTGCGTTCGCTGCTGAACAACCAGCCGGCGGTGGCGATCCCGATCTTCCAGCGTCCGGGTTCCAACGCCATCGAAATCTCCAATGAAGTGCGGGCAAAAATGGCCGAACTGAAGAAGAGCTTCCCCGAAGGCATGGACTTCAGCATCGTCTATGACCCGACGATCTTCGTGCGCGGCTCCATCGAGGCGGTGGTTCACACCCTCTTCGAAGCCCTGATCCTCGTGGTGCTGGTGGTGATCCTGTTCCTGCAAACCTGGCGCGCCTCGATCATTCCATTGGTCGCTGTGCCGGTCTCGCTGATCGGTACCTTTGCCGTGATGCACCTGTTCGGTTTCTCGCTCAACGCCTTGTCGCTGTTCGGCCTGGTACTGGCCATCGGTATCGTGGTGGACGACGCCATCGTGGTGGTGGAGAACGTTGAACGGAACATCGAGCTCGGATTGACCCCGGTTGAAGCCACCAAACGCGCCATGCGTGAAGTGACCGGCCCGATCATTGCCACGGCGCTGGTGCTGTGTGCGGTATTCGTTCCAGCGGCGTTCATCTCCGGCCTGACCGGGCAGTTCTACAAGCAGTTCGCCCTGACCATCGCCATTTCCACAGTGATTTCGGCCTTCAACTCCCTGACCCTGTCGCCGGCACTGGCCGCGGTATTGCTCAAGGGTCACGACGCGCCGAAAGACCGTTTCTCCAAGGTACTGGACAAGATTTTCGGTGGCTGGTTGTTCCGTCCGTTCAACCGCTTCTTTGAAAAGGCCAGCCATGGTTATGTCGGCACCGTTGCCCGTGTGATCCGCTCAAGCGGCATCGCCCTGCTGCTGTACGCCGGCCTGATGGTCCTGACCTTCTTCGGTTTCTCCAGCACCCCGACCGGTTTCGTACCCGGCCAGGACAAGCAATACCTGGTGGCCTTCGCGCAATTGCCGGATGCGTCGAGCCTTGACCGTACCGAAGACGTGATCAAGCGCATGTCCGAGCTGGCGCTGAAACAGCCTGGCGTGGAAAGTGCCGTGGCCTTCCCTGGCCTGTCGATCAACGGCTTCACCAACAGCCCGAACGCCGGCATCGTGTTCGTGACCCTGAAACCGTTCGACGAACGTAAAGACCCGAGCATGTCCGCCGGTGCGATTGCCGGCGCGTTGAACGGCCAGTACGCGAACATCCAGGAAGCCTACATGGCGATCTTCCCGCCGCCGCCGGTACAAGGCCTGGGCACCATCGGTGGTTTCCGCCTGCAGATCGAAGACCGGGGCAACCTGGGCTACGAAGAGCTGTACAAGGAAACCATGAACATCATCAACAAGAGCCACAACGTGCCGGAACTGGCCGGCCTGTTCACCAGCTACACGGTGAACGTGCCCCAGGTCGATGCCGCCATCGACCGCGAGAAAGCCAAAACCCACGGCGTGGCCGTCAGCGACATCTTCGACACCCTGCAGATCTACCTGGGTTCGCTGTATGCCAACGACTTCAACCGCTTCGGTCGCACCTATCAGGTCAACGTCCAGGCCGAACAACAGTTCCGCCTCGAATCCGACCAGATCGGCCAGCTGAAAGTGCGTAACAACAAAGGCGAGATGATCCCGCTGGCGACCTTCATCAAGGTCAGCGACACCTCGGGCCCGGACCGCGTGATGCACTACAACGGCTTCATCACCGCTGAAATCAACGGTGCGGCAGCCCCCGGCTACAGCTCCGGCCAGGCCGAAAAAGCCATCGAGAAACTGCTCAAGGAAGAACTGCCCAACGGCATGACCTACGAATGGACCGACCTGACTTACCAGCAGATCTTGTCCGGCAACACCGCGCTGTTCGTGTTCCCGCTCTGCGTATTGCTGGCGTTCCTGGTACTGGCGGCACAGTACGAAAGCTGGAGCCTGCCACTGGCGGTGATCCTGATCGTACCGATGACCCTGCTGTCGGCCATCACCGGGGTAATTGCTTCCGGTGGCGACAACAACATCTTTACCCAGATCGGTTTGATCGTATTGGTGGGGCTTGCCTGTAAGAACGCGATCCTGATCGTCGAGTTCGCCAAGGACAAGCAACTGGAAGGCCTCAACCCGCTGGCTGCGGTCCTGGAAGCTTGCCGTCTGCGTCTGCGGCCGATCCTGATGACCTCCTTCGCGTTCATCATGGGTGTTGTGCCTCTGGTGTTCTCCAGCGGTGCCGGTGCCGAAATGCGCCACGCCATGGGTGTAGCGGTGTTCTCCGGGATGCTCGGGGTGACCTTCTTCGGTCTGTTGCTGACGCCAGTGTTCTACGTACTGATTCGTAACTTTGTCGAGCGCGGCCAAACGCGCAAAGCAGCCAAGGCCGCCCTGAAGCTGGAGTCGCACTGATGAGTTTGAAAGCCTTCCTGCCGAGCCTGCTGGTACTGGCCCTGAGTGCCTGTGCCGTCGGCCCGGACTACAAGACGCCAACCACCGAAGCGGCCAACATCACGACCGCCACCGACGGCGCCGCCGGCCAGAAGAACTTTGACCGTTCGCGTTTCGAAGGCATCTGGTGGCAGCAGTTCGAAGACCCGACCCTCAACCAGTTGGTGACGCAATCCCTGCAAGGCAACCGCGATTTGCGCGTCGCGTTCGCCCGCTGGAAAGCGGCGCGGGCGATCCGCGATGACGTCAGCAACGACGCCATGCCGACCATCACCAGCCGCGTCAGCAGTGACCTGGGCAAAGGCCAGATTCCGGGCCAGACCACCGACCGGGTCAACAGCGAACGCTATGACCTGGGCCTGGACATGGCCTGGGAAATCGACTTGTTCGGCCGCATCCAGCGCAACCTGGAGTCGGCCAACGCCGAGCAACAGGCGTTCGAGGCCGACTTGTACCAACTGCAAGTCACCATGATTGCCGAACTGGTGGATTCCTACGGTCAACTGCGCGGCGCGCAGCTGCGGGAAAAAATCGCCCTGGCCAACCTGGAAAATCAGCAGGAGTCACGCAAGATCACCATCAGCCTGCGTGATGCCGGCGTCGGCGATCAGCTCGATGTAGAGCGCGCCGATGCGCGACTGGCGTCGGTTGAGGCCAGCGTGCCGCAACTACAGGCCGAACAGGTTCGGCAGAAAAACCGCATCGCCACCCTGCTGGGTGAACGTCCGGACAAGTTGACCGTGGACCTGAGCCCGAAAGACCTGCCGGCGATCGCCAAGGCCCTGCCGATCGGCGATCCGGGTGAGCTGCTGCAACGCCGTCCGGACATTCGCAGTGCCGAGCGCCAATTGGCGTCGGCCACAGCGCGTATCGGCGTGGCCAAGGCCGATCTGTTCCCTCGGGTCAGCCTCAGCGGCTTCCTTGGCTTTACGGCCGGGCGCGGTTCGCAGATCGGCTCCTCGGCGGCCAACGCCTGGGCGCTCGGCCCGAGCATCACTTGGGCGGCGTTTGACCTGGGCAGCGTCAAGGCCCGGTTGCGCGGTGCCGACGCCGATGCCGAAGGAGCCCTGGCGACCTACGAGCAGCAAGTGTTGCTGGCCCTGGAAGAATCGGAAAACGCCTTCAGCGACTACGGCAAACGCCAGCAGCGCTTGATCTCGTTGATTCGCCAGAGCGAGTCCAGCCGCTCGGCCGCCGATCTGGCGGAGATCCGCTACCGCGAAGGCACCGCCGATTTCCTCGTGCTGCTCGATGCCCAACGGGAACGCCTGGCGGCCGAAGACACCCAGGCCCAGGCTGAAGTCGACCTGTATCGCGGCATCGTCGCGATCTACAAGGCCCTCGGTGGCGGCTGGCAGCCGGAGACGGTCGCGAGCAATTAACCCGATGTTTTAAAGCGCTCCTTTGGTTGGCCGCAACCAACCAATTTCCTTGCCCTGCGCCTCATTCGGTCGCGGGGCTTTTTTTGCCCTGAAAAAGGCAGTACACATCCCCTGTGGGAGCGAGCTTGCTCGCGATAGCGATGTGTCAGTCGACATCACCTTCGAATATGAGTCCGTCATCGCGAGCAAGCTCGCTCCCACAGGGGGTCAGTGCTGATCTTTGGATTTTTGGTTTTCCTGGACGGTCACAGTGGCCGTGGTCCCCGCCCTCAGGTTGTTTTTACCCGAATAGTCGGCATCGATCTCGATCCGCACCGGCACGCGTTGTGCCAGTTTGATCCAGGTATAACTGGGGTTGATGTTGGCCAGCAGGCGACCGCCCGGGAGGTTTTCCCGGTCGGCAATGGCGAAGGCAATGCTCTGCACCTTGCCGCCGAACGTCTCGCCACTCATCAACTCGATCTTGACCCGGTCGCCCTCCCCGATCCGCGGCAACTTGGTTTCTTCAAAGTAACCGCTGACATAGAACGAGTCGCTGTCCACCAGCGCCAGCAATGGACCGCCGGCCGAGGCGTAGTCGCCCTCCCGGGTCAGCAGATTGGTGACATAACCGGTCACCGGGGAGACGACATGGGTACGCTGCAAATCGAGCTCGGACTGGGTCAAGGCCGCGATGGCCAGTTGCACGTTGGCCTGGGCCAACACCAGATTGGCCTGATTACGCAGCAAGTCAGCCTGGGCCACCGACACATCGGTGTTGGCCTTTTCCCACTCTTCGCCGGAAATCGCCGAACGATCCTTGAGCGTGCGCCGGCGCTGCTCCTCGCTCTGACGTTGTTTGAGCAATGCTTCGCTGGCGGTAATGGTCGCCTGGGCCTGCCCGAGCGAGGCTTTCGCCACCTCCACCGCGCGCTTGGCATGCTCCACCGCCAGGATGTAACGCGCCGGATCGATCTCCAGCAGCGCCTGGCCTTTGTTCACATGTTGGTTGTCCTGCACGACCAGGCTGACGATTCGCCCCGAAACATCGGCGGACAAGGTCACCACATCGGCACGCACCCGGGCATCCCGGGTCCAGGGGGCGCGGGTGTAATACTCCCAGGCAAACCAGCCCAGGATGACGGCCAGCAGTACCACCGCCAGCGTCGTGAGTCGGGAAAGGATGTTCTTCAAGGCCTCAGGCTCCCATCACCAGTATCAACGTGGCGCAGACGCAGACGTATAGCGCGCCTTCGAACAGCGCCTCGTGCCAGACAAATTGCAGCACACCGAGGCGCCGCAATACCCAGTCCAGCAACAGAAAAATCGGCAAGCCCAGCAGCAGCGCCTGGGCAATCGGGGGCAGATAGGCACCACCCACTTCCAGATCAATGGGCAAGGACGGGGTCTCCTTCAAGGCCAGAGGGTTGAAAGTAACCGCGATAACGCTCGACGAACGACACCACGATCAGCAGCGCCACGCGCATACGGAACACCGACCACAAGTGCTCATGAACATCGGTATGCAGGGCATCCAGGTCGTCGCCCAAGGCGTGGAGGCTATCAAGCACCTGCGCCACTTCGACCCCGGGCCGACCGGCGACCAGCCTTCCCGTTTCCCGGACTGTCGAAAACAGGCGACTTTGCACATCCGGACTCAGTAGCGCGTTGTTCTGCCCCTGCTGCCTGAGCTGGTTCAAGGCAATACCCAGGGCCATGCAGGCCAGGCTGACTTGAAACAGCTCACGCGATTGTGGCTCCCGGGTCGCAGGCAGCAACCCCAGCATCATGGTCAGGCGATCAACCATGCGGCTCTCGAAGGCAAACTGCTGTTCATCGGTCGCCGAGGTTTTCAGCAAGGCGTACACCTGCTCGCAGTTCTCTTTGTGGAGCCGGCGCATGCGCAAATCCGGCATGAACGGAAAGATCAACGCATACACACTCAACGCCAGCACGGTCGCGCAGGTATAGGCACCGGCAAACTCGAACCACTGGATCGCGGTGTTTTGACCGATCCCCACGTTCAACGGGCCGAGCAACAGAAACGTCGTGAGCCCCAGGCCAATCCCGGTACCGGTAGTGGGTGGACTGGCCAGCCCCACCGCAACGGCGTAGAGCAAGGGCGCCAACAGCAAGGCAAGCATCTCGAAATTGCTGATCATCGGCACAAACATGAACTGAAGCAGTGCCGAGGCCACCAGTGCCAGCCCGAATCCCCGCGCATAGCTTTGAACCGCCAGCAGCGGGCGGGGAAACGTCGACATCAGCGAGCAAAGGATGCCCACCAGCACCATCCCGCCTCGCGCACCGTCCCAGCCGGTTTCGATCCAGATCAGGCCGGCGATCAACAGCGCGGAAAACGCCCGGATGGCATTCATGGTCGCCAGGGTAAAGTCCAGGTGCAGCGGGTTTTCCCGCCCGCGAAACACGCTGCTGGCGGGTCGCCCGCTCTGGATGGCATCACTCAACTCCAGAATCTGCTCAAGCTGCTGCAGCAGGCGCGCCTGCTCCCAGCGCAGCGACCAGGCCAGCGAACGCAAGGTGGCTGGCAGTGGCTCGGTCAATTGTTCGGCTCTGTAGGCCAGCTCGTCAAAGCGTTGTTGCAGCGACGTGAAACGATGGCGCTTGTCACTGGACAGCGAACGCCCCTCCTGCGCCAGTTCATCGAGAAAGGCCAGTTCTTCGGCGCGTAACCGTTGAATTTCTTCAGGCAACTCGCCCTCCCAGCGCTCGGTCAACAGCAGCCGCTGGTGGCGCAGGGCAGTCAGCCGCGCGGTCAACAACACCAATTGATTGCCCAATAGTTGCACCAGTCCGTTGGCGCTGCGCAATCGCGGAGCATCGTAATACATGTGCCGGCGCACGCCCTCCAGGCCACTGATCTGGCCCAACAGCTGCATTTGCCGCTGCTGGAAATCCGCTTCGCTCTCTTCGGTGCGGATGACGGCGCTGGCGTGGGTGGCCAGCAACCGGGTGATTTGATCGATCTTGGCGAAGTAATCACGGGCCACCGCTTCCGGCCTGGCGGTGAGCAGGCTGACCACGCACACGCAGGCAACCGCCAGCAAGGTTTCGGTGAGGCGGGTCACCGCCAGCAAAAAGGTACCGTCCTGATCGGGAATCGCCAGCAACGCGATGACCACGGCGGTGTAGCCACTGAGCACGAATGCCCCAGAACTGGTGTAGCGCAACAGCGTGCCACCGGCGGTGCACAGTGCCAGCCACAGGGCCAGGGTGGTGATGAACGGCAGCGGCGCCTGGGGAAAGATCGCCATGATCAGCACCGCCACGGCCGCGCCCGTCGTGGTGCCGATCACCTGGCCAAAGCTGCGGGCCAGCACCATGCCGCCCAGTGGCTGGCTGATGATGACCACGGCCATGATCGACCACTTGGGCTGGTCCAGGTCGAACAAAAACGCCAGGTACAGGGTCAACAACCCGGCCGCTATGGTTCGCAAGGCAAACAGCAATACCCCGGGCCCGGGGTGGAGCATTGCTTTGAAATATTGCAGCAGAGCTTGCATGGAAACACTCGTCGAGACACCTCCAGCAAGCGTAGTCACTGCTGCGGTGCCTCGAGAGGTTTTGCTGTCGACACAACCTCAAGGCCCATTCATTGCCGGCTGAAGTACTCTTCAGCCGTTTGAATCGGTCGTGAACGCCGTCAAGGTTTGACTCAAAGCCGCGCCTGACCGAAGCTGGCGCCTTTGCAAAAGCTCGCCAGCTTCCGGATTCCTGCATGCCCATGTCCCGCCGCTCTCTGTTTATCAGCCTCTTCGCCCTGTTCGTCATCGGCCTTGCGTGGTTTTCCCTGCGCGATACCACCCCGGTGGTTCCAGAAGCCATCCAGCATGGCTACAGCGACGCGCTGGCGGCTGCCCGGACCGGCAAGCCAGGTGCCGCGCGGGTGCTCTATCAGCAGTTGGGTCGTCCGGACCTGTCCCCCAAGCGTCGTGTCTGGTTGCATGCCGAGCTGCCCAACTATCCAAGCTCGGTGGCCCTGAAACTGGCGGATGCCGACTTGCAGAACGAGTCGCCCGAAGTGCGTATCGCCGCGATCAGGAGCATCAGCGGCCTGGTACCGAGCGGCCAGCGCAGTTTATTGCTGGGGCCATTGCTCGATGACAGCGAACAAAGCGTGCGGCTGGCCGCCATCAACGCACTGCTGGGTTTGTCCCCGGATGATCTCGGTTTGTATTTCGGGCCGCTGGAGCAAGCCATCGATGCCTGGGTGCAAGTGCTCAAGAGCGAGCCGCAAAGCGCCGAAAACCAATACCAACTGGCCCGGCTGCACCTGCACAACGCCGAACTCAAGGAAGCGCAACAGGCACTGGACAACACCCTGCGCCTGGCGCCGGACAACCTGCCGGCGCTGGTGCTGCAAATCGAGGTGCTGGATAAACAGGGCCAAAACGACGCCGCCCGACAGTTGTTGGCCAGGCAACTCCAGGCCCAACCCAACTCGGCCTACCTGCAACATGCCCTCGGGCTCTGGTTACTGCATCACGAGCAAAGCGAATTCGCCCTGCTCGGCCTGTCCAAAGCCGTTGAACTTGAGCCCAACAACCGGGATTACCGCTACGACCTGGCCACCACGTTGCACGGTGAGCAGGAGCTGGAAGCGGCGCAGAAACAGTTGCAGGAAATCGTTCAACGCCATCCGAACGATCGCAAGGCACGGGTGCTACTGATCAATTACTGGAAGGAAAGCGGGCAGCTGCAAAACGTGCAGATTCTGTTGGCCCAACTCGAACAGATGAACCCCGATGATCCGGCGTTGCAACAAGGGCTTTGACCCCAACTGACACCTTCGATCTGTTGACGGCGAAGGTCAGGGAGATGATCAGCGCCTGAATGCTTACGAAAGCATGTCCTGCATCAGTTCCTGCAACTTATCCAGATCGAACGGCTTGTCCAGGATCGGCGCCTTGCGCGTAATCGGGCTGTCGGTCTCACGGATTTCCTGAGCGTAGCCGCTGATGAATATCACCTTGAGTTCCGGCCGCAGCTTCACAGCGGGCTCGGCGATCTGCACGCCGGAGATACCACCGGGCAGGCGGAAGTCGGTGATCATCATGTCCAGGTGCGGTTTGCTCGCGAGGATTTCGAAAGCCTGCTCGCCGTTTTCGGCCTGCAATACGCGGTAACCCTCGCCCGACAGATAAGCGGACAGCACCATCAGAATCGAGGGATCGTCCTCGACGACAAGTACTACATCTTGTGCATCTTCGCTCATGGGAAGCCTTTGTTCGGTCAATTGCTGCTGATACGACCGTGGGGTCGATCAGAGGTTGCGTTTATCTGGCTGTTTTCCTGCAGCGGCAGACAAACGCGAAACAAAGCGCCTTCGCCAATCCTGCTCTGGACCGTAATAGTACCGCCATGCGCGGCGACAATCTGTTCTGAAATAAACAATCCCAGGCCGAGCCCGGCGCCGGCGTGTTTGGCCGATACCCGTTCGAACTGCTGGAATATGCGTTCCTGGTCTTGTTCGCTGATACCGATCCCCTGGTCCTGCACGTCCACCAGCGCCAAGCCTCCTTCACTGTAGACCTTCAGCGAGATCGGGCTCTTGGCCCCGTAGCGCAAGGCGTTGGTCAACAGGTTGGAAATGACCTGTTCAATACGAAATTCATCCCAATTTCCGATTACCGGTTGTTCGGCATCCAGCGTGACCGACGCCTCGACGGCGTCGATTTGCTGAGAAAAGTTGTGCAACACGTCGCGAACCAGTGCCGAAAGATCGAAGCGCGTTGGCCGGATCGACAACTTTCCGGTGCGAATGCGCGAGACATCGAGCATGTCTTCGATCAAACGAATGAGGCTTTTGATCTGCCGCTCGTCGCGGTCGACCATGGCGTGCATCTTGTCCAGGGTGAAAGCGGCGGCGTTATCCCGGGCCAGGTGCATCTTGCGCAGCTGGGTTTCAAGGATCAGGCCGTTGAGCGGTGTGCGCACTTCGTGGGCGACGATGGACATGAAGTCATCGCGCATGCGCACCGCCTGCTCCAGTTCCAGCTGGGTGTTTTGCAGTTGCTTGAGCAGGGTCTCCTGTTCGCGGCGACTTTGCTCAAGGGCCAGCACTTGTTCCTTCATCGCCTTGCTTTGGCGATACAGGTCGACGAACACATTGACCTTGCTCTTGACCGCGTGGATGTCCAGCGGTTTGTACAGGAAGTCCACGGCACCGCTTTCATAGCCCTTGAACGCGTAGTTCAGTTCACGCCCGGCGGCGCTGACGAAAACGATCGGGATGTTCCTGGTTTTTTCCGTGCCACGCATCAACTCGGCCAGCTCGAAGCCATTCATGCCGGGCATCTGCACATCGAGGATGGCCATGGCGAATTCGTGCTGCAACAGCAGGGACAAGGCTTCGTCGGCGGACAGCGCCTTGTATACGATCCGGCCCTCACGCTTGATCAGCGCTTCGAGCGCCAGCAGATTCTCCGGCAGATCGTCGACGATCAGCAGTTTGGCCTGGATATTACTTAGCATGCGATTCGTTCCAGCTCGACAAGCAGACGGCCGATGCCTTCGCGCAGCGGTCCGAGGATGTTCAACAGCGCCTCGACGCCACTCGCGGAGGCACCGATCACGATCGCTTCGATAGCCGACAAGTTCATTGCACTGTTCATGATTTTCGATAGATCCGTTCTTGTTTCACCAGCGGCTCGAACTGATTGCCGAAGGCTGAGAATTCCGGGGTTTCCTTGCTGCCCAGCACCAGGAAACCGCGATGGCAGAGGGATTCATGAAACAGCCCGAATGCCCGTTCCTGAAGTTTTTTATTAAAATAAATCAGTACGTTACGACATGAAATTAATTGGGTTTCGGAAAACACGCTGTCCGTCGCCAGGCTGTGATCGGCGAAGGTCACGTTCTCGCGCAGTGTCTTGTCGAAAATCGCGTACCCATAGGCCGCCGTATAGTAGTCGGCAAACGAACACTGGCCACCGGCCTGCTGGTAGTTAGCAGTGTAGGCGCGGACATTCTCCATCGAGAAAATCCCTTGCCTGGCCTTTTCCAGGGAGCGCGGATTGATGTCGGTGGCGTAGATGATGGTGCGGTCGAGCAGGCCTTCTTCGCGCAGCACAATGGCCATCGAATACACCTCTTCACCGGTGCTGCATCCGGCGATCCAGATCTTGAGCGAAGGGTAGGTTCGCAGCAGCGGCACCACTTCCTTGCGGATGGCCAGGAAGTGCGAGGGGTCGCGAAACATCTCGCTGACCGGAATGGTCAGCAATTGCAGCAATTGCATGAAAGCGGTGGGATCGTGGAGGACCTTTTCCTGCAGCGCCGAGATGGTATTGCACTCGAACTGGCTCAACGCGTGGTTGACCCGGCGCTTGATCGAAGCGCCGGAGTAATCGCGAAAATCGTAGCTGTACTTGAGGTAGATCGCCTCGATCAACAACCGCAATTCGATTTCGCTGTTTCGCTCCACTGAAAAATGGCGCTTCACTAGATACGTTCCATCTTCGGTAACCACACACGAATCAGCGAAAACAGGCGATCCAGGTCGATGGGCTTGGCCAGGTAATCGTTGGCGCCGGCCTGCCGGCAGCGCTCCTGATCGTCCTTCATGGCCTTGGCCGTCACCGCAATGATCGGCAGCTTGTGCCAGCGCGGATCCTTGCGGATTTCAACGGTGGCTTCGAAACCATCCATCTGCGGCATCATCACGTCCATCAACACCAGATCGATGTCTTGCACCTCATTCAATCGTTCAATCGCTTCTCGGCCATTGCGACCAATGACCACCACCGCGCCTTTTTGCTCCAGCGCACTGGTGAGGGCGAAAATGTTGCGCACATCGTCATCCACCAGCAGCACCTTGCGGCCTTCGAAGACCTTGTCGCGGCTGCGAGCGACCTTGAGCATCTTCTGCCGTTCATGGGACAACCGCGATTCGACTTTGTGCAGAAAAAGCGTCACCTCATCCAGCAACCGCTCCGGCGAGCGTGCGCCCTTGATGATGATCGAACGCGAATACTTGCGCAGTTCGGCCTCTTCATCCCGGGTCAGGTTGCGCCCGGTATAGACGATGACCGGAGGAAAGGAGCAGATGTCTTCGGTGGACATACGCTTGAGCAGGTCATTACCGAGCATGTCCGGCAGTTTGAGGTCGATGATCATGCAATCGAAGACGGACGTGCGCAGCAGGTCCAGCGCCTCCTGCGCCAGGCCAACGGCAGTGATTTCGATGTCATCGTCGCCGATCAGGCGGGCAATGCTATCGCGCTGCAAGTCGTCGTCCTCGACCAGCAGCACGTGCTTGACCTTCTGGGTCAGCTTGGCCTCGAGGCGCGCAAATACGTCCTTGAGTTCCTCTCGGGTGGCCGGTTTGACCACATAGCCAATGGCGCCCATGTGCATCGCTGCTTCAACCCGGTCTTCGACCGAAATCACATGCACCGGGATGTGTCGGGTTTCGGCGTGTTCCTTCAAGCGTTGCAGCACGGTCAGGCCGGAATGATCCGGCAGGCGCATGTCCAGCAGGATCGCATCGGGGATGAACGCCTTGGCCAGGTCATAACCTTCGTCGGCGCCATGGGCCACCAGGCACTGATAACCCAGTTCATGGGCAAGGTCGTAGAGGATGTGCGCAAAGTTCGGCTCATCTTCCACCACCAGAATGCAGCGACTGGTGAACGGACCGTTGTTGCGATCGTCGTCGAAACGCGGAATGTCGACGTTGGCCATCAGTGGCGACAGCGCAGGCGGCACTTCCCTCGGCGCCGCCATCGGTGCGGCCCGCATCGGCTCGACAGATTCCACGTACTGCTGCGGCAAGACCAGGGTAAACGCACTGCCCTGCCCCGGCGTGCTGGTCACGCTGATGGAGCCGCCGAGCAAGGCCGCCAGATCCCGGGAGATCGACAAGCCCAGGCCGGTGCCGCCATAACGCCGACTGGTGGTGCCATCAGCCTGACGGAACGCTTCGAAGATGCTGTCGTGCTGCTCCACCGCAATGCCGATCCCGGAATCACGGACGATGAACGCGATGCCCTCGTTCGGCGCCGTGGCAACGGACAGGCTGACCCTGCCGCTTTCGGTGAATTTCAAGGCGTTGGACAACAGGTTCTTGAGCACCTGCTCCAGGCGCTGGCGGTCGGTGAACAGCATCAGCGGCGCGCCGTCCTGCACATCGACCTGGAAATCCAGCTGCTTGTCCGTGGCCAACGGCTGGAACAGGCCGCGCAGGCCCTCGACCAGACGCGCCACGCTGGTGTTCTCCGGACGGATTTCCAGCTTGCCGGCCTCGACCTTGGAAATATCCAGAATGTCGTTGATCAGGTTGAGCAAGTCATTGCCGGCGGAGTAGATCGATTCGGCGAACTTGACCTGCTCGGCGCTGAGGTTTTCCTTCGGGTTTTCCGCCAGCAACTTGGCCAGTATCAACGAGCTGTTCAGCGGCGTGCGCAACTCGTGGGACATGTTGGCGAGGAATTCGGACTTGTACTTGCTCGAGCGCTGCAATTCTTCCGCGCGTTCTTCGAGCTGGATCCGGGCCTGATTGAGCTCGGTATTCTTCAGGTCCATGGCGTCGCGTTGCTCGGCCAGTGCTTCTGCCTGTTCGGCGAGCTGTTCGTTGGTCTGCTCCAGCTCCACCTGCTGGATTTCCAGGTGCACCTGGGACTCCTTGAGAATCCGCGACTGCTCTTCGAGCTCTTCGTTGGCAGTCTTGAGTTCTTCCTGCTGCACTTGCAGTTCTTCATTGAGCTGCTGGGTTTCGACCAACACCTCCTGCAGACGCTGGCGATAACGTGCAGCTTCAATCGAGGTGCCGATGTTGCTGGCTATCAACTCGAGCAATTCAACGTCACGGTCGGTCAGTGGACGCAGAAAGCCCAGCTCGATCACCCCATTGACCCGCTCGTCGTCACTGGTTGGCACCACCAGCACACTGTGCGGCAAACCGTCACCGAGGCCGGAGCTGACCTTGAAATAATCTCCCGGCACCTCGTCAAGGCGAATCAGCCGTGCCTGTTGCGCCACCTGGCCGACGATGCCTTCGTCGCTGTAAAGCTGCTGTTCACGCTCTTGCTGTTCGCGGGAAAAACCGTAGGTGGCGATGCGCTTGAGGCCACCGTGGTCTTCGCGCACATAAATAGCCGCCACGGCGGTGCCCAGGTACTGCGCGCAGAACTGCAGGATGTTGCGACCGAGCATGTTCAGGCTCAATTGCCCCAGCACTTGCTCGGCCAGCTCGGTCTGGCCGTTGCGCAGCCAGGCCTGCTGTTCCAGACGACGGGCGCTGGCCTGCTGGGCGGCAAGGTTGACGCTGTAGTTCTGCGACAGGGTCAACAAATCGCGGCGCCCGACATACGCCAGCAAGCCACTGACGCCGGCAATGAACAACAGATAGAGGCTGATACTCCAGACCGTGGAACGCCGCATGTCTTCATTGCGAGCGGTGCGCAGTTGTTGCTCGGAGTCGATCACGTCCTCGAATTGCTTGCGAATTTCATCGGTCAGGCGTTTGCCGCGTCCGGCCTTGACCACGGCGCGGTAGTCACCGCTGCTGCGCTGCAAATCGATCAGCGATTGCGCGTAGCTGGCCCACTCCAGCTGCAAGGCCTGCAACCGCAGCAAGCGGTCGGTTTGCACCGGGTTATCGGCGGTCAGCTCGAGCAAGGTGTTGAGGGCCACGGCGATGCGCGGCTTGGCGGTTTCGTAGGGATCGAGGAAATGTTCGTCGCCACTGAGCAGGAAACCGCGCATCCCGGTTTCCAGGTCCACGGTCAACTTGACCGCTTCATTGGCGTTATTGATCACCCGGTCGGAGTGTTGCACCCACTGGATCGTCGACAGTAAATAGCTGATCAGCGAAACGAAGAACACCGCACTGATGAGGCCCAGCCCCAACGGCAGGCCGATATTGCGGCTCAGGAGTTTACGAAATCGTTGCTCATCAACCGAGGACACGGAGGGCATGGGGCAGACCTTGTCGAACTGTCAGAATGCAAGGAGTTTGCCGCAAAACTGGCACATTGATCCAATTTTCTGACATGTTTTCGCGCAAGGTCCTACATTCCGCTGCGACCGCGCAAAGCGGCGGGTTATCCTTGCGTGACCTGCGCCGCACTCTTTTTTGCATCGCGTCGGAAACTTGTCGGGATCCGCCACTTACTGATGCAAGAGGCTGGTATTTTCGAACGCTGGCAATGCCAATTTTTATCGGGAATCTCACTATGTCATCCTCCAACCCCCCCACCACCATTCTGGTCGTCGAAGACGATGCCATCGTGCGCATGCTGATCGTCGACGTACTGGAGGAGTTGGAGTTCAAGGTGCTTGAGGCCGATGGCAGCGAACCGGCGCTGGAGAAGCTCAAGGACTTGAACCAGCACATTGATCTGATGATGACCGACGTCGGCTTGCCAGAGATGGATGGTCGAGAGCTGGCCGCCCTCGCCCGCACGCTACGCGCGGACCTGCCCATCCTGTTCGCCAGCGGGTATGCCGAAAGCATCGATGTACCGGCAGGATTGCATGTGATCGGCAAACCATTCTCCATCGATCAGTTGCGCGACAAAATCAAAAGCATTCTCGAGTGACCTTGCGATCCGCTGTGGTTTAATGCGCGCCTTTTTCGTCCCTGCCCAGTCTTCGCTTCAAGGAATTCCCGTACATGAATCAGCCCCGCGCAACCAAAGTCCTGGTCATTGGTTACGTCTGGCCCGAGCCCCGTTCTTCCGCGGCCAGCGGGCATGTCATGCAAATACTCGAGGTTTTCCTGCAACAAGGCTGGGACATCACATTCAGCAGCCCGGCGGGCTTCGGCGAACAACGCGCAGACCTGACGGCGTTGGGCATTCGCGAAGTACCTATCGAGCTGAACAACAGCAGTTTCGACGCATTCATCAGTGAACTGGCGCCAGACATCGTATTGTTCGATCAATTCATGATGGAGGAACAGTTCGGCTGGCGGGTCGAGAAGTACTGCCCCGATGCCCTGCGCGTGCTCGAAAGTTGCGACCTGCAAAGCCTCAGGCAGGGTCGGCATCAACGCCTCAAGGAGCGCTTGAAGGCCAGTGACGACAACAATGACTTCAACGACCTGTTCGCCCCGGCATCGCGCGAAGAATTTGAACACATGGCCAATACCGATATGGCGAAGCGCGAAATCGCCTCATTTTATCGTTGTGATTTGACGCTGATGGTTTCCGAAGTGGAAATCGAATTGCTGGTCGAGCAGTTCAGGATTCCACGCAATTTGTTGCACTGGTGCCCATTGATGGTCGATCTTGCGGCCAGTGCACCGGTAGCGTTCGAAGACCGTGCGCACTTTCTGCATATCGGTAACTTTCGCCATGCGCCCAACTGGGATGCGGTGCTGTGGTTGAAAACCGCGATCTGGCCGCTGATTCGCGAGCAAATACCCGGCGCTCAATTGCATATCTATGGTGCCTACACGCCACCCAAGGCGACTGCCCTGCATAACCCGGCCCAGGGTTTTCATGTCATGAACTGGGCAGAAGACGCCCTGCAAGTCATGTCGTCGGCGCGGGTCTGCATGGCGCCTCTGCGTTTTGGCGCGGGAATCAAAGGCAAGATTGTCGATGCGATGCTCTGTGGCACACCGAATGTGACGACGCCAGTGGGTGCCGAGGCGATGCATGGCGAAGAGGCATGGCCCGGTGCAGTGACCCGTTCGGCACGCGAGTTCGCCGATCATGCCGTGCAACTCCATAACGACAAGACGCGCTGGCTGGACGCCCAGGCGCACGGGCAAACCCTGCTTGCCAGCCGCTACCAGACATCCGTTCATGGCCCGGCCTTGATCCAGCGGCTGGTCGATTGCCAGCGGGATCTGGCAAACATCAGAAGAGATAATTTTACCGGCAGCATGTTGCGCCATCACCACCACAAAAGTACTCAATACATGGCGCAATGGATTGAAGCGAAAAACAGGGCCCAATGATTCACCCAAAACAACCTTATATCAATCTCAATAAATAACTTATTAACAATACGAAACACCCCGCCACTCCTGCTTGAATCGCAAGAGTGGTTTTTCTATTTACTAGTTGATATAAACTTCTCTCTGCCAAATGCAATAAAGCATTTAGCGCATAAAAACCATATCTAACCTACTTGCACGGACGCACTATGAACGACAGTAACAAAACACAACCAAACTTCGAGCATGGCAATTACAAACCCACACTAAACGACTGGATGAGCAATATTCCAATCATCGAAAATTTGACGCTCAGCGAGCTGATTCTGCCTGGCGCACATAATAGCGGCTCAGACAAGAACGGTAACTATATCTGGGCACCAACCACGCACTGGGCCGTCTGCCAAAACGACTCGTTTTATTATCAGCTGATGAACGGTGCCAGGGTATTCGACATCAGGCTTGAATTTGACATTAATATCAGGAACGGCAATAGTTACTTGTATTTTTACTTTCACCATAACGGAGTACGATCCTATCGCGAGCTCTCTCAGCTAGCTCAGGATGTCTCCAGTTTTCTAGTGCATAATCCCGATGAATTCATAATTCTCGACTTCCACAAACTGGAACGTGGAAATCGTCCTTTTAACTTCAAGGAGTTCAGTGACCGCCTCGTGCATAGTTTAGGCGAACTCATCATTCCTCCTGAACACAGCCGCAAGACGCTTGGACAGTTGAAACGCACCAGCAGGACTCAACGGGTACTGCTCGCCGCCGATCATCACCCGGACCTGGACCCACAAGCCTTTTGCAGGAGTGTTCAACACAAATGGAGCGGCTCCGCCATCACCGATGTCCAAGACCTCGAATCTTTTATTGAAACCGTCATGACAAGCCCTCCCTCTTCAAGTTTCCCATGGTCTCTATCTGCCACCGCTTACTCCGTCGCAGGTGGTCCGGTTAGCATACCCAAAGAGCTGAATGATTGGTTCGATGTAAACAAACCATGGATTCACAAGTGCAGCATTATCAATGCGGATTTTTTTGAAGAGTCAAACCTGGTTCACAACTGCCGCGCGGCAAACGTAATGAAGGCCCAATCCCGCCTCAAGTAATAGCGGCCATGAGGCAATGGTTTGTTCGATGGGCAGAGTGAAAGCGGTTTACGGCCGTGCCTTGCACGAACAGACACAACGGCGGTAGTAGCGTTTTCCCTCAAGCTAGAGGCATGATCAGGGCGGGATAACAACACAAGCGCCCTGACATGACCCGCACCGCCAGAGTCACCGATCCTTCCTATGAGTTGATGGACGACCACAACGGGTTGTCCATCATTTACCGCCAGCACGGTTTCCCCTGCCCGCTGGTGCGCTGGCATTTCCACAAGGAATACGAACTGCACCTGATCGTCGCCAGTTCCGGCAAGGTGTTCATCGGCGACTACATCGGCAACTTCTATCCGCAAACCCTGTTCCTCACCGGCCCCAACCTGCCCCACAACTGGATCAGCCAGGTGGCCGAGGACGAAGTGGTGCCCAAGCGCGACATGCTGGTCAATTTCACCGACGAGTTGTTCGACAGCGGCTATCAGGTATTCGCCGAACTCAAGACCCTGGCGCCGCTGCTGGAACGTGCGCAGTACGGCATCGAGTTTCGCTGCAAACACACCATCGCCCAGGCCATGGACTTGATGCAGCGCATCGCCGATACCAGCGGCATCACCCGGCTCGGGCACTTTTTCATTCTGCTGGAGTTGCTCGCGGCCACCGACGACTACCAATTGCTCTCTGGCGCCACGACCCCGCAACTGGCCGACGAACACAACATCGATCGCACCAACCGCGCGGTGGATTACATTTTTGCCCACTACGCCCGGGACTTGACGCTGGAGGAAGTCGCCGATCACCTGGGCATGAAACCGACTTATTTCAGCCGCGTATTCAAGCAGGCCACCGGGCGCAATTTCATCGAATTCGTCAATCGACTGCGCATCAGCAAGTCTTGCGAGTTGCTCGCCGATGGCGACAAACCGGTTACCGACGTGTGCTTCGAGTCGGGCTTCAACAATATTTCCAACTTCAACCGGCGCTTCCAGCAGCTCAAGGGCATGACGCCTTCGCATTACCGGCGGTTGGTGGTGCAGCGGTTGACCGAGCAGAATCTGAATTAACCCCTCAAAAATCTGTGGGAGCGAGCTTGCTCGCGATGAGGCCGTGTCAGTCGACATTTATTAACCTGATACACCGCCATCGCGAGCAAGCTCGCTCCCACAGGTACAGCGTTACCCCCTGAAACCTGTACGGTTTCAATACCCCTCCTTCGCTGAAAAGCCCTTCCCTACGTTTACAGCGCCAAACTTCAGTGCAAAAAAGTATCAATTGAAGTGCGATGGATGATTTGTCTCACCTGCCATTGAAGGATGTAATCAGCACAGATTCTTCCTGCCTTCGGAAGACACAAAAACAATAACTGTCCTTCTGTATCCCGCCGGGTGCAGAAAAGGAGTGCACGATGCAACCTTCGGTAAAAGCTCTGCTTGCCCTCACCTGCATGACCCTCAGCAGCGTCAGCCTTGGCGCACAGACCCTGACCATCGCCACCGTCAACAACAGCGACATGATCCGCATGCAAAAGCTCTCGAAAACCTTCGAGGCCGCGCACCCGGACATCAAGCTCAATTGGGTGGTACTCGAAGAAAACGTCCTGCGCCAGCGCCTGACCACCGACATCGCCACCCAGGGCGGGCAGTTCGATGTGCTGACCATCGGCATGTACGAAGCCGCACTCTGGGGCGCCAAGGGCTGGCTGGAGCCGATGAAGGATTTGCCGGCCAGCTATGCCCTCGACGACGTGTTTCCGTCGGTGCGCGAAGGCCTGTCAGTGAAAGGCTCGCTGTACGCCCTGCCGTTCTACGCCGAAAGCTCGATTACCTATTACCGCACCGACCTGTTCAAGGACGCCGGCCTGAGCATGCCCGAGCGCCCGACCTGGGAGCAGATCGGTGAGTTCGCCGCCAAACTGAACAAACCCGGGCAGGAACAGTACGGCATCTGCCTGCGCGGCAAGGCTGGCTGGGGCGAGAACATGGCGCTGGTCAGCACCGTGGCCAACGCCTATGGCGCGCGTTGGTTCGATGAGAAGTGGCAGCCGGAATTCAACGGCCCCGAGTGGAAAAACGCGCTGAACTTCTACGTCGACACCATGAAGAAATCCGGCCCGCCGGGTGCGTCGAGCAACGGTTTCAATGAAAACCTGGCGTTGTTCAACAGCGGCAAATGCGCGATCTGGGTCGATGCCAGCGTCGCCGGTTCGTTCGTCACCGACAAGACCCAGAGCAAGGTCGTCGATCACGTCGGCTTTACCTACGCGCCGCACCAGGTCACCGACAAGGGCTCAGCCTGGTTGTACTCCTGGGCGCTGGCCATTCCGACCAGTTCCAAAGCCAAGGACGCGGCGAAAACCTTCAGCGCCTGGGCCACCTCCAAAGAATACAGCGCACTGGTCGCGGAAAAAGACGGCATCGCCAACGTGCCGCCGGGCACCCGGGCCTCGACCTACAGCGAGGCGTACATGAACGCCGCGCCGTTCGCCAAGGTCACGCTGGAATCGCTCAAGGCCGCGGACCCGAGCAAGCCGGGCGCCAGGCCGGTGCCTTACACCGGTATTCAGTTGGTGACCATTCCCGAGTTCCAGGGCATTGGTACACAGGTCGGTAAGTCCTTTTCTGCTGCGCTGATCGGCCAGACCACGGTGGACCAGGCCCTGGCGGCGGCCCAGCAAACCACTGAACGCGAAATGAAGCGCGCGGGTTATCCCAAGTAACCCCGTATCCAGTGTGGGAGCGAGCTTGCTCGCGATGAGGCCATGACATTCAACAGTGATGTTGGCTGACAGATCGCTATCGTCGGAACGCCGCCCGGAGCAAGCTCGCTCCCACAGTTGATCTTCATATGCCTGTAATTAATCGGTTCTGATCACCATGAATACATCAACTGCAAAAGCTCACATGGACATTGCCCAACCCCAGCGTAAAAGCCGCGTGACCAATCCCGGCTGGTTTCTGGTCAGCCCTTCGGTGGCATTGCTGCTGTTGTGGATGATCGTACCGCTGGGCATGACCCTCTACTTCTCGACGATCCGCTACAACTTGCTCAATCCCGGCGAGAACGCATTCGTCGGGCTTGAAAACTTCACCTACTTCCTCACCGATTCGGGCTTCCTGCCCGGCGCCAGCAACACACTGCTGCTGGTGGGCAGCGTGCTGCTGATCAGCGTGGTGTTCGGCGTGCTGATCAGTGCGTTGCTGGAGGCCAGTGAGTTTTTCGGTCGCGGCATCGTGCGGGTGATGCTGATTTCACCCTTCTTCATCATGCCCACTGTCGGCGCGCTGATCTGGAAGAACCTGATTTTCCACCCGGTGTCGGGGATTCTCGCCTACGTCTGGAAGCTGTTCGGCGCGCAACCGGTGGACTGGCTGGCGCACTACCCGCTGCTGTCGATCATCATCATTGTCTCGTGGCAATGGCTGCCGTTCGCGATCCTGATCCTGATGACCGCCATGCAGTCCCTCGACCAGGAACAGAAAGAAGCCGCGCGCCTGGACGGTGCCGGGCCTGTCGCAATTTTCTGGCACCTGACCTTGCCACACCTTGCGCGGCCGATTGCGGTGGTGGTGATGATCGAAACCATCTTCCTGCTCTCGGTGTTCGCCGAAATCTTCACCACCACCAACGGCGGCCCGGGCTACGCCTCGACCAACCTCGCCTACCTGATCTACAACCAGGCGCTGGTGCAGTTCGACGTAGGCATGGCCTCGGCGGGCGGCCTGATCGCCGTGGTCATCGCCAACATCGCCGCGATCATCCTGGTGCGGATGATCGGCAAAAACCTGACCGACAAAGCCTGAGGCCCGCCATGACTCTTCAACAATCCCGTCGCCTGCAAAGCCTGCTGCTCGGTACGTTGGCCTGGGCCATCGCGATCCTGATCTTCTTCCCGATCTTCTGGATGGTACTGACCAGTTTCAAAACCGAAATCGATGCCTTCGCCACGCCGCCGCAGTTCATCTTCATGCCGACGCTGGAGAACTACCTGCACATCAACGAACGCAGCGACTACTTCAGTTTCGCCTGGAACTCGGTGGTGATTTCCTTCAGCGCCACGGCCCTGTGCCTGCTGATCGCGGTGCCGGCGGCCTACTCCATGGCGTTCTACGAAACCCAGCGCACCAGAGGCACGCTGCTGTGGATGCTCTCGACCAAAATGCTGCCGCCGGTGGGCGTGCTGATGCCGATCTATCTGCTGGCCAAGAGTTTTGGCCTGCTCGACACGCGGATCGCGCTGATCGTGATCTACACGCTGATCAACCTGCCGATCGTGGTCTGGATGATTTACACCTACTTCAAAGACATTCCCAAGGACATCCTCGAAGCCGCACGCCTGGATGGCGCAACGCTTTGGCAGGAAATGGTCCGGGTGTTGCTGCCCATCGCCAAGGGCGGTCTGGCGTCCACGGTGTTGCTGTCGCTGATCCTGTGCTGGAACGAGGCGTTCTGGTCGCTGAACCTGACGTCGTCGAAAGCCGCACCGCTGACCGCATTGATCGCCTCGTACTCGAGCCCCGAAGGGCTGTTCTGGGCCAAGTTGTCGGCCGTCTCGACCCTGGCCTGTGCGCCGATCCTGATCTTCGGCTGGATCAGCCAGAAACAACTGGTGCGCGGCCTGTCGTTCGGCGCCGTGAAATGAAGATCGCCGACCGAATGCGCTCCCACAAAAAAGCCCACCCGGTTCAATCGAATAAATACAAACGGAGGCCCATCACCATGGCCAACCTGAAAATCAAGAATCTGCAAAAAGGCTTCGAAGGTTTTTCCATCATCAAGGGCATCGACCTGGAAGTGAACGACAAGGAGTTCGTGGTCTTCGTCGGCCCGTCGGGCTGCGGTAAATCCACGCTGCTGCGGCTGATCGCGGGGCTGGAAGAAGTCAGTGGCGGCACCATCGAGCTCGATGGTCGCGACATCACCGAAGTGAGCCCGGCCAAGCGCGACCTGGCGATGGTGTTCCAGACCTACGCCCTGTACCCGCACATGAGCGTGCGCAAAAACATGTCGTTCGCCCTCGACCTGGCCGGCGTGGCGAAAGCCGAAGTGGAGAAAAAGGTCGGCGAAGCGGCGCGCATCCTCGAACTGGGGCCGATGCTGGAGCGCAAGCCCAAACAACTGTCCGGCGGCCAGCGCCAGCGCGTGGCGATTGGCCGGGCTATCGTGCGCAACCCGAAAATCTTCCTGTTCGACGAACCGCTGTCCAACCTCGATGCCGCCCTGCGCGTGCAGATGCGTCTTGAACTGTTGCGACTGCACAAAGAACTGCAAGCCACGATGATCTACGTGACTCACGATCAGGTCGAAGCGATGACCATGGCTGACAAAGTTGTCGTACTCAATGGTGGAAAAATCGAGCAAGTCGGCTCGCCGCTGGACCTCTATCACCAGCCGGCCAACCTGTTTGTCGCAGGGTTTCTGGGCACACCGAAAATGGGCTTTCTCAAAGGCAAGGTCACACGCACCGACAGCCAGGGCTGCGAAGTGCAACTGGACGCCGGAACTCGCATCAGCCTGCCCTTGAGCGGCAGGCATCTGAGCGTCGGGAGTGCGGTGACGCTGGGCATCCGCCCCGAGCATCTGGAGCTGGCCAAACCGGGCGACTGCACCTTGCAGGTCACCGCCGATGTCAGCGAACGCCTGGGTAGCGACACGTTCTGCCACGTCCTGACTTCGTCCGGTGAAGCCCTGACTATGCGCGTTCGCGGCGATCTGGCCAGCCGTTACGGCGAAACCCTGAGCCTGCACCTGGACGCGCAACACTGCCATTTATTCGATGCCGACGGCGTGGCGCTGACCCGCCCGCTGCGCGTTGCTGCCTGATTTCAGAGAGCCTGCGATGAAACTGAACAAACAGAATCTCAACCGTCTCGCGCCTGAAGTGGTCCTGCCCGCCTACGCGTTGGGCGATACGCGCCAAGGCATTGCGCATATCGGCGTCGGCGGTTTCCATCGCGCCCATCAGGCGTTTTACACCGATGCGCTGATGAACACCGGAGAAGCGCTGGACTGGGCAATCTGTGGTGTCGGACTGCGCGCCGAGGACCGCCGCGCCCGTGACGATCTCAAGGACCAGGACTACCTGTTCACCCTGTTCGAACTCGGCGATAGCGACGACACCGAAGTGCGGGTGATCGGCGCACTGCGCGACATGCTGCTGGCCGAGGACGATGCCCAGGCGTTGATCGTCAAACTGGCGAGTCCCGAGATCCGCATCGTCTCGCTGACCATCACCGAAGGCGGTTATTGCATCGACGACAGCACTGGTGAGTTCATGGCGCACTTGCCGCAGATCCAGCATGACCTTGCGCACCCGGATGCGCCAAAAACCGTGTTCGGTTTCCTCTGTGCCGCGCTGGCCAGGCGCCGCGCGGCTGGCACAGCGGCGTTCACCCTGATGTCCTGCGATAACCTGCCGCACAACGGCGCCGTCACCCGCAAGGCCCTGCTGGCCTTCGCCGCCTTGCTCGACAGCGATTTGCACGACTGGATCGACGCCAATGTCAGTTTCCCCAACGCCATGGTCGATCGCATCACGCCGATGACCAGCACCCGGCACCGCCTGCAACTGGCCGACAAGCACGGGCTGGACGATGCCTGGCCGGTGGTCTGCGAACCCTTTGTGCAATGGGTGCTGGAAGACAAGTTCGTCAACGGTCGCCCGGCCTGGGAAAAGGTCGGCGTGCAGTTCACCGACGACGTCACGCCCTACGAAGAAATGAAGATCAAGCTGCTCAACGGCAGTCATCTGGCGCTGACGTACCTCGGATTCCTGAAGGGTTACCGTTTCGTCCACGAAACCATGAACGACCCACTGTTCGTGCGCTATATGCGTGCCTACATGGACCTGGACGTAACCCCGCAACTGCCTCCGGTGCCGGGAATCGACCTGAGCGAGTACAAGGACACCCTTGTGGCGCGCTTCTCCAATCAGGCGATTGCCGATCAGCTTGAACGGGTGTGTTCGGACGGCTCGTCGAAGTTTCCGAAATTCACCGTGCCGACCATCAACCGTTTGATCGCCGATGGCCGCGAAACCAAGCGAGCAGCGTTGGTGGTGGCGGCGTGGGCGTTGTACCTCAAGGGCGTGGATGAGCAGGGCGAGACCTATGCGATTCCCGACCCGCGCGCAGCGTTCTGCCAGGCGCTGGTGGCCGATGACGTGCTGATTACCCAGCGTTTGCTGGCGGTCGAGGAGATTTTTGGTACGGCGATTGCGCGCTCGCCGGAGTTTGTCGCGGCGTTCGAGTGGTGCTGCAACAGTTTGCGCGAGGTGGGTGTATCGCGGACGTTGGAGCGGGTGCTGGCTTGAGTCTTGAGGTGAAGGTGCTGCCGTCATCGCGGGCAAGCCCGCTCCCACAGGAGTCTTCAGCGGACGCAAATTTTGTGTGCAACAACAAACCCTGTGGGAGCGAGCTTGCTCGCGATGGCGGCCGGACAGTCAGTAGAGATGCTGAATGCTCAACGATATCGACCCGACGATCCAAGGATCCTGCATGACAACCCAACAACACTTCCTCGGCATCGACTGCGGCACCCAGGGCACCAAAGCCATCATCCTCGACGCAACCAGCGGTGAGGTGCTCGGCCAGGGAGCGGCCAGCCACAGCATGATCAGCGCTGCCAATGGCCGCCGTGAACAGGATACCCAGCAGTGGCTGGAAGCCTTCGCCACGGCCACCCGCCGCGCGTTACTTGCGGCTAAGGTCGATGGCCAGTCGATTCTCGGCATTGGCGTGTCCGGCCAGCAGCATGGCCTGGTGTTGCTCGACGATCAGGGCCAGGTGCTGCGTCCGGCCAAACTCTGGTGTGACACCGAAACCACCCCGGAGAATGACCGCCTGCTGGCCCACCTGGGCGGCGAAAAGGCTTCGCTGGAACGCCTCGGCGTGGTCATCGCGCCGGGCTACACCTTGTCAAAGCTGTTATGGACCAAAGAGCAGCATCCCGAGGTGTTCTCCCGCATCGCCCGCATTTTGCTGCCCCACGACTACCTCAACCATTGGCTCACCGGCCGCAGTTGCAGCGAATACGGAGATGCCTCGGGCACGGGCTACTTCAACGTTCGAACCCGTCAATGGGATTTGCAATTGTTGCGTGACATCGACCCGAGCGGACGCCTGCAAGCCGCCCTGCCGGAGCTGATCGACGCCCACCAGGCGGTCGGCACGATTCTGCCGGGCATTGCCGGACACCTGGGCATCAACCCGCGGGCACTGGTGGCCAGTGGCGGCGGCGACAACATGATGGGCGCCATTGGCACCGGCAACATCCAGCCCGGTGCAACCACCATGAGCCTCGGCTCGTCGGGTACGGTGTATGCCTATGCCGATCAACCGAACGTCGCCGCGGATGCTGCGGTCGCCACGTTCTGTTCTTCAAGCGGTGGCTGGCTGCCTTTGATCTGCACCATGAACCTGACCAATGCCACCGGACTGGTTCGTGACCTGCTGGACCTCGACATCGATCAGTTCAACGCGCTCGTCGCCCAGGCGCCGATCGGTGCCGAAGGTGTGAGCATGCTGCCGTTCTTCAACGGCGAGCGGGTGCCTGCCCTGCCCCATGCCAGCGGTAGCTTGTCAGGCCTGACCATGACCAACCTGACTCGGGCCAACCTGTGCCGCGCGGTGGTCGAAGGCACGACGTTTGGTTTGCGTTACGGACTGGACCTGTTACGCCGCAATGGCTTACAAAGCCGCAGCATTTGCCTGATCGGCGGCGGGTCGAAAAGCGCGGTGTGGCGGCAAATCGTCGCCGATACCATGAACACGCCCGTGATCTGCACCGAACAAAGCGAGGCCGCGGCCCTGGGTGCGGCGATTCAGGTGGCCTGGTGCGTATCCTGGGCGAACGGGAGCGAACACAGCTTGGCGGACTTGTGCGAGCGCTGCGTGAAACTCGACCCGGCCAGTGAAACCCTGCCGGTCGCCGACAATGTACAAGCCTGTCAGCAGGCGTATGAACGCTATCAACAGCATGTCGCAACCCTTTGAAGAGTGAACAACTATGTACCTGGTGTGTGGCGAAGCGCTGTTCGATTTTTTCAGTGAAAACGACGCCAGCGGTCTGGCTTCCAAAGTGAATTTCAAAGCCATTGCCGGTGGCTCGCCGTTCAACGTGGCGGTGGGCTTGCGCCGATTGGGCGTGGACGCGGCGCTGTTGGCCGGGCTATCCACCGACTACCTGGGACGACGCCTGCTGCAAGTGTTGCAGGATGAAGGCGTGCGCCCGGACTTCCTGCTGGATTTTGCCGCGCCGACCACCCTGGCGATGGTCGCGGTCGGGGCCAATGGCTCGCCGCAGTACAGCTTCCGTGGCGAAGGCTGCGCAGATCGACAATTGCAACCGGAGCACTTGCCGACACTCGGACCTGAGGTACGCGGCCTGCATATCGGCTCGTTTTCCCTGGTGGTGCAGCCGATTGCCGACACGCTATTGGCACTGGTGCGCCGGGAAAGCGGCAAACGCCTGATCAGCCTCGACCCGAACGTGCGCCTGAACCCGCAACCGGACATTGACCTGTGGCGTAAACGGATCGCGACGCTGGTGGAACTGGCCGACCTGATCAAGGTCAGCGACGAGGACCTGCATCTGCTGTATCCCGATCAGGATCCGGCGCAGGTGATCGAAGGCTGGTTGCAACACCGCTGTCAGCTGGTGTTCCTGACCCGGGGCGGCGAAGGCGCGACCGTGTTCAGCCGGGCTCATGGTTCGTGGTCGGCTCCCGCCCGTCCGGTAAAAATCGCCGACACCGTGGGTGCGGGCGATACCTTTCAGGCGGCGCTGATTACCTGGCTGACTGAACAGCAGCTGGATTCGGTGGAGGGTGTAAAGCAACTTGGCCGCGAGCAGATCGACAACATGCTGAAGTTCGCGGTGCAGGCGGCGGCGCTGACGTGCAGCAAGACCGGGCCGGATTTGCCTTATCGGCAGCAGTTGGAGTTGCGCTGACACTGATGTCCTCATCGCGAGCAAGCTCGCTCCCACAGGGTTCCGGGTCGTTCACAGCATTTGTGTCCACCCTCTGGCACCATGGGAGTGAGCCTGATCGCGATGACTTTCTATCAGGCGCCCGATGGTCTTAACTGATACACAGGATCGCGCATCGCGACAGGCGGCGTTTAGCCGGGTTAACCCTCGTTTAACCGTGCGGTCCAACACTTCACTGGACCGCACGCCCTCAGACTGTTCTGACGCCCAGTGCGGCAAGTTCGACAAGCCACACATCGAACTGACTTTCCGTCCGCACCGGAGATCGCTGATGAACACTCGCACCCTGCTGGTTACCGCCGCCCTCGCCTGCACCGCGTTTGCCGGTCTGGCTCAGGCCAATGACACCGCAACCTCTCAAGCCGTGCCGTATCACTACGGCATGCCATTGCATGTCAGCAAAGTGATTTCACTGACCGAGCCGGACACCCTGGAGTGCAAAGTGGTAAATGCCGAAATGAAGTACATCGATGACACGGGAAAACCCGCAGAAATTACCTACCGTAAACTTTCCGACGCCTGTGAGAACCAGGGCTGACCGAAAAGTCTGATTTGGCACCAGGCGGTATTCCTTTGAGGGTTGCGGCGCTATGCTCTAGCGCCTCCCTCTCTGCCCGCAAGGATTTGCCATGCAGTTGTCCTTTCGCACACTGTCGACGTTTACCGCCGCCTTATGTCTTTTGCTGAGCCTGGTCTGGGGCTTGGCACCGCAATGGTTACTGACGTTCTGGGATATCGAGTTTTCATTCGCGGCGGAATTGGTCGCGCGACGCACCGCCGTGCTGTTTGCGGCGTTTAGCGTAATCTCTTGTCTGGTTCGCAACGCGCCCCCTTGCGCAACCCGCAATGCGCTGGGCCTCGGTTTCGTCGTCGGCTGTTGGGGATTGGCGGTGCTGGGTTTTGCCGAATGGCTCGCCGGCCATGTCGGGCCTGGCATGTTGCTGGCGGTCGGGGTTGAACTGGCGCTGGGCCTGGCGTTCTTCCAGACCCGGCGCGTGTCGGTGGAACTCGAAACCGCAGGTTAAAGCGCTTTGCCCAGCATCGAGTGCGGCTCGACCTCGACGTGATGCTGTCTGGAACGCAGTTGGGCAATCAACTCGTTGATTTCCCGACACCCATTGAGCCCGGAAGCATCGATGCCGGTGACCAATAGATCCAGGTGATCGGTTTGCCCGTCGGCATAGACCTTGACGGTCATCGACAGATCCGGTGATAGCGTGCACTGGCAGCGCTTGGGTAGAAAACTGCTTTCGATGATATTGCGAAGTTCCAAGGCAGAAAGAAACATGGCGACTCTCTCCTATGTGAGACTGCCAATAACGGTCAATGCTCGCTCATATGAAATCCCGGCAAGCTTCAAGGACAGCTACAGCATAAATCATGTCCTGAGTTTCGCTGTGCAGCTCATCGGCAATTCATGGGTTTAGGCAAGACACCCGTGAAGCCTGTCATGCAGTTTGCAATAAACACACCTTGTAACCTTGCCATTTGCATGCTGGGGGCTGCGGGTTTGCTTTCACTGCACACGGCAGTGAGAATGCCGCCCTTCACTTCAAGCAAGGAGGCAACCATGAGTTCTTTGACCACAAACGCGACGCTCGGGCTCTTCGCTCTCGGACTGTCGGGCTTGGCACACGCCGCCAAACTCGAAGACACCGCGCCCTATCCGAAGGCCGAAAGCGGGTTTACCCGTCAGGTGATTCACCTCGCGCCACAGACCCGGGAAGGCGACTTCCAGGTCGAGATCCTGGCCGGCAAAACAATGACCGTAGACTGTAATCGCCCCCGTCTGGGCGGCATTCTCGAGGAGAAGAACCTCGAGGGTTGGGGCTACCCGTTCTATCGCCTGGAAAAAGTCATCGGCCCGATGAGCACGCTGATGGCCTGCCCGGACGGCACCAGCAAACAGGATTTCGTACCAGTGGTCGGTGACGGTTTCCTGCTGCGTTACAACAGCAAGCTGCCGCTCGTGCTGTACGTACCCAAGGACATCGAAGTGCGCTACCGAATCTGGTCGGCGTCGAACAAGATCGAGAAAGCCATTCAGGAATAACCCGGCAATCCGGCAGACCCTCGCGGCGTCCGCTGGCGGCCTGCTCGATCGTCATGCCGGTGCACCACTCAGCGCGGCGCGCTCGGCCACATGTCCCAGGCTGTCGAAATTGATGTTGGCACCCGAGTCGATGGCGACCAGGGTCTGACCACGAGCCCCGCTCCGTGCCACGTACTTCTTGATTCCGGCCACCGCCAGCGCGCCGGAAGGTTCGGTGATCGAGCGGGTATCGTCGTAGATATTCTTGATCGCGGCGCAAAGCTCATCGTTGCTGACCGTCACCACGTCATCCACGCAATACCGGCAGACCTCAAACCCGTAAGCGCCGATCTGCGCCACCGCCACCCCGTCGGCGAAGGTGCCGACGCTGGGCAGGATAACTCGCTCACCGGCCAGCAACGCAGCTTGCAGGCACGCGGAATGCTCCGACTCGACGCCGATGATGCGCACCTCCGGCCGCAAGTATTTGACGTAAGCGGCGATGCCTGCGATCAGCCCCCCGCCACCCACCGGCACGAAGATCGCATCCAGTGGTCCTTGATGCTGGCGCAGGATTTCCATGGCCACAGTGCCTTGTCCCGCGATCACGTCCGGGTCGTCGAAAGGCGAAACAAAGGTTCGACCGGTTTCCTCGGCCAGGCCCAGCGCATAGGCCAGCGCAAACGGAAAACTATCGCCGTGCAATACCGCATCGGCGCCGCGACTGCGCACCCCGATGACCTTCAGTTGCGGTGTCGTGCAGGGCATGACGATGGTGGCATTGATCCCCAGTTCCCGCGCAGCCAGGGCCACACCCTGTGCATGATTGCCGGCAGAAGCCGTGACCACGCCGAGAGCCTTTTGCGCTTTGCTCAGTTGCACCAGCTTGTTGTAGGCGCCGCGGATCTTGAAGGAAAAGGTCGGTTGCAAGTCTTCGCGCTTGAGCAGGACCTGGTTGCCCAAGGCTTCAGACAAGGCCGGCGCCGCTTGCAACGGCGTACGCACCGCCAGTTCATACACCGGCGCGGCAAGGATTTTTTTGACGTAGCGTTCAAGCAGGGCTTGCTGATCGGTTGTAAAACTCATCGTCGTCTCCTGACGTTGATCGGGGCCCCGGAGACAGAAAGTAAAAACCCGCCTCTAGGGCGGGTTGGGTGCTGCAGTCGTGAGCTAGCCCGCCAAATGAGGAATGGCGGTAATAATGCTTGGCTGGCAGCGCAATACGGTGGAAGTCATGGCTCGAAATTAGCCGGGCGGTGGTGGCAAGTCAATGGCAAATTTTTGTAGATGCCTTTAGTCAGCCGGCAACTTCAACCCGACCTTGTAAACGCCACCGTTCTCCTCATCGGTCAACACATACAAGTAGCCATCCGGCCCCTGCCGCACATCGCGAATACGTTTTTTCAGCTCCCCGAGCAAGCGTTCCTCGTGTATCACCTTGTCGCCATCGAACTCCAGGCGGATCAGCTCCTGGCTGACCAACGCGCCGATAAACACGTTGCGTTGCCAGGCCTTGAAACGATCGGCATCGTAGAACGCCATGCCACTCAGGCCCGGGGACTTCTCCCAGACATGGTTCGGGGCAACGGTACCTTCGACGGTATCCCCCCTGGCTTCGGGAATCGGTTGACCGGAGTAGTTGATGCCATGGGTCGCCAGCGGCCAGCCGTAATTCTTGCCACGCTCGATGATGTTGATTTCATCGCCGCCCAGGGGGCCGTGTTCGTTTTCCCACAGCGTGCCGTTCCACGGGTTGAGCGCCGCGCCTTGCGGATTACGCTGCCCATAGGACCAGATCTCCGGGCGCACGTTGGCCTGGCCGACAAAGGGGTTGTCCTTGGGCACCGTGCCATCCGGGTAGATCCGCACCACTTTGCCTTGCAGTTTGTCGAGGTCCTGGGCGGTCGGGCGGTCGTTGTTTTCCCCCAGGGTCACGAACAGGTAGCCGTCGCGGTCGAACACCAGCCGTGAGCCGAAATGGTTGCCGACCGAGAGTTTGGGTTCCTGACGCAGGATCACCTGGAAATCCTTGAGCGCCGTCATATCGTCGGAGAGCCGGCCGCGCCCCACCGCAGTACCGGCCTGGTTACCCTCGCCACCACCTTCGGCATAGGACAGATAGACCATCCGGTCCTGCTTGAAATCCGGTGACAACGCCACGTCCAGCAAGCCGCCCTGCCCCTTGGCCCAGACCGTTGGCACGCCATTGAGCGGTGCTGACAGCTTGCCGTCGGCAGTGACAAGGCGCAGGTTGCCGGGCCGCTCGGTCACCAGCATGCCTTTACGATCCGGCAAAAATGCCACGGCCCAGGGGTGCTCCAGCCCCGTCACGACTGGGGTCACTTCAAGGGTGCCTTCTTCGCTTTTCATCGTCTGGGTCGGCGCGGCAAGCACAGGGGCAGTGGCGCTGATCAATGCGCCGGCGCAGAGGGTTACCAGTAATGTTTTACGCAACATGCAGGATTCCTTTTCCGGTGAACATGAGGTCTGGTGAAAAGTAGCGGGCAGAGTTGATGCCTGCCACTCATCGGTTACTGGTGCCGGTGTCTCGTGGGGGAGGATTGGGAATGAATTTCGGTGGACTGGCAGGAGCGGTCCGCTCGGGATAGCGATTACCGATGCCACCATTGTCCAGCGTCGGCGAGCGCTGGACCGGCACGGTATTGGGTCCGCGTATGGCCGGGGCGCTGGGTTGAGTGCCTTGCATGCTGTTGGGGTTGGCCCGGTGAATCGGACTGTTGTAAGGGTTGCTGTGGGTGCTGCCAGGCAGGTTCTGGGCCAATTGCAACGAAGCGCAGGCATCGGCCTGGGCCAGAGGGCCCAGCACGCCACTCAAGGCCAGCGCAATGGCGCCAAACACGTATCGGTTCATGGGGTGCCTCTCTACGTCACGTGGTTAAGGAGTTCGATACCACGCTACGCCCGGGGTTCAGGTTTGTTAACCAAAAACTCCCCGGCAAGATTTACCACCAGGTTGAACCGGGCGGCGTTGCGACGATGACGCCAGCCGCCCGAACACACCGCTCAGATCAGAATGAAGACCACCAGCAATCCGGCGAAGATCGACCATTTTTCGAGGTAGTAAAGCGTGCGGTTGCGCCGTTTCAGTTGCTTACCGCGCAGGCGAACCTTGTAGATCTTGCTGAACAGCCGGTTGAGCCCGCCGGTCCTGTCGCCCGCCTCGTTCGGTGCACCTGCCGCCGACACGACATGGCGACTGAACCAGCGATTGAATGCCGCTACCCACCGATATTTCATCGGCCGCTCGACGTCGCAGAACAAAATGATGCGATTGTGCGGCGTGGTGTTCTCTGCGTAATGAATGTAGGTCTCATCGAACATCACCGCTTCGCCATCGCGCCAATGGTAGTTCTGGCCATCGACATTGATGTAGCAGCCGGCATCGTTGGGTGTTTCCAGGCCCAGGTGATAACGGTAGGAACCGGCGTACGGATCGCGATGGCGCACCAGTCTGGAGCCCGGGGGCAACTCGGCGAACATCGCCGCCTTGATCGAGCCAATGCCCTGCACGAGTTCGGTGGTACGCGGGCAGAGCTTCATGGCCGACGGGTGGCTGTCGCCATACCACTTGAGATAGAAGCGCTTCCAGCCGGTCTTGAAAAACGAGTTGAAACCGACGTCGTCGTATTGGTTCGAACGCTTGATTTCTCCGGTGTGAAGCAAGCTCCGACCTTCGGCACGAATTTCTTCCCAATGTGCCTGCAGCGGGCTCAGGTCGGGAAAATCGGCCGGGTCGAGATAAGGCTTGTTGGGGATTTTCGAAAACAGATAAAGAAAGCAATTGATCGGCGCCAGAAACGTCGAGTGATCACTCAACTGGCGACCCAGCTTATGGCGCACTTGACCACGCAGATGGACATACGCAATAGAAGCAACGTAGATAACGGCAATGATCAGCTTCACGGAAATCGTCACAGGTCGGAAGTAAACAAACTGCGCCCTCACGGGTCTTGTGCAGCGGTTGAATACGAAACAGTGGCCCTGTGGTGCCATCGAGCCACGGCGATAGTCGGCATCCGGCCGATGGATGGCATTTTAGCCACAGCTTGTAACCAATAGTTAACCTGCAACTGCGAAAATGTCTCCGCAAAATCCGCCAAAGCGTTGCAGTGGCCTCAACGCCCTATCGTTTAAAGAGCCAGACCAGTACAATCGCCGCCAAACTTTACGCGCCCCCAGGTTGAGAGCGGGAGAATCCCCTTTCAGCGCACGTCGACTCGGGCCAGGCGCGCCACATGCTGCTGTCCACTTAATGCCAGATGGATCTTCCACTGCCGATCGGGATGAATGTCCCGGGGTCCGGACAGTGGAAACGGGTACTGAACCGGTACTGCCGCAACCCTAGCTACTCTGAATGCTTCGCAGGAAAAACCTTTGATTTCTACAGCTAACATCACGATGCAGTTCGGCGCCAAGCCGCTCTTCGAAAACGTTTCGGTCAAGTTCAACGGTGGCAACCGTTACGGTCTGATCGGCGCCAACGGTTGCGGCAAGTCGACCTTCATGAAGATCCTCGGCGATGACCTCGAGCCGTCCGGCGGCCAGGTCATGCTGGAGCCGAACGTGCGCTTGGGTAAATTGCGCCAGGACCAGTTCGCCTACGAAGAATTCACCGTGATCGACACCGTGATCATGGGTCACGAAGAGCTGTGGAAGGTCAAGGCCGAGCGCGACCGCATCTATTCGCTGCCGGAAATGAGCGAAGAAGACGGCATGGCCGTGGCCGAGCTGGAAACCGAATTCGCCGAAATGGACGGCTACACCGCCGAATCCCGCGCCGGCGAACTGCTGCTGGGCCTGGGTATTCCCATGGAACAGCATTTCGGCCCGATGTCCGAAGTGGCTCCAGGCTGGAAACTGCGGGTTTTGTTGGCCCAGGCACTGTTCTCCGATCCGGAAGTGCTGTTGCTCGACGAACCGACCAACCACCTGGACATCAACACCATTCGCTGGCTGGAAACGATCCTCAAGGCGCGTAACAGCACCATGATTATCATTTCCCACGACCGTCACTTCCTGAACAGCGTGTGCACTCACATGGCTGACCTGGACTACGGTGAGTTGCGCCTGTTCCCGGGCAACTATGACGAGTACATGACTGCGGCCACCCAGTCCCGCGAGCAGTTGCTGTCGGACAACGCCAAGAAGAAAGCCCAGATCTCCGAACTGCAGACGTTCGTCAGCCGCTTCTCGGCCAACGCCTCGAAAGCCAAGCAGGCCACCTCCCGCGCCAAGCAGATCGACAAGATCCAGCTGGCCGAAGTCAAACCATCGAGCCGCGTGAGCCCGTTCATCCGCTTCGAACAGACCAAGAAGTTGCACCGCCAGGCCGTGACCATCGAGCAGATGTCCAAGGGCTTCGACGGCAAGACCCTGTTCAAGAACTTCAGCTTCACCGTCGAAGCCGGCGAGCGCCTGGCGATCATCGGCCCGAACGGTATCGGCAAGACCACCCTGCTGCGCACCCTGATGGGCGAGCTGACCCCGGACGCCGGTTCCGTGAAGTGGACCGAGAGCGCGGAGCTGGGCTACTACGCCCAGGACCACGCCCATGACTTCGAAGACGACGTCAGCCTGTTCGACTGGATGGGCCAGTGGACTCAGGGCGAGCAGATCATTCGCGGCACCCTGGGCCGCATGCTGTTCTCCAACGACGAGATCCTCAAGTCGGTCAAGGTCATCTCCGGTGGTGAGCAAGGCCGCATGCTGTTCGGCAAGCTGATCCTGCAAAAGCCGAACGTACTGGTGATGGACGAACCGACCAACCACCTGGACATGGAATCCATCGAGGCGCTGAACCTGGCGCTGGAGAACTATCCGGGCACGCTGATCTTCGTCAGCCACGACCGTGAGTTCGTATCGTCCCTGGCCACCCGCATCATCGAGTTGAGCCCTAACGGCGTGACCGATTTCAGCGGCACCTATGACGACTACCTGCGCAGCCAGGGTGTGGTGTTCTAAAGCAGCTACAAGCGTTTAGCTGCAAGCTTCAAGTGAAAAGCCCTGTCCTGGTGACGGGGCTTTTTGCATTCCGGGCCAAGGTTTCTTGTTGGTGCATGAATCATCGCGAGCAAGCTCGCTCCCACAGGGGAATGCATTTCAAAATGTGGGAGCGAGCTTGCTCGCGATGAGGCCATGTGGAACACCAATAATGTCACGGCAAAAGTAGTTAGCCTGCTTTCTTTTATCCCAACGCCGCGCCATGATGCAGTTCTCCCACCGCCGCCCGCGAACGAGCCCTCATGTCTGTGCAGCAAGTTGCTCCGCAAAGCTCGATGGCGATCACCCTGCAGATCGTCTCCATCGTTTTCTATACCTTTATTGCCTTCCTCTGCATCGGTTTGCCGATTGCGGTATTGCCGGGTTATGTCCACGAACAACTCGGGTTCAGCGCCATCGTGGCCGGGCTGACCATCGGCTCGCAATACCTCGCCACCCTGCTCAGCCGGCCCATGGCCGGGCGGATGTCCGACAGTGTTGGCACCAAGCGCGCAATCATCTACGGCTTGTCGGGGATTGTGCTCAGTGGCGTGCTGACCTTGCTGTCGACCCTGTTGCAAGGCCTTCCCTTGCTCAGCCTGCTGATTTTGATCGCCGGGCGCCTGTTGCTGGGGATCGCCCAAGGATTGATCGGCGTCGGCACCATCAGTTGGTGCATGGGCCAGGTGGGCGCCGAGCATACCGCGCGCTCGATTTCCTGGAACGGTATCGCGTCCTATGGGGCGATTGCCATTGGTGCGCCGCTGGGCGTGGTCATGGTGCAACAACTCGGGTTCGCCAGCCTCGGCATCGCCCTGTCGTTGCTGGCCCTGGTCGCACTGTTGCTGATTCGCAACAAGCCCTCGGTACCCGTGGTGCGCGGTGAGCGCCTGCCGTTTTGGGCAGTGTTCGGGCGCATTGCACCGTTTGGCGCGAGCCTGAGCCTGGCCTCCATTGGCTACGGCACCCTGACGACCTTTATCACCCTGTACTACGTCAATCGCGGCTGGACCGGCGCGGCTTATTGCCTGACGGTGTTTGGCGTGTGTTTCATTCTGTCGCGGCTGCTGTTCATATCCGCCATCAGCCGTTTCGGCGGGTTCACGTCAGCCATTGCCTGCATGTGCATTGAGACGGTCGGCCTGGTGCTGCTGTGGCTGGCACCTTCGACCGGGTATGCGCTCATTGGCGCCGGCCTGACCGGATTTGGCCTGTCCCTGGTGTATCCGGCGCTGGGTGTCGAGGCCATCAAACAGGTACCCAACTCCAGCCGCGGCGCGGGCTTGAGTGCTTATGCGGTGTTTTTCGACCTGGCGCTGGCCATCGCCGGCCCGTTGATGGGCGCAGTGGCGTTGAACCTGGGTTATGCATGGATTTTCTTCAGTGCGGCGTTGTTGTCGGTGACCGGCCTTGGTCTGACGTTGTTGCTCAAGAGTCGTTCGATGACGTAAGCCTTGGTGCTGACCCTGTGGGAGCGAGCTTGCTCGCGATGGCGGAGTATCTGTTGACATCGATGTTGGATGTGATGGCCCCATCGCGAGCAAGCTCGCTCCCACAAGGGTTTTGTGCAAACTACTGATCGGCGGTCTGCATCCCCGCCCGGGTCGCCCTGCCCAGGGTGCGCGAGAAGAACCTTCCGGCTTCAGAGATCAGATTGCGGTGTATGTCTTGCCGATCGACGCCATCGGCATCGGTGCACAGCGCGGGCATGATCACGATCTGCTCGTCATTGCACGGCGCCATGAAGACGAAGTGCCCTGCCCCGGCCAGCAGCTTGAAGTCAGGCGCCGTCGGCAGTTTGCGCGCCAGTGCTGCGGCGTTCTTGTCGACAGCTACCAGTTTGTCGCCATCGCCGCTGTAAAGCAGCACCGGCACATGCACATCGGCCAGGGTGTGGCGACCGAACTTCAGGCTCAACGGCGCCATCAGCATCAAGGCGTGGACGCGAGGATCGGCCACCGGTTGCAGGTCGTCGCGGTCGACAATCAATTCGCCCTGGGTGTTGCAGGCATCGCGGTCGTCCGGGCGCTCCTGGCAGTAACGGCGCAGGCGATCCAGGTCCGGGGTCGCACCGGACAGGATCAACGCGGTCTCGCCACCGGCCGAATAACCGATGACCCCCACCTGATCGGCATTGACGAACGGCGACAGCATACGGTCGCCCAAGGTAGCGGTAATGGCTTCGGAAATCTGGATCGGCCGGCCGTACAGGTTACTCAAAGTACCGAGGCGGCTGTGATCCCTGGAGTTGTCACCGGGGTGAATCACCGCCACCACGACAAAGCCTTTGCGCGCCAGCGACGTGGCGAGATCGTGCAAGGCCAGTGGAGTGCCGGTGTTACCGTGGGACAGCATCAGCATCGGGAACCGGCCGATGGCGACCTTGGTGTCCTCCCCGGCTTCGACGGTGTAACCCTCGAGCTTGCTGGTGTGCTCCCAATCACTGGAAGGATAGAAGGCGATGGCGCGCATCGGCTGCAGGTCCAGCGGGTCGAGAAAGGTCATCTCATGGAAGCCGACGCTCCAGTGAGGATGCGGTGCAGGCGCGGCGTGCACTGTATTCAGGCTGCTGAGCAGGCAAATCAGTAAAGTTGCACAAAGACGCACCATGGGATGCCCCACCTGTTACCGGACTTGAGACGTACGCCCTGGACTGCATAAGTCGGGCCACAATCTGAAACGACCAGAAACAAAAAACTCCGTAGCTGGTACTTGCGGAACCAGAATACAGAGTTTTTTGGGCTCTACCCGAACGGTTGCCAACTTTTACGTAAGCCTTACGCAGCGGCGAACAACTGCTCGCTGATTTGTGCGTGAGCAGCGCTCATGGCTTTGTTGCGCACGTCGTCACCGTAAGCCAGGCCTTCGGCGCGGACGATTTCGATGTCGATGATGCCGATGAAACCGAACAGCAACTTCAAATATTCTTCGTGGGCAACACCGGTTGCCTGACCGGCGTGCATGCCGCCGGAAGTCGAGACGATCACCACTTTCTTGCCGCCGCACAGGCCTTCAGGGCCGGCTTCGGTGTAACGGAAGGTCTGACCGGCAACGGCGATGCGGTCGATCCACGCCTTCAGTTGAGTCGGGATAGTGAAGTTGTACATCGGTGCGGCAATTACCACGGCATCGGCGGCCAGGAATTCGGCCAGGGTCGAGGCGCTCAGTTCGGCTTCGTGCTGTTGCGCGGCATTGCGCAGTTCAGCGGTGGTGCCGGCGGCGACCAGGGTGGTGGCGGAGAAGTGGCTGATCGCGTCGGCGGCCAGGTCGCGGTAGGTCACCACGGCGGTTGGCTCGGCGGCTTGCCAGGCTTTGACGACTTCGCCGCTCAGCTGACGGGAAGCCGAGTTGTCGCCCAGAATGCTCGAATCGATATGCAGCAGTTTCATGTGGGATCTCCAGGTGAGGATCGCCCACAAGGGCGATCTGATGGGACTAATCCTACAGACGAAACCAATAGCTGATTAGACGGCAACAATGCGATAGTTCGTCTCACAGATAGAACAATCAGGCTCACATCATGCAAGACCTCAACGATCTGTATTACTTCGCCAAAGTCGTGGAAGCCGGGGGATTCGCGGCAGCCGGGCGATTGCTGGGCATCCCCAAGTCACGACTGTCACGGCGTATCGCCGAACTGGAAGAACGCCTTGGCGCACGATTGCTGCAACGCACCACCCGACAGCTGAAACTGACTGCCGTGGGTGAGCGCTACCTCAGGCACTGCCAGGCAATGCTGCTGGAGGCGGAAATGGCCGACGAAGCCGTGGCCAGCATGTCCAGCGAGCCCCGCGGGCGTTTGCGGGTGTCCTGCCCGGTAGGGCTGGCCCACGAAATATTGCCGGGGGTGATCAGCGACTTTCTGGAACGGTTTCCGCAGGTCCAACTGGAGGTCATGCTGCTCAACCGGCGGGTCGACCTGGTGATTGAAGGCATTGACGTTGCCCTGCGTGTGCGGGAACTGGGCGACGAAGACCCGTTGCTGGTCACTCGTCGCCTGCGTCAGGCGCAGATGCTGATGGTTGCCAGCCCCGGTTTCCTCGTTGGCCGCGAGATCAACCATCCCGAGGATCTGAAAAGCCTGCCGGTGCTCGGTGCCCTGGAAGCCGACCGCCTGGTGCACATCCGCCTGCTGGATCAAACAGGCAAAAGTTGTGAACTTGCGCTCGAGGCCCGGCTGGGCATCGATGACTTTATCGTGCGCAAGGCCAGCACCCTTTCAGGACTGGGCTTTACGATGCTGCCCATGATGTATTGCGAGCAGGAACTGGACAACGGCTCGCTGGTGCAGTTGCTGCCCGAGTGGTCGTTGCCCGGTGGCTGGCTGCAAGCGGTCTATCCTCATCGCCGCGGGGTGATGCCGGCGGTACGCGCCTGGATTGACCATTTGGTCGAATCGTTCAATGCCTGTGGGGAACGCCTGTTATGAAAGCTGGACGGATGAGCGAAGAGGATGTCGCGAAATTTTGCCTCGCCCTGCCGGGAGCACGGGAAGACTATAAATGGGGAGGCGTACGGGTGTTTTCGATTGCCGGGAACAAGATGTTCGCCTTGCAGGGGCTTCGGGGTGACTCCCTGGCCTTCAAGGTCGACAAGGATGTGTTTCTCGGCCATTGCGACCGCCCGGGGATTCATCCGGCGCCTTATCTGGCGCGCGCCCAATGGATCATCATGGAAACGCCCTACCCGCTCGGTAGCGAAGAACTACAGGGATTGCTGCAGCGTTCGCACCAGTTGGTGGTGAGCAAACTGCCAAAGCGCACTCAAGTCGGCCTGTTGCTATAGAGCCTTGTTTATCAGAACAAGGCGAACAAGTGCGCGCCGAGGAACAGGTGGTCGATCCAGAACACTTGGTGCATTAGTACGATGATCCAGAACACCAACTGGAACGAGACTTTGCGGGTTTTGTGCCGGAACGCTTGCTGGGCCAGCAAGGCACCGGGCCAGCCACCGGCGAACTCCAGCGCATGCAGGACATTCTCCGGCGTACGCCATTGCTCGGCGCGGGCCTTGCGCTTGTCGCTCCAGTACAGCAAAAACGTCACGACGCTGACGATGCCGTAGGCCGCCAGGGGAATCAACGACACCCCGTGCAGCCATAACGACACCGAACCCGACAGCGGCAACGCGCACAGGATTGCAAACACCAGCCACTTCAGCCGTGGATGGCGGACCTGTCCCCCGGGCTGGCGCCCGGGGTTATTGCGCGAGCTTGAGTCACTCACGGTTTGACCGCACTCCAGTCGACCCAGCCGAATTGCCAGGTCGCCAGGATGATCAGGCCGAACACAATGCGATACCAGGCAAACGCCGCATAGCTGTGGTTGGCGATGAACTTGAGCAGCCCGCGGACCGCGATCATCGCGAAGACGAACGCCGTGACGAAGCCGACCGCGAACACCGGGAAATCCGCCGGGACAAACAGGTGACGGTACTTGTAACCCGAGTACACCGCCGCGCCGACCATGGTGGGCATCGCCAGGAAGAACGAGAACTCGGTAGCGGTCTTGCGCGACAGGCCGAACAGCAACCCGCCGATGATCGTCGAGCCCGAACGCGAAGTGCCCGGAATCATGGCCAGGCATTGGGCGAAGCCAACTTTCAGGGCATCTTTCCAGGTGATGTCATCCACCGTTTCGGCGTGTACTTCATGCTGACGGCGCTCGGCCCACAACATGATGATCCCGCCCACGACCAGCGCCGTTGCCACGGTGATCGGGTTGAACAGGTACTCGTGGATCAGGTCGGCGAAGATCACGCCCAACACCACGGCCGGCAAGAACGCGATCAACAGGTTCGCGGTAAACCGCCGGGCACCCGGCTGGGTCGGCAGACCGATGACCACGTCGAAAATCTTGCGTCGAAACTCCCACACCACCGCCAGGATGGCACCCAGCTGAATAATGATGTTGAACGCCATCGCCCGCTCGCCCCCGAAGCCGAGCAAGTCGGCCACGATGATCTGGTGGCCGGTACTGGAAATGGGCAGGAACTCGGTCAGCCCTTCTACAACCCCAAGTATCAATGCCTGAAAGGCGGTCCAAAGATCCATCAATCCCCCAAAAGGCTATGCGCGCCGGCATGCCCCGTTAGTATTTTCAAAAGCTTTCATTGCGATCAGCGTTGCTGAAGCCCCGCGCATCAAGGATCACCACAGAACCGTAAAAATCCTGTGAAAAAACCACCCTGATTCGGGGTTTACCCGTGCGGGGCCGAAATCCTATCAGACAAGTCCGATTGGCGCTGCCGCGTTATCGGGTGTCGCTCGCACAGGCTCGTGCGGCAACGCGTGGCTGGATGCTGGCAATGGTTTATGACAGGAACAAGAATCCGCGGCTGTACCCGCAAGATCACGGCCGATTTCAGGACTGCTTCGCGCGCCAATGAAGCACACCCTGCGCCACGGGATTCCCGTCGCCAATCCGGTTACAATCCGCCCCCTCTTCGATTTCCCCAAGGAACCTCCATGTCCGGGCTTGAACTGTTTGCCGCCGCCCTCGGTGTGATTGCCGTCTGGCTGACGGTCAAACAGAACCCCTGGTGCTGGCCCATCGGCCTGGTCATGGTGCTGCTGTATAGCTGGATCTTTTTTGAGGTGAAGCTGTATTCGGACATGCTGCTGCAAGTCGTTTATGCCGCCTTGCAGCTTTACGGCTGGTGGCAGTGGACGCGGTTTGGCGAAACGACCCATGGCCGCGAAGTCAGTCGGCTCGATACCCGGTCTGTGGCGATGAGCCTTGCCATCGGTGCAATCGGCAGCCTGTTGCTGGGGGCGGCCATGGCCAACTGGACCGACGCCGCGCAACCCTGGCTCGATGCGGCGTTGACCGGATTCAGCCTGGTGGCGCAGGTCTGGATGGCGCAAAAACGTGTCCAGTGCTGGCCGCTGTGGATCGCCCTGGATGTGATTTTCGTCGGGCTGTTCATCTATAAGGACCTGTACCTGACCGCCGCCCTGTACGGGTTGTTCACCGTCATCGCCTTGCAGGGCTGGCGCGAATGGCGCGCCGATCCGGCATTGCACGCATGAAAGTCCTGGTACTCACAGGCCCCGAATCCAGCGGTAAAAGCTGGCTGGCGGCCGAGTTGCAACAGCGTTTCGGCGGAACTCTGGTCGACGAGTATGTGCGCTGGTTCATTGAGCAGAATCCGCGGGACACCACGTTGGCCGACATTCCGCACATCGCCCGCGGTCAATTGGCTTGGGAAGACCAAGCGCGGGCGCAACAACCGTCTTTGCTCATCCTCGACACGCACCTGCTGAGCAATATCCTCTGGAGCCAAACCCTGTTTGGCGAATGCCCCGCCTGGATTGAACAAGCGCTACTGGCCCGGCATTACGACCTGCACTTGCTGCTGTCGCCAGAACACGTCGACTGGACGGATGATGGCCAGCGTTGCCAGCCCCGATTAAGTGAGCGCCAGGCATTTTTCGAGCAGACCCTGGCCTGGCTTGAGCGCCACGCACAACCGGTTCAAGTACTGCACGGAGATTGGGCAGAACGCCGATTCCAGGCGCTGAACGCCGTAACCCGATTGCTCGACGCCTGACCGGCGTCTGGGGCAATTTCCCCACCATCCCCCCTGTTTTTGGGGGAAAGTGTCCGATCCTGAAACACCCTCCCTGTCTCAAACCGCCCATTTCAGCGCCCTTCATCGTTTGATCACCCAACTTGTAAAGGTATTGACACAACAACGCTACAACCCTTGTTCTAGAGCGGTTCGCCGGCATTTCCGGGTTACCTGCGCATGGTTTCGTCTCACCGTTGGAACATCCTCTGCAAAGGGTCCCCGGGCAAATTCCGCAAGCCATTGAATCAACACGATATTCAAAAACCGGCACAGGTTTCGCTCTATTCCTTAAACAGCTGACCAGGGACGGCCGTCAAATGAAGGAATAACCGTCGTGGGGATATTCAACAAAAAGGGCTTGGCGTGCCTCCTGCTGATCGCGAGCGCAGGTGGCACGATACTCAGTTTCAACGCTCAAGCCGAAGGCAACGGTGTCATCGTGCTTGATCGTTCTGTTCACCCGACTCCCATCGGTCGCAGCGGCGGCAGGGATCCGAACCCGAACACCATCAATGCCAACCCATCAGCCCGCGTCACCGGCGAACTCAGCGACGCCGACATTGCCGGAGTAACCACCGGAACGGCCCTTCGTAACAGTAACGGGCAAAGCCTGAGTGGAATTCAAGGCCTCAACGTCATCACCAACCCCAATGGTTTGCCTGGCATGTCCGTCGGCCACGGTGGCGGCAGTGGCGGTGCCATTTCCGGAACCATCAACCGCGCCATGAGCAGCGGCCTCGGCTCACTGGGCAGAATGGCGGGAGGTCAATGAGATGGATCGCTCCCTTCTTTTACCTGCCAAGTTACCTGCCCTGTTACTTGCCCTGCTCGGCTGCGCCAGCGTGATGGCCGATTCGGGCGTCAGTTCGGTGAACAACGCCACCCTCCTGAGTTCCGGTACTCAATACCGAGGCAACTTCAGCGTCAACCAGGCGGCGGGTGATCAACAGCAGCAGGCCAACGTCCGCGCGATCGCCATTGGTACCGAAGCCGGAGCGACCACCAGCGTCAGGCAGAGAATCACCACGCCCGCCAATCCGTCGATGGACGCGACGGCCACTATCGGCGGCACCTCCTTCAGTAACGGCAACGGCGTACTGGGCGTCAACCAGGGTGCCGGGGCGAACAACCAGATGGCCAACGCCATGCGCATCAGCATCAGCGCTGCACCGCAAGCCATCGACGATAGTGCCCTTTCTCAACAGAACGTGGCGTTGTTACCGAATTCGGGAGCAACTGGCACCCCAAACGGCAGTCGCCAGGTCGTCACAAGCGACCAGGCCTTCACCGGCAGCCGGGGAGTGATCCAGGTGAACCAGAGTGCCGGGGTGGGGAACCGAATGGCTAACACCCTGAGCATCCGGGTCTCTGACTGACCCCGATACAGTGCGATTAGGGACGCACCAACACTTGACCAACTAATGAGCACGGAGAATCACCATGAACCCGACAACTGCTCTCAAACCACTGGCTTTCGCCCTGGCAGCAGTGATGGCATTCGCAGCCCAGGCAGCCGGTCTTGATGATCTCGAGCAGGGAAATGGACAGGGCAACAACCAACAGCCTAATGGCCCGACGCTGGAACAAGTTCTGCAGATTACCGCAGGCGCCGGGGCCGCCGTGCTGGACTCGCAGGAAAGCAGTGGCAGCAGAGTAGTGAACCGGGGCACCAAAAACGACGCTAAAATCGATAACTCCCTGAACAACTCCAACGGCAACATGGGCGCCAACGTTGCAGCCGGTAACGGCAACCAGCAAGACAACGCCGCCGCCCTTGCCACGGCTGACGAAGCCTTCATCTTCGGCAGCGCGATCGCCGTCTCCAGCGCGACTCAGAAGAACACCGGCAACACCGCCAGGAACCACTCCAACACCAACAACACAACGCTCAATAACGCTGGCAACAGCGGTTCCGGCAACATCGGCATCAACGTGACCACCGGCGACTTCAACCAACAGAAAAACAACTTGGCGATTGCCGTTTCGGGTGGCCGTGTAGCAGTAGCCGCGGCGGCGGCTAACCAAAGCACGTCCGGGCTGAACGTCACCAACAACGCCAGGACTGATTTCGTACCCGTGGGTGTACTCGGTCTGTCCGGCATAACCACTCAACAAGTGATGACGCCAGCAGGCTGGAGACCTCCTGTAACCAACAATGCTTCGATCACGGGCTCGATGAACAACTTCTCCGGCAACGGCGGAGCCAACGTATCGTCCGGCGTCGGCAACCAGCAAAGCAACTCGCTGTCGATCGCCGCAGGCTGCAAATCATGCCCATAATCGCGACCGCCATGAAAGCCTCGGCGACGGCGCTTTTCCTCGGTCTGAAGGCGTATCGTCCATGAGCAAGACGGCCCTTTTCGCTCTGCTCTGCCTGTCTGGCCTGACCCAGGCTGCACAGATGCCGGTTGCCGCCCTACCGGGCGGCGTGCTGGTGTACAAGCACGTACAGAGTTTGCGTGAGCGCAAGTTCAGCGACATCGTCGAACAGAAAACCGATTTCAGCTGCGGCGCCGCCGCGCTGGCAACGATACTGCGCCAGGCCTATTGGCTCGACGTCGATGAAGAGCACATCATCAAAGGCATGCTGGTCTACGCCGACCAGGACCTTGTGCGTACCCAGGGTTTTTCCATGCTGGACATGAAGCGTTACATAGAAAGCATCGGCATGCGGGCCCGGGGCTACAAGATCCCACCGGAAAGACTCGATGCAGTGACGATTCCGGTGGTGGTACTGATGGAAATTCGCGGCTACAAGCACTTCGTGGTGTTGCAGCGGGCGGACAAGAACTGGGTCTACATCGGCGACCCGGTGCTTGGTCACAAACGCTACTCCCATGATGACTTTGTCAAAGGCTGGAATGGCATTGTCTTCGCTATCATCGGTCCCGGTTACGACAAAACCAATGCGTTACGCAGTCCACCGGAACCGTTGACTGCCAAGAACAAGATGGATAATTTCAACCCGGTCAAAGATGCTGAATTGATGGAATTTGGTTTCATACAGAGCGACTTCTTTTAATCGCCAATAAGATGACAGGGGGCAGGATGCTCCGGGAGCAGCAAATGAAAACCTCGTATTGGGTGGTTACTGCCTGTCTGGCAGCGACCACTTCAGGTTTTGCTGATGAGTTCAGACCCATCGAAATCAAGGACCAGGAACTGGCCGAGTTGCGTGGCCGGTATGTGATGCCGGGGCGGATCATCAGCTTCGGTGTTGTCATGAGCAGTACCTGGCGCAACGCCAGTGGTGATCTGATCGGGGCAACCACCTCGATGCGCCTTCAAGCCGAAACGGTCAAGCCCGAGTTCTACGTTTCAACCATCAAACACAACGGTAAAGGCGGTTCGCCCAACTCGGGTACCGGTCATGTAACGGGTGGCGCCGGGCTGGGCACCTCTCAGGGCATCACCCAGGTCACACGGGCTGCAGGCGATGGCAACAGTTCAAACAACAAGATCGCCATCAACGTCAAAGAGGCCAGCACGGCCCCTGCGCCGGTGCCGAGCCGGGGCCTGGCGCTGATAGCCGGTCAAACCATCACCGGCAGCAATGCTGCAGGCAGTGTCGCTGTGTCCGCGACCGGCGGCGGTGTTCAGGTGGCCATTACCGCCAACAACAACCAGGGCTCAAGCCTGCAACAAGTCGCCCAAGGCGGGCTACTGCAAGACACCCGGTTGCTGGGCAACAGCAATGTGGTCAACAACATGACTCGACTCAATGTAGTGCTCGACAATAAAGGCCCGAGTGCTGGTGCATTGGGCTACAACCTGAACCAACTCGCTGCATTACGGACCTTGGGGTATTGAACTACGCTGAATTACGACCATTGGGCACAAATGGACGGCTTTTTCATGTACCGATCGGTATCACTGCGTACAGTTATATGCTTGTGCACTCTACTCCCGGCGGCGTTAGTGCAGGCAGCACCTGACCCGGAATTGGAGGCTCTCAAACGAGAGCTTCTGGAGTTGAAACAACGATACGAAGTCCAGCAAAAAGCCCTGGCGGTTCTCGAACAACGGGTGCGCCAGGTCGAAGAACAGCCCGCTTCACCCCCTCCCAAACGCCTGGCCAAGTCGCCGGCAGACCTGAAGGGCAATCCAAGCGTCGCGACCGGCACCGGTGCCGCGGCCGCTTCAGGGGGCGCCGCCGGGGGCAGTGGCAGCTCGTATGGACAATCGCTGGCCGATGACTCACAACCGGCGCAAAGCGTTTCAAACCTGTATGACGAGGCCAGCGGATTCTTCGGCGGTGGCAAGTTCAGCTTCGAAACCGGGATTACCTACTCCCGATACGATACCCGCCAACTGATCCTCAACGGTTTTCTCGCCCTGGACTCGATCTTTCTGGGCGCCATCAACCTGGACCGGATCAAGGCCGACACATGGACGCTTGACCTCACCGGCCGCTACAACTTCAACAATCGCTGGCAGTTCGACCTGAACGTGCCGGTGGTCTACCGTCAGTCCACGTACCAGTCCGGTGGCGGCAATAACGGCGCCGCAAACGTCACGACCGAAGATACCGTCAAAGAAGACCCGACCATTGGTGACGTCAACTTCGGTATCGCCTACAAATTCCTCGACGAGTCGGTCAACACCCCGGATGCCGTGGTGACCTTGCGCGTCAAGGCGCCGACCGGCAAAGATCCGTTCGGCATCAAGCTGATTCGGGTGGACGATAACTCAAACCTGGCCGTGCCTGAATCCTTGCCTACCGGTAATGGCGTCTGGTCGATTACGCCGGGGATCTCTCTGGTCAAGACGTTCGATCCAGCGGTGCTGTTCGGCAGCCTGTCCTACACGCACAACCTGGAAGAGTCTTTCGACGACATCAGCTCCAACCCGGCGGTCAAGACACCGGGCAAAGTACGCATTGGCGACAGCTTCCAGATTGGCGCCGGTATTGCGTTCGCCTTGAACGAAAAGATGAGTATGTCGTTCTCGGTCTCCGACCTGGTACAGCGCAAAAGCAAGCTCAAGGAAGATGGCGGGGATTGGCAATCGGTGGTATCCAGCGATGCCAACGCCGGTTACTTCAACATCGGCATGACCATTGCGGCCACCGACAGCCTGACCATCGTCCCCAACCTGTCCATCGGCATGACGGACGATGCCCCGGACTTCCAGTTCAGCCTGAAACTGCCTTACTACTTCTAACCCGAACAAAAAAACCGCTGCAGTTTCAATTGCAGCGGTTTTTTGTTTAAGGCTGCAGTTCAGCGAATCTGATGCTTGTGCAACAACCGGTAGAAGGTCGGTCGCGACACACCCAATACTTTGGCGGCGATACTCAGGTTATCGCTGTGGCGGCTCAATACATCACACAATGCCTGGCGTTCGGCCCGGCTCTTGTATTCTTCGAGGGTGCCCATCGGCGCGGCGATCGCATGCTGACTGATCAACCCCAGATCACGGGCCTCGATCTGCCGGCCTTCGGCCAACACCAGCCCGCGACGAACGCGATTGGCGAGTTCGCGAACATTGCCTGGCCAGTCGTGTTTGCCCATGGCAATCAACGCGTCTTCGCTGAAACTGCGTGGGCGGCGCCCGGTTTCACGGCTGTAGAAATGAGAGAAGTGGTTGGCCAGCGCCGCCAAGTCGCCATGGCGCTCGCGCAGCGGAACAGTCGCCACTTGCAGTACGTTCAAGCGGTAATACAAGTCTTCGCGAAAGCGTTTCTTCTCGATGGCGGCTTCAAGGTTGACGTTCGTCGCCGCCAGAACCCGCACATCCACCGGAATCGGCTGACTGCCGCCCACCCGCTCAATGTGTTTTTCCTGGAGGAACCGCAGCAGATTGGCTTGCAACTCCAGTGGCAGGTCACCGATCTCGTCGAGAAACAGAGTGCCACCGTTGGCGGCTTCTATCCGTCCGACCTTGCGTTGGTGCGCGCCGGTAAATGCGCCTTTCTCATGGCCAAACAGCTCGGACTGGATCAAGTGTTCGGGAATCGCACCACAATTGATCGCAATAAAGGGTTTGCTGTGACGCTGGGACAGACGATGCAGGGTGCGTGCGACCAGTTCCTTGCCAGTGCCGCTTTCACCCCGAATCAATACCGGAGATTCGGTCGGAGCCAGTTTGCTCAACAGCTTCCGCAGTTCACGGATAGGTTTGCTGTCACCCAGCAATTCGTGCTCGGGCTGGTCAACATGGACCGTACCCTGCCCGCGCAACCGCGCCATGCCAAACGCCCGGCCCAGCGTTACCTGAACCCGGGACACATCGAATGGCAAGGTATGAAAGTCAAAAAACCACTCACAGACGAAGTCGCCGACATTTTGCAGGCGCAGCACTTCCTGATTGAGTACGGCTATCCACTCGGTACCGCTGCGGCTGATCAATTCTTTGACAGCTTCCGGGTGCTCAAGGTGAAAGGGCTGCAAGCGTAACAAGCCCACGTCACAGGTTCGGTCAGCGGCGTTCTCCAGCGTGCAGCTGTCAACGTCCCAACCGATAGCGCGCAATCCAGGGAGCAGACGATAGCAATCGTCACAGGGGTCCACCACTAATAAACGTCGTAAAGCAGGCGCATCGCTCATGACTGTTCCTTGGCGCCAAATTTACGAAAATTTATTAAAAACAGTCATTTGGCTGACCTGACTGTAACATTAGCAAGAATTTGACAGGGCCTTGTACCGTTTGACGATAGGGATGCTAATAAACCAGTTATAAGATGCGACTTGTTAGTTACCTAACGACTCTTTCCTTTCATTCAGCTTTCAATGTCAGGCTCATTCTTGAGCCTGTGAAATAAATTGGAAATTTCTTTTGATTGTGTGTGACCCAAACCCCGGTTGCGGGCATCAGTACAAGTAACCAGCCGAACGGTAAGCCCAACCGTCGGCACATCACTTGATTGGGCATACAGAGAGAAGACCCTATGAACGCCCCGCTGCGTATCAACGAAGCACTTCTGATTGCCGACCGCGCATTTAAACCATTCAAATGCGTGGCCTGGGCTCCACAAGACGGAAATGGTGAACTCAGCCTGACCGTTATCGACCGCACCAGCACCAGCATTGGCCGCAAGCAGATCCCAAGCAGCGCTTACTCCGATCCCGCACAGCTCGAACTGCTGCTGGAACAGGCCCGCGCCGAATTGAGCCAGGAAGGTTACACACTGCAGTCGTGGTCGATGCCGCACTAATTGTTTTGCGGATTACTCCGGGGTAATCCGCGCCCTCCCCCTGTCATTAGTTGGGCTGATCGTTCTCGCCCATCCGCACTAATTGCCCCCGCAAGTTGGAACTTTTGTGCACCCGGTACTTTGCAGGCTCGCCATTGGTTCGAAAAGACACTGTTGTGGCACGCTGCGACTCTCCGTTTGTTAGTTCTCACCGTTGTGCATCTCCCCATTCAGGGATTGAATATTCTCCCTACATAGTCGCCACCCAAACTTCTGGATCAAGACGACTCGCAAGGAGATGCGGCGCATGTCAATCCAGTCCGCTTTTGCCTACCCCGTCACCCGGAACAACCCCGGGACCCTCGATACGACGTTTGCCGCCAACGGCAAAACCCAGGTGTATTTCGCCGACAGCCTTTCCAGCCTGGCCTATGGCGTTGCGATCGATGCGCAAGGTCGCTTGCTGGTAGCAGCAAAAGTCGGCATGGCCGATGGCAGCCGCTTTGGTTTGGCTCGCTTGCTGGAGGATGGTTCCGCAGACCTCGCGTTCGGTAAACAAGGCAGTGTCATCGGGCAATTCGAACCGGGGTTCGAAGCCATGGGCGCCAAGGTTCTGGTCATGCCCGACGGCAATATCCTGTTGGCCGGGCTGCACTACGAAAACGCGCACCGTACGCTCCCGGCCCTCGCATTGCTGGATCAGCAGGGTCGCCTGGTTCAGAGCTTTGGCGATAATGGCCACTGCGTCGTGCGATTGCCTGGCGGTCTGTCCCTGGGCATCCGCGATGCCTGGCTGCCTCCCGGTGTGCCGGGCGCAGAAGCCTGCGATGTCGACGTACAGCAAGACGGCCGGATCCTGATCCTGGCCAACCATCACTACGAACTGGCCGATCACGTCGGTCTGTTGATACGGCTGGATGTCGAAGGCTCGCTGGACTGCTCGTTCAATGGCCACGGCTTTGTGGTGGTCAGGCACCTGCTGATGAATACCTGGCTCAGCAGCCTGACGGTACAACGTGATGGCCGAATTCTGGTCGGTGGATCGATCAACTTTCCTGAGGAAGGCTTGCTGGCGCGCTATCACCCGGACGGGCGCCTCGACGACCGTTTTGCCGTGGATGGATTCATGACCTTCAAGGCGCAAGGGCATGGCGCCCGAGTCAGTCAAGTGGTCCAGCAAAACGAAGGCGACATCCTGTGTTTTGGCAGCAGTTGCGAGCCGATGCGCTGCCTGACATTTAAAATGCACAGCAACGGCCGACCCGACAATCATTGCAACCGCGGACAACCGCAGCGGCTGGAAATCGGTCATAGCGGATGCCACTGGATCGCCGCGCAGTTACAGCCCGATGGCCGTGTGCTGACGGCGGGTGCAACCATCGGCGGCGTTGAAGCAGACTTCATACTCGGGCGATACCTGCCCAATGGCCATCGTGATGCCCGCTTTGGCGCAGGCTGTGGCTATACGCGGACCCGCCTCGGCCCCAGCCTGGATACTGCCACCTGTGTCGCGATGCAGGCCAATGGAAACATCGTAGCTGGCGGCTATTCGTTGCATGGAAGTTACAAGGCAGTCGTCGCGCGCTTTCTGGGCTAAACCGATGCATTTTTCCTGCGCTTGATCTTCTCGCCCTCTTACGGCAACTTGCGCGCTTCTTAAAACAAGGAGCAGCCGATGTCCGGTTCAATGGCCCAGGCGTTCGCGCACAACTTTCTCGGGAACTCGCCCCGTTGGTATAAGGCCTGCATCGTCGGCTTTCTGATTCTCAATGCCCTGGTGCTGTGGACTGCGGGCCCGGTGGCGGCCAGCTGGCTGCTGGTGCTGGAGTTCATCTTTACCCTGGCCATGGCGCTCAAGTGTTATCCGCTGATGCCCGGCGGCCTGTTATTGATTGAAGCCCTGCTGCTGAAGATGACCACGCCCCAGGCGCTATACGACGAGTTGCTGCACAACTTCCCGGTGATCCTGCTGCTGATGTTCATGGTGGCCGGTATCTATTTCATGAAGGACTTGTTGCTGTACCTGTTCTCGCGCCTGCTGCTCGGGGTTCGCTCCAAGGCCCTGCTGGCCCTGATGTTCTGCTTTTTGTCGGCCTTTCTGTCGGCGTTCCTCGATGCCTTGACCGTGACCGCCGTGATCATCAGTGCCGCCGTAGGTTTTTACTCGGTGTATCACCGCGTGGCCTCGGGCAACGATCCGCGTCAGGACAGCGAGTTCAGCGACGACAAACACCTGCCCACCCTGCATCAGGGTGATCTCGAGCAGTTTCGCGCGTTTCTGCGCAGCCTGCTGATGCACGGTGCCGTGGGCACCGCACTGGGCGGTGTTTGTACGCTGGTCGGTGAACCGCAGAACCTGCTGATAGGCCATGAAATGGGCTGGCACTTCTCCGAGTTCTTTACCCAGGTTGCGCCGGTATCCCTGCCGGTACTGGTTGCCGGGTTGGTCACGTGTGTCCTGCTGGAAAAGCTGCGCGGGTTCGGATACGGCACGCTGCTGCCGGATAACGTCCGTGCGGTGCTGGCCAACTACGCCGCCGAAGACAATGCCGAGCGCACCACGCGCCAACGCGCAGCGCTTCTGGTGCAAGGCTTTGCCGCATTGATTCTGATTGCCGGGCTGGCGTTTCACATCGCCGAAGTGGGTTTGATCGGGTTGATGGTGATCGTGTTGATCACCGCCTTTACCGGCATCACCGACGAACACCGCCTGGGCACCGCGTTCAAGGACGCCATGCCGTTCACCGCCTTGTTGGTGGTGTTTTTCGCCGTGGTCGCGGTGATTCACGATCAGCAACTGTTCGCCCCGCTGATCCACTGGGTGCTGACGCTTCCGGCTGACCAACAGCCGGGCATGCTGTTCATTGCCAACGGCCTGCTGTCCGCCATCAGCGACAACGTGTTCGTGGCAACCATTTACATCACCGAAGTGAAGCGCGCCTTCATGGCGGGTGAGATGACCCGTGAGCATTTCGAGACGCTGGCCATTGCGATCAATACCGGCACCAACCTGCCGAGCGTGGCGACGCCCAACGGCCAGGCGGCGTTTCTGTTCTTGCTGACCTCGGCGATCGCACCGCTGGTGCGCCTGTCTTACGGGCGGATGGTCTGGATGGCATTGCCGTACACCGTGGTGATGGGCTTGCTCGGGTGGTATGCGGTGAGTTACTGGCTCTGACACCGCCGAGCCCTGTGGGAGCGAGCTTGCTCGCGATTGCTGCCTGACATTCAACACATTTGGTGACTGACATGGCCTCATCGCGAGCAAGCTCGCTCACACAAAGGGTTTGCGTTGTTATCGAGGGAGAATGTATTGCTCAATCGCCTGCGCCGCACCGTCCTCGGTATTGGCGTCAGTGATCACATCGGCCTGACGCTTGACCGCCTCCTCCGCCTGTCCCATGGCGATCGACAACCCGGCAACCTGGAACATCGCCGGGTCATTACCGCCATCCCCGATTGCCGCTGTCTGATCCAGCGGCACGCCGAGATACTTGGCCAGTGTCGCCAATGCCGCGCCCTTGTTGGCTGACATGGCGGTCACATCCAGGTACACCGGCTGCGAGCGTGAAACCTGCGCCTGACCTGCCACGTGCGGCAGCAGCCGCGCTTCAAGTTCGATCAACAATTCGGTGTTGTTGCTCGCGGCGACGATCTTGTCGATACGCTCCAGGTACGGCTCGAAACTGTCGACCACTACCGGCGGGTACCCCAAACCATGCTGCTCTCGAGGCACCATCGGCCCGTGCGCATCCTTCACCAGCCAATCGCCGCCACTGAACACCCATACCTCGACATCAGGCAGGTCGCAAAGCAGCGTCAATGTGATTAACGCGGCCGTCGCCGGCAAATAGTGCGCGACCAGCAAGCTACCGTCCGGATTGACCAGCGTCCCGCCATTGAAGGCCGCCGTCGGCAGGTCGACGCCCAGGGCTTCAATGACTTGCAACATGGCTTTGGGTGGACGGCCGGTGGCCAGGCTGAACAAAACGCCCGCCTCGCGCAACGAGCGGACCGCGTCGATAGTGCGCTGACTCAGGCTGTGATCGGGCAGCAGCAAGGTGCCGTCCATGTCACTGAGCAGAAGACGGATGGGCCGTTGTGTGACTTCCCTCATCCGAGGCGGTGCCAGACGCGACCGTCACGGGCGAGCAACTCTTCGCCGGCCTTGGGGCCGTTCTCCCCGGCGGCATAACTCTGCACGCTGGAATCCTGCTGCCAGGCATCCAGGAACGGCTGCACGGCGCGCCAACCGTTTTCGATGTTGTCAGCGCGCTGGAACAGCGTCTGGTCGCCGGTCAGGCAATCGTAGATCAGGGTTTCGTAGCCGGTGGACGGCTGCATCTCGAAGAAATCCTTGTAGGCAAACCCCAGCTCGATGTTGTCCATCTTCAAGGCCTGACCGGGGCGCTTGGCCAACAGGTCGAACCACATGCCTTCGTTGGGCTGGATCTGTATCCGTAGATAGGTCGGCTGCAACTCGTCGACCTCGGTATCACGGAACTGCGCATAGGGCGCCGGCTTGAAGCAAATCACGATCTCGGTGTCACGCACGCTCATGCGCTTGCCGGTGCGCAGGTAGAACGGTACGCCGACCCAGCGCCAGTTATCGATCATGACCTTGAGGGCCACATAGGTTTCGGTATTGCTGTCGGGCGCGACCTTGTCTTCCTGGCGATAGCCCGGCAGTACCTTGCCGTCGATTTCACCCGCGGCGTATTGGCCGCGCACCGAGTTGGCACGGGCCTCTTCGACTGTCCAGGGCCTGATCGCGCCGACGACCTTGGCTTTCTCGCCGCGCACCGCATCGGCGCCAAACGCGGCGGGAGGCTCCATCGCCACCATCGCGAGCAACTGGAACAGGTGGTTGGGCACCATGTCCCGCAGCGCGCCGGTGTGCTCATAAAAACTGCCACGGGTTTCCACGCCGACGGTTTCGGCGGCGGTGATCTGCACGTGATCGATGTAGTGATTGTTCCAGAACGCTTCGAACAGGCTGTTGGAGAACCGGCTGACCAGAATGTTCTGCACGGTCTCCTTGCCCAGGTAATGATCGATCCGGTAGATCTGCTTTTCCGTCATCACCTTGAGCAAGCAGGCGTTCAAGGCCTCGGCCGTTTGCAGGTCGGAGCCGAAGGGCTTTTCGATAACCACCCTTCTGAACGCCTCGGGGGTTTCCTCCAGCAAGCCGGCGGCACCGAGGCGGCGTGCCACTTCACTGAAGAAACGCGGCGCGGTAGCCAGGTAGAACACCGCATTGCCGGTTCCGCTGTCGGCGATTTTCGCCGCCAGCGCTTGATAAGTGCTGTCGTCCAGAAAATCGCCCTGGACGTAGCTGATGCCTTTGGCAAGTCTGGACCAGACCGCTGGATCAAGGGTGTGGTCACCCTTGCCAGCCATCTCGTTTCGAATGAAGTCTTCGAGCTTTTGCGCAAAGCCTTCATCGCTGATGGCGTTGTGGTCAACGCCGATGATCCGCAGTCCATCCCCGAGTAAGCCGTTGCGCTTGAGGTTATACAGCGCCGGGACCAACAGGCGCTTGACCAGATCACCGTGGGCGCCAAACAGAAACAGCGTCGTCGGTGGTGCGGGCTCAGCCTTGGATTTCCTGCGGATCACATGGGTCATTTTTTCGAGGTCTCCACGTGGCCGCCGAAACCGAAGCGCTGGGCCGAGAGAATCTTGTCGCCAAAGGTGCCTTGCCCACGCGAGCGGTAGCGGGAGAACAGCGAGTTCGACAGCACCGGCACCGGCACCGCTTGCTCCATCGCGGCTTCGATGGTCCAGCGACCTTCACCGCTGTCGGCCACTTCGCCTGTAAACCCTTCGAGTTTCGGATCGCTGGCCAGGGCGTCGGCCGTCAGGTCGAGCAACCACGAGGACACCACGCTGCCACGACGCCAGACTTCGGCGATGTCGGCGACGTTCAGGTCGAAACGCTGATCTTGCGGCAGGCTCTCGCTGTTTTTGGTTTGCAGGATGTCGAAGCCTTCGGCGAAGGCCTGCATCATTCCGTACTCGATGCCATTGTGGATCATCTTCACGAAATGCCCGGCGCCAGCGGGACCGGCGTGAATGTAGCCACGCTCGGCACGATCGTCGTCAGACTTACGGTCCTTGGTGCGCGGGATGTCGCCCAGGCCCGGGGCCAGGGTTGCGAACAGCGGGTCGAGGCGCTTAACGGTCTCGGCATCGCCGCCGATCATCATGCAGTAACCGCGCTCCAGGCCCCAGACGCCGCCGGAGGTACCGACGTCGATGTAATGCAGGCCTTTTTCCGACAGGGTTTTCGCCCGGCGGATATCGTCCTTATAGAAGGTGTTGCCGCCGTCGATGATGGTGTCGCCGGCTTCGAGCAAGGTGCTCAGGGTGTCGATGGTTTCTTCGGTCGGCGCGCCGGCCGGCAGCATGACCCAGATCGCACGCGGCCTGGCCAGGCCAGCGACCAGCGCTGGCAGATCGGTGACGCCCGTGGAGCCTTCGGTGGCCAGGGCTTCGACAAAGGCGGTATTGCGATCGTAAACAACGGTGGTGTGCCCGTTGAGCATCAGGCGCCGCGCAATATTGCCGCCCATGCGGCCCAGTCCAATAATCCCGAGTTGCATGTGCTGATGCTCCCTACTACAAATAAAAGTGTGTCAAAGGTTATAGCCCAACGCGACTCATGAGGTTAGTCCAGAGCGTTGGCGTGAAGTTTCCGGGCATTGTGCCCGATCCTGATGGATAACGTCGGGAATCAAACCGAAGACACAACGACCATGAAAAATAAAAAAGTTCCCTTCGGGGGCAAAAGAAATCAAAATTGGCGCCGATAGTAGATCAGCCGTTGATTTTCGAGGCGGTTCTACAGTTGAGACACGCCATTTGCGAGGTGAGCAATGGGCACAGTACACACCGCACTGCCAGCACAAACCCTTTACGTCACAATCCGTCGCGATGAATTGCGTCAGTTGAAGGACGAACGCGATCAATTGAAGCAGGAGTTGGCGCAGTTGCGACTGCTGCTGCAAGCCGGTCAGATACAGCCCTTGGCTGTGACGCAACGCGCCCCACTCGCCTGACCCCCTCCTTTCAAGCGGGAGCAGTCTGCACTGCTTCCGCACCGGCTCGCGACCTTCTCCGAGCAGGCTTCCCGCGCTAGCCATGAAGGCCGTTGGTGAAGTTGATTCCCATTTAACGGATTCGGCGGATAATGCCATTTCGACACTGCTTCATTGATTCATGGACGAAAGGCATCCGACATCTGTAGTGGGAGGCAAACCATGAAACGCACCGCATTGATCCTCGCCGGCCTGATGGCCTTGGGCGCATCCAGCGCTTTTGCCGAAGGCGGAGCCGAACGCATGCGCTATTACTACGAAAGTCTGCGACTGGCCCAGCAACAAGCCCTGGGCCACCCCATCCAAAGCACCGAGTTGCGGGTTCCGGACGATCAAACCGCACAAATGACTGAAACCTACAGACCGAAATGATCCATGGACCTCTGACTTCTACGGTCGGAGAAGATTGTCGGGCGTCCTGATGGACGCCCTTTTTTTGCCTGTTGAATCAGAGGCTCTTGATCCAGAACAGCATCCGTCCATGGGCCGGGTCGAACATGCCGGGGGCAAAACCGGCTTTTTCATAGGCCCCCTGGGCCACAGCGTTGCCTTCCAGCACTTCCAGGGTGAGCTTGCAGCAGCCACGCTGACGGGCGATGTCCTCGACTTTTTGCAGCATTTTCTGGCTCAAGCCCAGGCCGCGAAATTTTTTCACCACCGCCACATCGTGCACATTGACCAGCGGCCGGCAGGCAAAGGTCGAGAATCCCTCGAAGCAATTGACCAGCCCGGCCGGCTCGCCACCGACAAAGGCCAGCACACTGAAGGCGTGGGGACGCCGGGCAAGCTCTGCCGGGAGTTGCTCCAGTACATTGGCCGGCAACGGCTGGCCGCCCCCCATCGGGTCCTCGGCGTAGTGGTTCAACACCAGACAAATAGCCTCGGCATGCACCGGATTGGTGTAACTGGCCTGAAGCACAAGAATTTCTGCGGAGTCCATTTCCATCCTCGATCACACATGAAGTAGCCCACAGCATGTATTTCACGCTGAGGTGCCGGCAGACCATAGCGCGAGCACCGTGGTATCGACAATCGCAACCGCAGAAATCTTTGGCGCTCATGCGCCCCAGATCAATGCTTCCGTCCATCCCAGTTCGGCAAAGTCCTCGGCCCGCAAGTGCGATTCACCGGCGCAGAAAAACTCGTCGAGTTGCGGTGGCATGACCGAAGTGCCGCTGAGCATGGCGTGAACCTGCCCTCGATGATGGATCTGGTGTTCAAACAAATGGGACAGCAGACGCAATCGGCTATCGTGTTGCGGGGTGTCGCGGGCGATGGTCAGGATTTTGCCGAGGTCGGCGTCGCGCATCTGCTCACAGTAGGCGATCAGCCGGCGGTCGACGTGGGCCTGTTCGCCAACGAGGTCCGTCGCCATGAGGCAGGGCTCGTCTTCCTTGAAAAACACACGACAATCGGGATGCGGATCGTCGCCACGCAATTCGCGCTCCAGGGCGTCCACATAAAACCAGTCACAGGTGAGGATGTGGTTGAGCGTGGCACGGATTGTGGGGAAGAAGCTGACCCGTGGCGCGGTCAGTTCCTGCGGGCTCAACTGACGCCAGGCCTTGGCCAGTCGGTGATTGGCCCAGGCGTTCTGATAGGCCATGGTCAGCAAATGGTGCGACAGGGGCTGGTTCATGTTCGCTGCTCCCGATCAAACTTCGGCAAACCGCTGCAGTTGCATTTCCTGTAATCGACTGAGGGTGCGGCGGAACGGGAATTCCAGATAACCCTCGGTGTAAAGCGATGCCATTGGCACTTGCGCTTCAAGGTACAGCGGCACCTTGCGGTCGTAGCACTCGTCCACCAGGGCAATGAAGCGTCGCACACCGTCGTCATGCACCGACAACTGCGGCAACTCGCGATCCCCCGCCTCCACCCGCTCGACACCGTCCTCGGTGCCGCGGGCAATGCGCCCGGCGCGTTTTTGTGCGCTGAGGTTGGGCACGTCACTTAACAGAATAGCGCCGTAGGTATCGCACAGGGCTATGAAATCCATGGCTGCGAAGGGTTGTTCGCACAGCGCGGCGTAACGGGTCCAAAGCACGGTCGGGCTGGACTTGACCACCTCAAGGGAACGGTAACCGACCTTGACCGGCTCGCTCGATACTGACTGGCCGACGCTTAATACCTGGAACACTTCATCCAGCGCGCCGGGCCTGCCGGGCTCGGCCACCCAATAACGTTGCGAACCGGCCCCCGGATGCAGGCGATGGTCTTCCCCGCCATCCACGGCAATCACCTGCATGTGCTGCTTGATCGCCGCGATGGCGGGCAGGAAACGGTCGCGATTGAATCCGTCGGCGTACAACTGGTCCGGCGGCAGGTTTGAGGTGCAGACCACCACCACGCCCTGTTCGAACATCACCTGGAACAGGCGCCCGAGAATGATCGCGTCGCCGATGTCATTGACGAACAGCTCGTCGAAACACAGCACGCGAACCTCTTCGGCCAATTCACGGGCCAGTGCCTTGAGCGGATCGGCGGTGCCGGTCAGTTGAAACGAGCGCTGATGCACCCAGCCCATGAAATGGTGAAAGTGCTGGCGCCGCGCCGGTACTCGCAGGCTTTGGTAGAACTGGTCCATCAGCCAGGTTTTACCCCGCCCGACAGGCCCCCACAGGTACACGCCGGAAATGGGCGAGCGGCCTTCGTGCAGCGCTTCGTAGCATTTTTGCAGCGCCCACACGGCATGTTCCTGGGCCTCGTCCTGGACGAAGCCCTTTTGTTCAATGGCATGCTGCCAGGCGCTTAAGGGGGAATCGATAGTCATGGGCGGCAGTATGCCATTGCGCATGAATAACGTGACCAGTGATCGGCAGTTTTATGCAGGAAGGAAAAGCGTCTTGACGCATTAGATTACTAGTATCATATTTAATAGATGTTACTGGAAATCTATTAAGCCTCGTCGCCATCCCTCTGGAGTCATCCCATGCATTACAAAGTTTTCGGTCGTAAAACCGGCTTGCGGGTTTCCGAACTGGCGCTGGGCGCCGGTAATTTCGGTACCGGTTGGGGCCATGGTGCCGAGCGAGACGAAGCCAGGCGCATTTTTGATGGCTACCTGGAAGCCGGCGGCAATTTCATCGATACCGCCAATGGCTATCAGGGCGGGCAGTCCGAGGCCATGCTCAGCGAATTCATCGCCGCAGAACGGGATCGCCTGGTCATCGCCACCAAATACACCCTCGGGACTACACCGGCGGCCGGCATTTCCCACACCGGCAACAGCCGCAAGAACATGGTGCGCGCCGTCGAAGAAAGCCTGAAACGCCTGAAGACCGAGCATATCGACCTGTTCTGGGCCCACATGAGTGACGGCGTCACGCCCATGGAAGAGATCCTGCGTGGCTTCGACGATCTGGTCAGTGCCGGCAAGATTCATTACGCCGGACTGTCGAACTTCCCCGCGTGGCGCATCGCCCGCGCCGACCTGCTGGCCGAGGTACGCGGTTTTGCGCCGATTGCTGCGATCCAGGTCGAATACAGCCTCGCCGAACGCACCGCCGAGCGCGAACAACTGCCGATGGCCGAAGCCCTGGGTCTGGCCGCGACGTTGTGGTCGCCGCTGGGTGGCGGCTTCCTGACCGGTAAATATCGCAACAGTGAAGGCGACAACCGCGCGAACAAGCTCGGCGTGCTGATTCACGCTGAAAAAAGCGCCCGCGAAACCGCTCTGCTTGACACCTTGATCGACGTCGCCGCAGCACTCGATGCCAGCCCGACCCACGTGGCCATCGCCTGGCTACGGGAAAAGGCCAGGCGCTCGACCACGGCACTGATTCCGATCCTCGGTTCCCGGACACGCGAGCAACTGGACGCCACGTTGGGCGCGCTGAATGTGCAATTGAGCACCGAGCAACTGGCACGACTGGACGGCATCAGTGATGTGGCCAAAGGCGTGCCGCACGAATCCATTTCCGGCTCGTTCGCACGGTTCAGCGGGGGGCAGATCCTCGACCTGCCAGCCCTGCCAGTCGCCTGACACCCATCAAAACTGTGGGAGCGAGCTTGCTCGCGATGAGGCCCTGCCAGCCAACAGAGATGTTGAATGCAAGACCGCTATCGCGAGCAAGCTCGCTCCCACAGGGTTTGTGTACTACATATCGACCTTATGTTTTGCCGCATACAGACATAGCATTTCCATCGCCAGCGTCGCCGCCGCCAGTGACGTGATCTCTGCGCTGTCATAGGCCGGAGCCACCTCCACCACGTCCATGCCCACCAGATTGATCCCCCGCAGACCGCCGAGAATCTCCAGCGCCTGCACCGTGCTCAAGCCGCCGCACACCGGAGTTCCGGTGCCAGGGGCGAAGGCCGGATCGAGGCAGTCGATGTCGAAGGTCAGGTACACCGGATTGTCGCCGACCCGCGCGCGAATCGCCTCGACAATCGCTTCGCAGCCACGGCGATGGACCTGGCGCGCGTCGAGCACTTGAAAGCCCTGGTGATCATCGTTGGTGGTGCGCAAGCCGATTTGTACCGAGCGCGACGGGTCCACCAGCCCTTCCCGGGCCGCGTGCCAGAACATGGTGCCGTGGTCGATGCGCTTGCCCTCTTCGTCCGGCCAGGTGTCGCTGTGGGCGTCGAAGTGGATCAGCGACAAAGCCCCGTGCTTGCGGGCATGGGCCTTGAGCAGCGGATAAGTGATGAAATGGTCGCCACCAAAAGTCAGCATCGCCGTGCCGGCGTTGAGGATGTGCTCGGCGTGGGCCTCAATCAATTCGGGCGTCGACTGCGGCGAGCCATAATCGAAATCGCAATCGCCGTAGTCGATGACCGCCAGGTGATCGAACGGATCAAACGTCCACGGCCAGTGCCGTTCCCAGGCGATCCCGGCAGAGGCGGCGCGGATGCCCCGTGGTCCGAAGCGTGCGCCGGGGCGGTTGCTGGTGGCGGTGTCGAACGGCACGCCACTGACGGCCACATCAACGCCACGCAGGTCGCGACTGTAGCGGCGACGCATGAAACTGGTGATACCGGCGTAGGTACTTTCGGCGGCCGTGCCGTATAGGCTGTCACGGGTAAGGGCTTGATCGTTCTGCATCGGGACGTCCATTGATGTTTCCTTTTTATTATTGGCGGCTACGGAAAGTGGTCCACAGTCGGGTGCGTTGACGCATGTCCTTGAGGTCCATGCTGCGGTCGGCGTACAGCCGTTCCCGCACGTCGGCCAGCGGGTAGATGTCCGGATCGGTGCGCACCGCTTCATCCACCAGCGGCGTGGCGGCCTGGTTGGCGGTGGCGAAGAACAAGGTGTTGGTCAGTGCTGCCACGGACTCGGGGCGCAACATGAACTCGATAAAGGCGCGGGCGGCTTCGGGGTGTGGCGCGTCCTTGGGGATGGCCAGGTTGTCCTGCCACACGAGCGTGCCCTCCTTGGGAATCCGGTAGGCAATTTCATAGGGTTTATTGGCCTTGCGTGCCTGGTCGGCAGCCATGCTCGCGTCGCCGTTGTAGGTCAGCGCCAGGCACACGCTGCCATTGGCCAGATCGCTGATCTGCCGCCCGGTGGCGACGTACAGCACGTTCGGCTGTAGCTGATGCAGCAACGCCTCGGCGGCTGACAGATCGCTCTTGTCCGTGCTGTAGGGATCTTTACCCAGATAATGCAGCGCCAGCCCGATCACCTCCTGGGGCGAGTCAAGAATGGCGATGCCGCAGTCCTTCAACTTGCTCGCGTATTCGGGTTTGAACAGCATATCCAGGCTGTTGAGCGGCACATCCGGCAAGCGCAGTTTCACCGCCTCGACATTCATCCCCAATCCCAAGGTGCCCCAGGTATAAGGCACGCCAAATCGGTTGCCCGGGTCGACAGCGGCGAGTTTTTCCAGCAAGTCCGGATCGAGGTTGGCGTAACCCTTGAGACCTTCGTGGGGAATCGGTTTCAACGCCCCGGCGGCAAGCCCCCGGGCCAGCACGCTGGAGGACGGCACCACCACGTCATAACCGCTGCCGCCGGTGAGCAGCTTGGTCTCCAGTACCTCCGAAGAGTCAAAGGTGTCGTAGCGCACATGGATGCCGGTTTCCTGCTCGAACCGTTGCAGGGTTTCAGGGGCCACGTAATCGGCCCAACTGTACAGATTGACCACCTTGTCCTCGGCCTGGGCCGAAACGGTAACGGCGAGCAACAGCGCGGGTAAACACAGCTTGAACTTGGGAGCCATGACGAACACCTGACTAGAGGAAGTGGTTGCAGGATGCGTCGTCGGATACATTGGTAAAATACCAAGTTAATTAACCTGACTTTATGACGGAGTAATGTTTGATGCTCGGCCAACTGCACGATCTGGATCTGCAATTGTTGCGTCTGTTTGTCAGCGTGGTGGAGTGCGGCGGTTTCAGCGCAGCCCAGGGCGAGTTGGGGTTGAGCCAGTCGAGCATCAGCCAGCAAATGGCCAAACTGGAAACCCGTCTCGGCTATCGCTTGTGCAGTCGCGGCAAGGGAGGGTTCCGGATCACGCCCAAGGGCGAACAACTCCTCAGCGCCACCCGTGGATTGTTCGAGTCCATCGAAGCCTTCCGTCATCAATCCAACGGCGTGGCCGGACGCTTGATCGGCGAAGTGCGCCTGGGTCTGTCCGAAGCCCTGGATCAATCGGTGCTACAACGGGTGGCCGAGGCGATCCGGCGCTTCCGTGAGCGCGACGAGTCGGTGCGCATCGAACTGATCAGCGCCATGCCCGGCGAGATGGAGCGCTTGTTGCTGCAACAGCGACTGGACCTGGCCATCGGCTATTTCTCGCAAGTGCAAAGCGCGTTTGACTACCGCCAATTGTTCATTGAAATCCAGCATCTGTATTGCGCCCCCGGCCACCCGCTGTTCACCAACCCGGCCCCCGACGATCAGGATCTGCAGGCCTGCGACCGGGTCGATCACCCGTACCGTTTCCTGCGCAGTGACGAACCCTTCCAGGGCAAGTTGTGTTCGGCGCGCTCCGAACAAGTCGAAGGCACCCTCGCCTTCATCCTTTCCGGCAAGCATGTCGGTTATTTGCCCAGCCACTTCGCCCATGCCTGGGAGGACAAGGGTTTGCTCAAAGCCGTACGCCGAGGCGACATGAGTTTCGATGTCGCGTTTCATCTGGCCCGGCACCGGGCGCAGGTGGCCGGCGAGGCGCAGAAGGCGTTCGAAGAGGATCTGCTCGCGGCGTTTGCCTGAATTCGCCGTGGTCTACGCTGTAACAATATCGGACATCAGCATGCAAAAATGCACAGATATCCTGCACTTATCCGGGTTGTACAAGGCAAATTTGCACTGATACGATCCGCCATCGCTCGCGCGCGAGCATCTCGATAAAGAACAATAAAAGCAGGGAGTTAGTGATGACTGCTCAGGTTTCAACGAAGGGGACTCAGTCCATGGATGCCATGCAAAACGAAGTGCTGGCCGAGGTTCGCAACCACATTGGTCATCTGACCCTCAACCGCCCCGCCGGCCTCAATGCCCTCACCCTGGACATGGTGCGCAACCTGCACCGCCAGCTCGACGCCTGGGCCCAGGATTCACAAGTGCATGCCGTAGTCTTGCGCGGTGCCGGCGAAAAAGCCTTCTGCGCCGGCGGCGACATTCGCTCGCTGCATGACAGCTTCAAAAGCGGCGACACCCTGCACGAAGATTTCTTCGTCGAGGAATACGCCCTCGACCTCGCGATCCACCACTACCGCAAACCAGTGCTGGCCCTGATGGATGGTTTTGTCCTCGGCGGCGGCATGGGTCTGGTGCAGGGCGCAGATTTGCGCGTGGTCACCGAAAAAAGCCGTCTGGCGATGCCGGAAGTCGGCATCGGCTACTTCCCGGACGTCGGCGGCAGTTACTTCCTGCCGCGCATCCCCGGTGAACTAGGGATTTACCTCGGCGTCAGCGGCGTACAAATTCGCGCTGCCGATGCGCTGTACTGCGGCCTGGCCGACTGGTACCTGGAAAGCGACAAGCTTGGCGTCCTGGACGAGAAACTCGACCAGCTCGAATGGCACGACACGCCGCTCAAGGACCTGCAAGGCTTGCTGGCGAAGTTCGCCGTACAGCAACTGCCTGATGCGCCACTGGCGACTTTGCGCCCGGCCATCGACCATTTCTTCGCCCAACCCGACGTGCCGAGTATTGTGGAGCAACTACGTCAGGTCACGGTCGCCGACAGCCATGAGTGGGCCGTTACCACCGCCAACCTGCTGGAAACCCGCTCGCCGCTGGCCATGGCCGTGACCCTGGAAATGCTCCGTCGCGGACGCGAGCTGCCCCTTGAACAATGTTTCGCCCTTGAGCTGCACCTGGACCGCCAGTGGTTCGAGCGCGGCGACCTGATCGAAGGCGTGCGCGCCTTGCTGATCGACAAAGACAAGACACCACGCTGGAACCCGCCCACCCTCGAGGCGCTGGACGCCGAACACGTGGCGAGCTTCTTCAGCGAGTTTGACCAGAGCGGGAGCTGAACCATGCACGATATCGAATTGASCGAAGAGCAASKCATGATYCGCGACATGGCCCGGGATTTTGCCCGCGGCGAAATCGCGCCCCATGCCCAGGCCTGGGAAAAGGCCGGCTGGATCGACGACGGTCTGGTGGCAAAGATGGGCGAACTGGGCTTGCTGGGCATGGTGGTTCCCGAGGAATGGGGCGGCACCTATGTCGACTACGTCGCCTACGCCCTGGCCGTGGAAGAAATCTCCGCCGGCGACGGTGCTACCGGCGCTTTCATGAGCATCCACAACTCCGTGGGATGCGGGCCGGTGCTCAACTACGGCAGCGAAGAACAGAAACAGACCTGGCTGGCGGACCTGGCCAGCGGAAAGGTCATCGGCTGCTTCTGCCTGACCGAACCCCAGGCCGGTTCCGAGGCGCACAACCTGCGCACCCGCGCCGAACTGCGCGACGGCCAGTGGGTGATCAATGGCGCCAAGCAGTTCGTCAGCAACGGCAAGCGCGCCAAGCTGGCGATTGTGTTTGCCGTGACCGATCCGGACCTGGGCAAACGTGGCATCTCGGCGTTCCTGGTGCCGACCGACACTGCCGGTTTTATCGTTGATCGCACCGAACACAAGATGGGCATCCGCGCTTCCGACACCTGCGCGGTGACCCTGAACAACTGCACCATTCCTGAGGCTAATCTGCTCGGCGAGCGCGGCAAGGGTCTTGCCATCGCCCTGTCCAACCTCGAAGGCGGGCGAATCGGCATCGCAGCTCAGGCACTGGGCATTGCTCGCGCGGCGTTCGAAGCGGCGCTGGCCTATTCCCGTGACCGGGTGCAGTTTGGCAAAACGATCAACGAACACCAGAGCATCGCCAATTTGCTGGCCGACATGCACATGCAGTTGAACGCCGCGCGACTGATGATCCTGCACGCCGCACGCCTGCGCACGGCCGGCAAACCCTGTCTGTCGGAGGCGTCACAGGCCAAGCTGTTTGCGTCGGAAATGGCGGAAAAGGTCTGTTCGTCCGCCATTCAGATTCATGGCGGCTATGGCTATCTGGAAGACTATCCGGTGGAGAAGTACTACCGGGATGCGCGGATCACGCAGATCTACGAAGGGTCGAGCGAGATTCAGCGGATGGTGATTGCCCGCGAACTGAAGAACTACTTGGTGTGAAGGCCTAAAAGCATCGCGAGCAAGCTCGCTCCCACAGGTTCCGAGGGTGTACACAATATGTGTGAACGACCGAGAACACTGTGGGAGCGAGCTTGCTCGCGATAGCGTCAGCAGGAACGCCGCATTACTTACCTTGGAATTCAGCCTCACGCTTGGCAATAAACGCCGCCATCCCTTCCTTCTGATCCTGCGTCGCAAATGCCGCATGGAACACCCGACGCTCAAAGCGCACGCCTTCGGCCAGGCTCACTTCAAAGGCACGGTTGACGCTTTCCTTGACCATCATCGCAATCGGCAACGACTTCTTGGCGATCAACGCCGCGACTTTCAGCGCTTCATCCAGCAGTTCATCGCTCGGCACGATACGCGCCACGATGCCGCAACGCTCCGCTTCCACGGCATCGATCAAACGCCCACTCAGGCACATTTCCATGGCCTTGGCCTTGCCCACCGCACGGGTCAGGCGCTGAGTGCCGCCCATGCCCGGCAGCACGCCGAGGTTGATTTCCGGCTGGCCGAATCGGGCGTTGTCGCCGGCCAGGATAAAGTCGCACATCAACGCCAGTTCACAACCGCCACCCAGGGCGAAACCGTTGACCGCCGCGATGATCGGCTTGCGGCGGTTGGCCACGCGATCGCTGTCGCTGAACAGGTCGTCGATGTAGATCTGCGGATAGGTCAGCTCGGCCATTTCCTTGATGTCGGCACCGGCGGCGAAGGCTTTTTTCGAACCGGTCAGGACGATACAGCCGATGTTCGAGTCAGCCTCGAAGCCATCCAGGGCCTGGTTCAGCTCGCTGACGATCTGCGCGTTCAACGCGTTCAGCGCTTGTGGCCGGTTGAGGGTAATCAGGCCCACGCGGCCGTGGGTTTCCTGCAAAATCGTTTCGTAGTTCAGCTCTTTGTCGCTCACAGGGGGGACTCCTTCTTATAAATTGCGCGAAATGACCATGCGCTGAATATCGCTGGTGCCTTCGTAGATCTGGCAGACCCGCACGTCGCGGTAGATCCGTTCCAGCGGAAAGTCGTTGAGGTAACCGTAACCGCCAAGGGTTTGCAGCGCCGAGGAGCATACCTTCTCGGCCATTTCCGAGGCGAACAGTTTGGCCATCGACGCTTCGACCAGGGCCGGTTTGCCACTGTCGCGCAGGGCGGCGGCGTAGTGCACCATTTGCCGCGCCACGGCGATCTGGGTGGCCATGTCCGCCAGGCGGAAGGCCACGGCCTGATGTTCGATGATCGGTTTGCCGAAACTCTCGCGTTCACGGGCATAGTCGCGGGCCGCTTCGAACGCGGCGCGGGCCATGCCCACCGATTGCGAAGCGATGCCGACGCGACCGCCTTCAAGGTTGGCCAGGGCAATCCTGTAGCCTTCTCCTTCCTCGCCCAAACGGTTGGCCAGCGGCACCTTCACGTCTTCGAAGAGTATCTGGCAGGTGTCGGACGCATGCTGACCGAGCTTGTCTTCGACCCGTGCAACGGTGTAGCCCGGCGAATCGGTCGGCACGATAAAGGCGCTGATGCCGCGCTTGCCCGCGCTCGGATCGGTCACCGCAAACACGATCACCACCCCGGCATTCTGCCCGGAGGTGATGAACTGCTTGCAGCCGTTGAGCACGTAGTGATCGCCTTCCAGGCGCGCACGGGTTTTCAGGCCGCTGGCGTCGGAACCGGCCTGGGGTTCGGTCAGGGCGAAAGCGCCGAGCATCGCGCCGCTGGCCAGCGGTTTGAGGAAGCGCTCTTTCTGCTCATCCGTGCCGTAGTTGAGGATCGGCACGCAACCCACGGAGTTGTGCACGCTCATGATGGTCGAACAGGCGCCATCGCCGGCGGCGATTTCTTCCAGGGCCATGGCGTAGGCCAGGTAACCGGTGTCGCATCCGCCCCACTGCTCCGGCACCAGCATGCCGAAGAAGCCCAGCCCGGCCATCTCGCCGATGGCTTCCTTGGGAAAGCGATGCTCGCGATCCCATTCGGCGGCGAACGGTTTCAGCCGTTCCTGGGCAAAGTCCCGGGCCATGTCGCGGATTTGTTGTTGGTCGTCATTGGGGATCATGGTGAATCCTTGAATCAAGCTAAATGCGGTCCCTGTGGGAGCGAGCTTGCTCGCGATAGCGGTGGGTCAGATAGCAATAAAGTTGACTGACACGGCCTCATCGCGAGCAAGCTCGCTCCCACAGGGATTGGTGTTGGCCTCAGTAGAGGCATTCCACAGCCATGGCCGTCGCTTCACCGCCGCCGATACAAATCGCTGCAACGCCGCGTTTCAGGCCTTTCTGGCGCAGGGCCGAAAGCAGGGTCACCAGTATTCGCGCACCGGACGCCCCGATCGGGTGACCGAGGGCGCAAGCACCGCCGTGCACGTTGAGTTTCTCGTGGGGAATTTCCAGATGAGTCATCGCGGCCATGCCGACCACGGCGAAGGCTTCGTTGACTTCCACCAGATCGACGTCATTGAGCGACCAGCCGGTTTTCTTCATCAGTTTCTTGATTGCGCCAATCGGTGCCACCGGGAACAGTCCCGGCGTATCGGCGAACGCGGCGTGGCCATGGATTACCGCCAAGGGTTTCAGGCCTTGCTTCTGTGCCTGCGACTGGCGCATCAGCACCAGCGCGGCCGCACCGTCGGAGATCGAACTGGAGTTGGCCGCCGTCACCGTGCCGCCTTCGCGGAACGCCGGCTTCAACGAGGCGATCTTGTCCAGCCTGGCTTTTGGCGGCTGCTCGTCATTGCTGATCACCACCTGCTCTTTGCCGACCATCACCGTCAGCGGCACGATTTCATCCTTGAAGCTGCCGTCCTTGATCGCCTGCTGCGCGCGGGTGGTCGAGGCGATGGCGAACGCGTCCTGGGCTTCACGGCTGAAGCTGTTGGTTTCGGCGCATTCTTCGGCGAAGGTGCCCATCAGGCGGCCCTTGTCGTAGGCGTCTTCGAGGCCGTCGAGGAACATCGAGTCCTGCACCCGGCCATGGCCCATGCGGTAGCCGGCACGGGCGCGGTCCAGCAGGTAAGGCGCGTTGGACATGCTTTCCATGCCACCGGCGACCACCACGTCGGCACTGCCCGCCACCAGCATGTCATGGGCCAGAATCGCCGCTTCCATGCCGGAACCGCACATCTTGTTCAGGGTGGTGCAGCGGGTCGATTTATCCAGCCCCGCGCCCAGCGCCGCCTGACGCGCAGGGGCCTGGCCAAGGCCGGCCGGCAGTACGCAGCCGAACAACACTTCGTCGACGCTATCACTGGCAACGCCGGCACGTTCGACGGCGGCCTTGATGGCGGCCGCACCGAGTTGTGGCGCAGTCAGGCTTTTCAGTTCGCCCTGAAAACCACCCATCGGGGTGCGGACGGCGCTGACGATGACAATCGGATCGTTGGATTGAGTCATGACAAATCCTCCTTACTTGGCGGCCATGCGCAAGGCACCGTCGAGACGGATTACCTCGCCGTTGAGCATGCAGTTTTCAATAATATGCTTGACCAGCCCGGCATACTCGCTCGGTTTGCCCAGACGCGGCGGGAACGGCACGCCAGCGGCCAGGGAATCGCGGACTTCCTGAGTCATGCCGGCCATCATCGGCGTCTCGAAGATGCCGGGGGCGATGGTCATCACACGGATGCCGAAACGCGCCAGTTCGCGGGCCGCCGGCAAGGTGAGGCTGACAATCGCACCTTTTGACGCCGAGTACGCCGCCTGGCCGATCTGACCGTCGTAGGCCGCAGCAGACGCGGTGTTGATGATCACGCCGCGCTCGCCATCGGCATCCGCTTCAGTTTCCGCAATCGCCGCTGCCGCAAGGCGCAGCATGTTGAAGCTGCCGATCAGGTTGACGTTGATCACCTGACTGAAGCTGGCCAGCGCGTGCGGACCGTTCTTGCCGAGAATCTTCTCGCCACGCACGATGCCGGCGCAGTTGACCAGACCGTTGAGGCCGCCAAAGGCCTTGACCGTCGCCTGCACGGCCGCTTCGGCCGCCGCTTCGTTGCTGATGTCCGCCACCACGCTGTGCGCGCCAAGGCGCTGGGCCTGGGCTGCAACGGCTTCGGCGTTCATGTCCACCAGCATCACTTTCGCGCCAGCGGCAACCAGCACCTCGGCGGTGGCTGCACCGAGGCCGGAAGCGCCACCGGTGACGATAAAAATCTTGTTCTCGATCTGCATCATTGTTTCCCTGGATTCAAGCTGGAACGTTCTTCGCCGCGGCCTCTTGAGCCTTGGCGATTTCCTGGTTGCGCAAGATAAAGCGCTGCAATTTGCCGCTTGGGGTTTTCGGCAACTCGCTGACAAATTCGATTTCACGGGGGTACGAGTGCGCCGCCAGACGCTTGCGCACGTGTTGCCGCAGCTCTTCGGCCAACGCAGGTTCTGCACGGTATTGAGGGCTGAGCACGACGAACGCCTTGACCAGTTCGGTGCGCTCCGGATCGGGTTTGCCAACCACGGCGGCCTCGACCACGGCAGGGTGTTCGATCAGCGCACTTTCCACGTCGAACGGACCGACCCGGTAGCCGGAGGTGGTGATCACGTCATCGCTGCGACCGACGAAGCTGATGCTGCCGTCCGGGTTCCACTCCACGGTGTCGCCACTCATGTAATAGTTGCCGACAAAGGCCTTGGTCGGCCCGCCTTCGTAGCCGGCGAACCAGCACATCGGCGACTGGCTGCGGTCAATGGCCAAAATGCCCGGATGGCCAACGCCGAGTTCCTTGTACTCGTCGTCGAGCACCACAATGCGGTGGCCCGGCGAGGCAAAACCGGCGGCGCCCATGTGAATCGGATGCTCAAGGCCGTGGTGGTTGCACAGCACCATGCCCAGTTCGGTCTGCCCGTAGTGGTCGTGGATGACCACGTCGAGGTTGTCGGCGAACCAGCGGATCACTTCCGGGTTCAGCGGCTCGCCGGCGCTGCTGACGATACGCAGTTTGCCCTTGATCGATCTGGCGAACTCATCGCCGCCGGCAATCAGCAAGCGGTAGGCCGTCGGCGAACCGGTGAGGTTGGTGATCCCGTACTTGTTGATTACCCGGCAGGTGCTTTCGAGGGTGAACGGACCATCGTAAAAGGTGATCGGATGCCCCATGGACATCGGCCCCGTGACACCGAAATAAATACCGTAGGCCCAACCCGGATCGGCGACGTTCCAGAACGCGTCTTCCGGGCGCAGATCCACCGCGTCGCGGGTGTAGCCCTGGAACGCAACGATGGCCTTGAGCGGCACCGACAGCGCCTTCGACGGGCCGGTGGTGCCCGAGGTGAACATCAGCAGGAACGGATCTTCCCCGGTCAGCAGCACCGGTTCGCAGTCGGCGGAATAATTGGCCAGTTCGGCCCAGAAACTGAAATCGCCGCGAACCAGGCCCTGCCCTTTGGCGCCGGTGACGGTAACCGTGGTCGGGCAATCGGCGACTTCGGCCAGTTTCGGCCGGTTCACCGCATCGGTCACCACCACTTTGGCGCCAGAGCAGCTCAGACGGTGCTCGATGGCTTTGGGGCCGAATGCGGTAAACAGCGGTTGATACACCGCGCCGATGCGCCAGGCGGCGAACACGGTGATCAACAGTTCGATATTGCGTGGCAACAGGCCGGCGACCTTGTCGCCTTTCTTCACGCCCTGGGCCAGCAGGTAATTGGCGAAACGCGCGGCCTTGTCCTGCAAGTCGGTGAAGGTGTAAGCCACACCGGTGCCATCGCGTCCTTCCCAGAACAGCGCGATGCGGCCCGGCAAGGCATGCCGGTCACAGCATTCGACACAGGCGTTGAGGGCCGTCAGATTGCCTGCGAGTGCGGCATCGACGGTGTGCTGATAATTGAACTGAGAAGTAGCAGACAAGTAATCGCGCATTGCCAGAATCCCTCTGTGTTTTTTATTAGGTTGGGGGGAACCGTAATCAACAGGGAAATACTCGCTCTGCGCGGGTTACCGGGCAATGGTCAAAGTTATCAAGTTGCATGACTGCTTTGGCCAAAGCCCGCAGGGCATCAGGAGGTGAAGCGCACTCCGGGTTTGGCCAGTTCGTCCACGGTCAGTTCGAACACATCCGGCCGGGCGTAGTGGCCGACCACGTCATAGTCGTAGCGGGCGCGTACCAGGTCATCCGTGTCGATTTGCGCATTGAGCAGACCGGCGCTATCACGCAACGGTCCGGCAAGAATGTCGCCCATGGGCCCTACGATCACGCTGCCGCCAGCAATCAACGGCCGATCCGCCGGCCAGTTGGCGATCTCCCGGCCTAGGGCACGGGGCGATGCCTGGACCTGACAGGCACTGACCACGAAGCAGCGCCCCTCATGGGCAATGTGGCGCATGCTGACCTGCCACATCTCCCGCTCGTCCACGGTCGGCGCACACCACACCTCCACGCCTTTGGCGTACATCGCCGTGCGCAACAGCGGCATCATGTTTTCCCAGCACACCACCGCGCCGATGCGCCCGACCTGGCTGTCGATCACCGGCAAGGTCGAGCCATCGCCCTTGCCCCAGATCAGCCGTTCGGTGCCGGTGGGCATCAGCTTGCGGTGTTTGGCCACCAGCCCGGCCTGCGGATCAAAGTACAGCGCGGTGCAGTACAACGTGCTGCCGGCGCGCTCGATTACGCCGATCACCAGATTGGCCCCGGTGCGTGCAGACAGCGCCGCCAGCGCCTCGGTTTCCGCGCCGGGTACGTCGATGGCATTGGCAAAATAGCGGGCAAAGGCTTCGCGACCTTCCGGCAAGCGATAACCCAGTTGCGTACCAAAGCCCTCGCCTTTGGGATAACCCCCCAGCAGCGCTTCGGGCATTACCACCAAGGCGGCGCCGGATTCGATGATCGCGTTTTCATAGGACAGGATCTGTTCCAGGGTTTCAGCCTTGCCACCGGGCAAGGCGCCGATTTGCAGGGCCGCAACGATTGACTTGGGCATCTCGAAAACTCCACTCGCATCAGGTGTTGCTCATTCTCCGGCGTCACGTGATCATCAATAAAGACCGATTCACTGCTGAATGATATGAACCAAATGAATATCACCGACATCGACCTCAACCTGCTCAAAGTCTTCGAAGCGCTGCACGAAGAGTCCAGCGCCAGCCGTGCCGCGTTGCGCCTGGGCGTGACGCAATCGGCCGTCAGCGCGGCCTTGCGTCGGTTGCGCGAGGTGTATGGCGATCAGCTATTCGTGCGCACCGGACGAGGCCTGGCCCCCTCGCTCAAGGCCAATCAGCTCAAACCGGTGGTCAGTGATGCCTTGAACAAGTGCCGGCAGAGCCTGGCGATGGTCGATCCGGCCGCGCAACAGTACGAAGGTCGCTCGGTCACTGTGGGAATGTCGGATGATTTCGAGATTGCCTACGGCCGGCGGCTGATCGAAGAAATCGCCTGTAGCGCGCCGAAACTGCGGCTGATTTTCCGCCAGACCCACAGCCAGATCGTCGCCCAGGCGCTGATGGAGCGCAGCATTGACCTGGCGATTACCGCGGGCGGGTTTGCCGAACGGCTACTCAGCCGTCAGGTGCTGGGGGAAGGTGGTTATTTGTGCCTGGTGGACCCGTCGACCCTGGTCGAGGGCCAGCAGAGCATCGGTCTCGAGGAATTTGTGGCCCGCGAACACATTCTGGTGTCGTCCGGCGGTTTTATCGGGATTACCGATGAAGGATTGGCGGCGCTGGGGCTCAGTCGGCGAGTGTGCGCCTCGACCACGCATTTTGCCGCGTTGCCGCATTTGCTCAAAGGCAGCCGGGCGGTGGCGACCATTCCGGCCCATGCCGCCCAAAGCATCGCAACACTCAGCGGGCTGGCGCTGCTGCCCTGCCCCCTGGCCTTGCCGCGCTACCCGATCGAACTGGGCTGGCGCACCAGCACCCAGCTCGACCCGGTGCTATTGAAAGTGCGCGAGGCGATTGTCGCGAGCTTCGCCTGACGGCCGATGTTACTTGTTGGCCGCCATCAGGCGATTGACTTCACTGCGCACCATGTTGGCGTATTCAGGGGGCGACATGCCGTCCAGTTCGGCGCGCACCCATTCCGCCCACTTGCCTTTGCGCTTGGCCCGTTCGCCGAACAACCGCGCGGCCTCACCCTTGGCTTTGCCCAGGTTGTTTTGCCAGAGTTCGAACAGACGGGATTTCTCGTCTTCAAGCGCAGCGCGCTCGGCGAGGGGTTTGTCGGCCAGATTGAAGCTCATGGGAATTTCCTGCTGCGTAAAATAGGCGACATCTTACACTGTAGGACGAAATGTCCTGCGCCGGTTTTTCAGCAAGATGGCCTCCCCGGGCAAAATAGCTGCAACTTTTCCGACGACGGCTGACTCCATTGTTCATTGTCCACTTACCTGCAAGGAGTACTTCAATGGCCCGTAAAACCGCCGCGCAAGCCGCCGAAGATCAAATCAAGGATCAAGCCTTCAGCGAACTTAAAACGCTGATCGAAGAGTCGGAAAAACTGCTGAAAAGCAGCGCCTCGCTGGTCGGGGAAGAAGCGGAGACACTTCGTGGACAAATCGCCCTGAAACTCCGGCAGGCAGGGGATTCGGTGAGCAGCGTGCGCGACCGGACCCTGCCCGCGGTCGAGGCCACTGAAATCTATATCGGCGGGCATCCCTGGCAAACCGTGGCCATTTCTGCCGGGTTTGGCCTGGTGGTGGGGTTGCTGCTGGGACGTCGCTAAACACGCGATCTATCAGCCATGAATCCCTCTGTGGGAGCGAGCTTGCTCGCGATGGCGGCAGTCCAGTCAACATCTGTGTTGAACAGGCTGACGTCATCGCGAGCAAGCTCGCTCCCACAGGGGGTTGCGGCGTATCTAAAGGATCAGCCCCCCGCCAGCTCCCGCAAGTTCGCCAGCGTCCGGGCATCCAGTTCAATGCCATTGGCCAGCGACTTGGCGCGCTGATGATGACGCCGGTCACCCGGCAAACGCTTCAAGCCGACACCGTGCATTTGCCGCACCAGTTCCTGGCTGCGTTCGGCAAAACTTTGCCCCGCCGCTTTGCTCGGATCGATCACGATAAGCAATTGGCCAGTCCAGGGCGTCTTGGCGCCAGGGTGGTTCTTCCAGTCGAATTCGAAGGAAAAGTTGCCGCCGGTCAGTGCCGCCGCGAGCAACTCGACCATCATCGACAACGCCGAGCCCTTGTGCCCGCCAAAAGGCAGCAACGCGCCGCCCTCAAGAATCGCTTTCGGGTCTGTGGTCGGCTGGCCGAGGCTGTCCACGCCCATCCCTGCCGGCAAGCGTTCACCCTCGCGTGCGGCAATTTGCACATCGCCATGGGCAATGGCACTGGTGGCCAGATCGAAGACAATCGGTGCGCCATCGGCCCGCGGCGCAGCGAAGGCAATCGGATTGGTGCCGAACAGCGGCCGGTCCGCACCGTGGGGCACCACGCAGGTCATGCTGTTGACCACGCTCAATGCCACAAGGCCCTCATCAGCGAAGGGTTCGACATCCGGCCACAAGGCAGCGAAATGGTGTGAGTTACGAATCGCCAGCACCGCGATGCCGGCACTTCGGGCTTTCTGCACCAGTAGTTCACGTGCCGCTGCCAGGGCCGGTTGCGCAAAACCGTTCCCGGCATCGACCCGCACAAACCCTGAAGCCACATCTTCGACCACCGGAACGGCCTGGCCATTGACCCAGCCGCTTTGCAGCGTCGAAACATAACCCGGAATCCGGAATACCCCGTGACTGTGCGCGCCGTCGCGCTCGGCACCGGCGCAGTTTTGCGCCAGCACCCGGGCAACGTCGGCCGATGTGCCGTGACGCAGAAAAATTTTCTCCAGCAAAGCGCTCAGCGCTTCGAGTGACAGGTATGACGAGACCGTATTGGACGTGTGATCGTGTGGCGCAGACATCTGAAGCTCCAGACTAATTATTGGAGGGAACAACAGCGTACAAAGACCCGCCGATTAACAACGCGCGGCGAGCGACCTGTCAACCTTTCGCTCAGGGTCAATAGCGTTTATCCCTGTCACTTATGCCCACGGCCCGTGCGTTATCTATTTACCACCGGCGTCAACACATCGGCTTTTAGTCTCGAAGCTCAATCCACAGGCGCCTTTGAGTGGCGCCTTGAACGAGACTCGACGATGCCTACACCAGTAACTCCGCTGTTTTTCCCTGAGGCGCTGACGTTGCGCGGCCTCTGGAGAGAACTTGGCAAAACCCACGGGCTGACGCAAAAGGACTTCGAATGGTTCAGCCATATCGAACTGGCCACCCAGGCACTGCGCGATGAGCAGAAGCCGCCCATGCTGGCAAAAAAAATCCTGCTGAAAATCCCGAACCTGGAACCTGTGGCACTGGCCGGCAGTTTTTTGCTGACCGCGACGCCCGATGACAATGGCGTGATTCTCTACACCCCGTACGCCGGGATAAAGAAGTTCACTGACCGTTCGGCCCTGACCGAACAGCTGGTGAAGCAACTCAAAGCGGTCGACGAAGACAACAATCTGCTGGCCTTCATGGCGTTGTCTCAACGCAAGGCCGTGGTGGACGCCGCCGACATCGAACTGGACTTTCAAACCATCGACGGTGAGGTGTTCGAAGACCAGCGCAACGCCCTCTCCAGCCATCAGCAAATCAATGACCAAGCCCTGCTCGATGAACTGAAAGCGCTGCCGTCCCTGACGTCGCTGCTCGAGGCATTGCTCAGTGAACAGCTGGCTACAGCTTTTCCCGGTCTGGACCAGAGCCAGACCCAGGTGAATTTCTATCTGGCAACGACTGACGAGAACTCAACCCGACGCTGGGTCAATTCCCTGTCACTGAGTGACGCCGTCCTCCTGCACTATCGCCATCAGCGCTGGCCGTCCGGGCAGTCCCCTGAATTTTCCCATCCGAAAAAACCCCCGGCTCACGCTGACCAGGCGCACTGGGAAGCCGCAGTCACGACAGTCTCGCGCAAGCTGGTCAGCCTGCTGATCGGGCAGCTCGAAGGTTTCTGGGCTGCGGCGAGCGCCGATGGCGCATCGCGTCGCGCATTCTTCGGCCGCGCCATCACCGATCAGGCGCGAGTGCAACTGCTGCTCAAGCGCGAAGCCGGGATCATCACTGCGGAGCAAAGCCAGGACTTGCACGCGTTGATCTCGACGGCCAGCCGGACGAACGAATCAATGACGGTCGAAACCGTGCGCCTGTGGGAGTACCAGGCCAACTATGTGGAGTTGGCCGGATCACTGATGGTCAGCGCCAGCCATGCGTTTCTCTACACGCCCACCGCAGGCCTGCAGGTACTCAAGGACTATCAGGACTTAAGCGATACCGTGCTGAGCAAGTTCAGCGCGGCCGGTCACGAGGATGAGCTCTATGGCCTGCTGAGCCTGGACGAACGCCAGCGTTTCATCGGTTTTGACCGGCCGAATGTGACCGGGGAAGTGATTTCCGGCACGATCTTCCCCAGGCTCTTCGACGCCATCATCAGCAAGCAACTGCAGAACATGGAATATGCCCTGCAGGTGTTCCGTCACAGTGACGGCAGCGTGGACATCCACGCTCTGTTCGACAAGGCGCTGGATATCCGCTCGATGATCAGCGAGCGACTGCTGACGCTGGCTACCGACGGACGCTGGAGCACGCGGCCCGTGTTGTCCGGCGATCAGCAGCCCTCCATCGTGCTGGCCGATACGGCGGCAGCTTTCGTCAAGACCTTCAGCGACATCGAAACACAGATCAACGCAGATTTCGCAGCACAACCGGTCGCTTCTCTGGCCTTGCAACGGGTCTACCTGGAAAACATGAAACCCCGCCTGGCCCATGCACTTTCCGTTGGCATCCGTGGCGAGGCCAGCCTGCGGGTGCTCGGCGCGACACTGCGGGATGCGGATCGGGCCATTGTCGAAACAGTGTTCAACCCGGATAAGGCCGACCGGCAAAACCGCCTGTCACTCAAGGGCTTCCGGCCCGATGCCTATTCATTGACCCTGGAGTGCTCCGGTCAGAAGGATGTCCTGCCCCTGGCTCATTGTCTGCTATTGACCGAGCGTGGCGGGCTCGACCCCTCGCATTCCGGCCGGACGATCCTGTGGACACCCGCCGAGGGCCTGGAAGTCTTTGACACCATCAGCCGTGCACGGCTGGAACTGAACCGCCGCCTGCTCGACCCACGACAACGCCTGGCGCTGCTGGAAAACCTCACTCCGGCCCAGCGCGTCTTTCACCAACGCTACGCATTGGGACCGCTGCGGCTGATTGAAGGCTCTGTACTGGAGCGGGTCGCGCAATCGTCCATCGAGCACTTTCTGGCCCGCTGCGAACACGTACGCACCTTCGATCTGAACGACACAAAGAAGAACAAAGCGCTGAAAGCCCTGACCCAAACGTCCTTCAACACCAACCTGCGCAGGGCCACCTCGATCTCACGGGCGATCACCCGGCAGCAGTCCCTGCCCGCCTGGCTGGGAATGGCGCCGCTGGAAGACCAGCGTCTGCACGTTGAACTGCTGGAGCAATACCGCAACAGCGTCGATGAGGACAAAGACTACTTGCACGGGATCAAATCCCTTGAGTCGTATGTGCATGAAACGTTGAAGTCGTTGCTCGGCAGCCGCTTCCCCGCAAAAAAACCTGATCCGAACGACATCGAAATCACCCCCGACCTGATCCTGGTCGGCCCCGCCCAAAGCCTCACCAGGTTCGCCTTGAACCACGTCAACATCGCGCAGGGCAGCGGATTCAAAGTCAGCTCGGCAACCCCTCAAGCCCTGCCCGAGGGACTGGACCAGAGTGCTGTGCGTCAACTGTTGCTGTCACTGAACATTGCGCAGAACTACGCCAGGCAAGTCACCGACAGCTTGTCGAATAAAGCGGCCGACGTCGAAAGCCGGATGCTGCGCTTTATCAAGCAACTGCCCTGGCAACTGCTGCAACACGCCCACGAGTTGAAACTGCAGCAACGACTGTCCGACAGCGCTTTCGATTTGCTTCGGCAAGTGCTGGACATGCCGGACGCCATCGCCCGGGCGAGCGTAGAAGGCGCGCACGCAATTGCCCGGCCACTGGAACTGATCAAGACAACCGGTGCCACCGCCGTCAAGGCGCTGGGCCTGTACCTGATGGGTCCCGGCGAAGGCAAAGCAGGCCCGCAAATCCTCTATGCCCCTTACCACCCCGGCGGTTCACCGTTCGTTGAGTTCGACAATGAGGCCAGCGTTGTCGCGGCGCTCAACACGCCGGGGCCATTGCAGGACATGCTGATTCGTCGCCTGCCGGACAGTGAGCAAACGCTGTTTCGCAACCTGTTCAAGTCCACCGTCGGCCGACCAAGCGAAATCACCCTCGCGTCCAACCCCATCGGCGGCAACCTGCTCACCCGTTTATTCCATGACAACACCCAACTGCTGGTGCAGTTGCTCGCCAGCCAGGCGCACGCTACCGGTCAGTCGGACTGGGAGGCGGTGAAACACCTGTTCGGCTCCGGCATCGAGCGCATCTCAGGCCTGCTGCCGGGCAAGCTCGCCTATGTGCAGTTTCTCTGGAAGGCCTACAAGGACGCCCTGAATTCGGCGCAAGCCTTGCAGGACCATCACTGGACGACCGCGTTGCGCGACTTTATTGCCGGGGCGGCGCAAATCGTGTCGTTGGGCCGGTTATCGCTTGAAGGATGGGCCGACACCGCCCAGGCAACCGGCGAAGCAATTGCTCAGCCGGTTACCTCCCCGGTTATCGCGCAACCCTGGTCGCAGGTCCGGTCAACAGCACCGCTGCGCACGCGGCTGCAACCGTTCGAAACCACGGTAGAGCTCAAGGACCTGACGAATAGCCGCACGGACGGCACCTACCTCGAAGCGGCCAGCAAGAAAACCTTCGCCGCCATTGCCGGCAAGGTGTACGGCGTGAACAAGATCGGGGCGGTCTGGAAAATAATCAAAGGGGAAGAAGAAGGCCCCGTGTTACAGGCGGCATCCGACAAGCAACTGGTGATCGACCCGGACACCCATACCGTCCACTTCGGCAAAGCCGTCTCGAAAATGCACAACCAGTTTGCCTATGCCCATGCCGCCCGGGAGGTGCTGAACATCGAGGCTCAGGGGATGGAAGAAATCCGCGCAAAACATCCCGAAAAAGCCCACATGATCGTGCAGGCCATCGACATGGCGCGCTTTTACGCGTTCAACAGCCTGCACAACCTGGTACAGCTGCGCAAACTCGTCCCGGGTACACGACTGGATACGTTCCTGAAAAGGTTCTTTGGTGTTGGCCAGGTCGACAAAGGGCTGATCGACAAAATCAAACAGGCCATCGTTCCCATTTGCAATGCGCTGGTCGATCCTGATGAAGACTGGATGAACTCGCAACGCTTTATCGTGGGTTCAAACCGGGACCCGAAGGACAACCTCGTCGCGTTTGTCCTGGACAAGGATCAACAGCGCAATGTGCACTTCACCGAAAGATTCTTCGATCAACAACTCGACTGGTACAAATCCTGTCTGTCACAGCCCTTCAATGTCGACGGCCATAGCCAGGCCGCCACGCTGATACACGAATTCGCCCATTTGTTTTCCGCGGCCGTGGACATTGCATACCTTGAGGCCAGGCGGCCGTTCAGCGATCTGATATCGCCGATCACCGCCTATGGCACAGCCATGAAACAAGATCAGCTGGACTTTCAGCGAGTAGCCTTGTCGATGGAAACGCCCAAGGAAAAATTGTTCGCACACTGGAACAGTGGGCTGCAAACGTGGATCAGCCTGGATTCGATACCGGGTTCTTATCACGTCGGTAAGACCATCCTGCGGCTGACGGGGAGCAAGACCATGGATAAGGCACGGGAAGCTTTTTTAAACGTGCAGGATTCGAAGTTCCGAATCGACGTCATTTTGCACAATGCCGACTCGATCGCCTTTTTGATCTGCGAAATGGGCCGTCAACTGGACCCGGTACCGGTCACTGCGACCTCTGAAACCTGATCCCGACGTAATAACGCGCAGATCCCCGGATCTGCGCGCCACAATGGTGCTTGTTTTGATCTTTTTTTCACGCGTCCCTATGGATACTGCTACCCAAACAGCAGGTGCTCCAGAGCCGAGGCGCTGAAAAAGAATCACACATTGATGGTTAAATGCCATGACTGATGTTCTCGCAGACTGCCCCCAAGGTTAGAATGCACGAAATCAGGATGAGCCAATGACTGAACACACGCTCTCGGAAGCCGAATACGACGCCATCACCGATGCCGCTGCGCATTGGTGCATGCGTCTGCACGCCAATGACTGCACCGCGCAAGAGCGCCTGGCGTTCGAGCAATGGCGCGATGCGCATCCGCTCCATGCCTTCGAGTACGAAGCGATGCTGGAGATCTGGGATGTCGCCGGCGACTTGCCGCGTCCCGAGCCCGTCGTGCCGCTGGTTCGCCCCCAACCCGAACACCCGTGGCGCCGCTTGGCTATCGCAGCGGCGGTGTGTGCCCTGGCACTGCCTTTGGCCGGATATGGCGGCTGGCACCTGGGCTGGGTACCGAACGCGTACCAGCATTTCGAAGCGTCCGACAATGTTCGAACGGTCACCCTGGACGACGGCAGCCAGGTGGAACTGAACCTGGGCAGTGAGCTGACGTACAGCAACTACAAGGATCAACGGCAAGTCTCGCTGAAAAAAGGCGAAGCCTTCTTCAGTGTCAGCCATGACACCCGCCACCCGTTTGTGGTCAAGGCCGCTGAAGGCCGAATTCGCGTGACCGGCACACAATTCAACGTCTGGATGTATGAAGACCAGGTCAAGGTCAATCTGGTCGAAGGTTCAGTGCTGGTCAGCAGCAACGCCAACCTGACTGGCGACGGTTTGCGTCTCGGCCCGTCGATGCAGGCCAGTTATCGCCATGGCGACTCCATCCCCCACATCAGCCAGACCTATGACAATGACAGTTCACTGGCCTGGCGCCAGGGCAAGCTGGTGCTCGACGATCTGGCACTGAGCGATGCACTGCCCTTGATCAATCGCTACCTGGACAAACCGTTGATGGTCGCTGACAACAGCACCGGCTCGATCCATATCGGCGGCATCTACAACATCAAAGAGATCAACGGCCTGGTGAAGTCCTTGCCGCGGGTCCTGCCGGTGTACTTGACCAGCAATCAGAACGGCAATCTGGTGGTCAACGCGATTCCGCAAAAGCCCCCGAAAAGCTGAAAAGGCCGCCACCCTTGCGGGGTGCGGCCTTCAGCGATCATGCAGAACTCCACGACCTTACTGCGCAGTCACCTTTGCATCCTGTTGACGAATCGTCTGCACCTGATAGTTCGGATCGGACAAGATCTGTTGCTCGGTAAAGGGCAACACGCTCCATTGCTTCTTCGAAAAGGCCAGCGTCTGATCCCGTGAAAACTTCGAGGCCGGGTCGCTGGACAACGAGAACGCCAGCAGCCCTTTGGCCTGCGGTCCGTTTTCGTCAAAAGTCACCACTTGCAGGTAACTCGTGCCACTGACCACTTCGCGCTTGCCATCGCTGCGCGGCACGCTCTGGATGGCGTTGTAGACCCCCAGCGTACCCGGCCCGCCGTGGATCGGCGTCTGTTGTCCGCCGCTGCTGGCCACCTGGATATCACCCCAACGGCTGTCGGGTTTCAGTCCTGAAGCGTTGACTTGCTCAACCGAGGCCTGCATCGCTGCCCGTAGCGCCTTCGCCACTTCCGGGTGATCGACCGCCAAACCGCGCGGGGTATGTTGCGGATCCTGCGGATCGAATGCCACACGCCATACGTCCGGCACTGGCTCCAACGCCTCCATGACATTCTGGAAGTGTACAAAGCCCAGACCGCTGCTGAGGTTGGCCTTGCGGTCCCAGGCCTTGAGGCTGGCGCACAGTGGCGTGAGCGCTTTTGCATCGGCACCGAGATCCGCCGCGCAGAATTGCAGCAGGTCCGGCATCACTTGATTCGCCTGATAAACCTGATCGTCCATGACCATCCGTTGCAAGTCCGCCGCCCCGATTTTTCCGGCCGTCGTCAGCGTACTCAAACGGTCCAGGGCAAAGCGTGAACGCAGCCCCAACGGCTGATTGTCCTGACTGATCAAGGGCGAATAGCCGGTCAGCGGTTGCGCCGGGTTGGCCATCCAGGCCGAATCGTTGGCGTGCTGGACGAAATCCGTGCGCAGCAGTTGCGGCAACTTGTCCGACGCATAAATGCCCGGTTGTGGCGCCAGTGGGTCGATGTCCCAGGCACAGGCGCTGTTGGATCCGTCAAGGATGATCATCTGCAGACCGATCCGCGGATCGCTGCACTGCGCCAGCTTGTCGGCACTGACGTTGGGCACCACCGAGAGGTTCATGTACAGCGTCTGCCCCTGATCGTCCGCCGCCAGCGTGTTGACCCACGGAATGCCCTGGATCTTGTGCACCGAAGCCTGGAAATCCTTGAGGTTTTCAGCGCGGTTCATCGCGTACCACTGCTGCAGGACGCGGTCGTTATCCAGATTGGCGTCGCGCAGGCTGAAGGCGTACTGATGATCCCAATCGAGTTTTCCCGGCCATTGCACCACCGGACCGAACTTCGAGCTGTAGACCACCCGGGAAATCCCCTGGACCTGCCCGTCCGCCTGCCTGACGTTGACGGTCACGGTCTGTTTGTCCATTGGCAAGGACTGCCCGTCGAGCAGGTAACGGGTCGAATCCTTGGGATCCAGTTGCAGGCGGTACAGCGTGAAATGTTTGGACGAATCCACGGTGTGGGTCCAGGCCAGATGTTGATTGAAACCGATGTTGATCACCGGCAGGCCGGGCAACGCCGCACCCATCACGTCCAGTTTGCCGGGAATGGTCAGGTGCATCTGATAAAAACGCATGCCGCCGACCCACGGAAAGTGCGGGTTGGCCAGCAACATGCCACGTCCGTTGAAAGAACGCTCGCTGCCGACCGCGACGGCGTTGCTGCCCCGGTCCAGGGCAAAACGCTGCATCCGCGTGGCGGCCACCTGGAACTCTGCCGGTGCGTTCGACGCCCGGGCCACAGCTTGGGGTGGCGCGGCACCGGCCAGGGCTTCGGCAAACTGGCCAACGCCACCTTCGACCAACAGGCGCCGGGTCAGCTTGACCAGGTCCATTGCCGTGATGTCGCGCACCCAATCGCCCTGGCACTGCTGCGGCAAACCCTGGGCGCGACGTTCGCTCAAGGAGCGGTTGTACCCCGCCACATAGCCTTCAACCAGCTCACGCACTTGCGCAGTCTGGGCCTGCCAGAAACCGGCGACGGCTTGCGGGGTGTTCAGCCAGGTGAAGAACACATCGCTGACCAGGTTCTCCTGATCCGGCCCGAAATACCGCGAACGTTCGCCGCTGACCGTAGTGATCTCGTTGGCCAATAGGCACAGGTTGTCCTGGGCGTAGGCATAGCCGATGCCATAGCCGAGCCCGCGCTCGTTGTCGGCGCGGATGTGCGGTACGCCGAAACTGGTTCGGCGGATGTCGGCACTCGTTTGCGCAGGCGAACCGCTCGCGCTCGCCGCAAGGCTCAGCCCCAGGCTCAACCCCAGAGTCATACCCGCCAGGCTCAACCTGGTTAACTGGCTGGAAATAGTCACGCTCGCTCCTGATCGAAAAAACGATGGCCACGGCTGCGCATGACTGCGCGCGCTGTGCCTCCCTGTAGGGACGAAGCTCACATCAAAAATTTAGGGTTTTATCGCGCATCGGCAGGTGGGCTGACAGGTTGATCACACAGCGGCGACAAAATTTCTACATTTGAGCCTTCATGATTTGCGCTGCTCATACGTCTAGTCCTGTAAGAGCGCCCAATTTTTCCTGATCAGGCTCTGAAAAGGAGTTTTGCAATGTACAACTCGCAACTGCCAACGGATGGTAGCAACGCGCCAAAGGGTACTTCCATGGGAGTCGGTGTATTCGAGCCGCGTACCGATCGCCACGGCAACGAGCGGATCAGAGTCCTGCTCAAAAGCTATGGCCTGCGAACCAGCCTGATCCGCCTGAAAGTCATCGATGCCCTGCTGACAGCCGCCGAAAACGACCGCAGCCTGGGCGTGCGTGGCGTGCACAGCCAATTGCTGGACCTGGACATTCCGTTGTCGTTTCTCAGCGTGCGTGAAGTGCTAAAGCGCTTGTGCAGCGAAGGCGTGATAGTCCTCAACCCCGACAAAAGCTACAGCCTGCATCCCCAGGCTGCTGCCATCTTGCGCAACCAATGATCGAATGATCAGGGCTTGACCTTGCGGCGCATCACGCCATTGACGACCACCACGATCACCGCCACGCCGATGGCGATGTACTGGAACATTTTTTCGCTGATGACGCCGGTGTTCTGCAACCAGGAAAGGCCAAACATGATCCCCAGCACCACCAGGGAGATCAGAATCGAGTATTTCAAACGTTGCGACTGAGTCATTGCGGGTTCCTGAATCTGAAAATGTATCCGGTTTGTATCAATGCGCATACCAAGCGCTTACCCGGTTTCGGGGATAAGCCGCTACATGCGGGGTCTCATGTTACAGCCGATGAAGAGTTTTAGCTTCATTGCGGCGATAACCATGAGGACTTTCACATGTTGCGTCGAATCACATTGCTGATTCCCCTGCTGGCCATCCTGACCCTGAGCGGTTGCATTGTTTTCCCCCACGGGGGCTGGCACCACAATCACTACTACGACCATGGCGGACCGGGTTACTACCAACATCGTTAATAGCGGTTCAACGTCCTGAATCCTTCCGGTAAAAGTCATTGCCGGGCTGGGCACACAGCTCCACCAGCCAATCGACAAACACACGCACCCGCCGAGACAACTGGCGGTGCGGCGGATAAAGCGCCGTCATCGGCATGCCCGGTGGCGGCACTTCCCTCAGCACCTCACACAAGCGCCCCTCCTCCAGTTGCCGCGCCACGTGATAGTACGGCGTCTGCACCAGGCCATATCCGGCCTCGCACGCTGCCAGATAGCCATCGGCACTGTTGACCGCCACCTGCTTGGGCAGGTCGACCGACTGCACCTGGCCATCGACAACAAACTCCAGCCCATAGCGTTTTCCGCTGCTGCTGGAGAAGTACTCGACCATCCGGTGCTCGCGCAGGTCATCCAGCGTATGGGGCGTTCCGTGCCGCCGCAGATAGTCGGGGCTGGCACAGGTCACCTGATCCATCATCACCAGCGGCCGCGCCACCAGCGAATCGTCCAGCGGCGAGCCTCCGCGCAAGACACAGTCGACACCTTCGCGGATCAGGTCCACCGGCCGGTCATTCAAGCCGATTTCCAGCTCGATCAACGGATAGCGGGCGGTGAATTGCGGCAGCGCCGGAATCACCACCAGGCGCCCCACCCCCGCCGGCATGTCCACGCGCAACAGCCCCTTGGGATTGTGGCGTGCAGCGCTGAACACCGCTTCGGTCTCTTCCAGATCCGCCAGCAGACGCACGCAACGCGGGTAATAGGCCGCACCGTCGAGCGTCAGACTGATCTGCCGTGTGGTGCGTTGCAGCAGTTGCACCCCCAGATGTGCCTCCAGTTGCTTGATCAGGGTGGTCACCGAGGCCCGGGGCAATTGCAGGCTGTCGGCGGCCCTGGCAAAGCCACCGAGCTCGACGATTCGGGTAAAGACGCGCATGGCGTTGAAACGGTCCATTGCTGGCTCCACCGGCTGATTATTTGGATTTAACGAATAGTGATAGCCGTTTTAGCCGGTTTATCTTGTTTCTGTCGAGGCGAACAATGGCGATTCACTTCACAGGGAGCTGATTTCATGCACACACGTCAATTGGGAAAAAACGGTCCGCAGGTGTCGGCCATCGGCCTGGGCTGCATGGGCATGACCGACTTCTATACCACTGGCACGGATACCCGCGAAGCCACGGCCACCTTGCATCGCGCGCTGGAACTGGGCGTCAACCTGCTCGATACCGCCGATATGTACGGCCCGCACACCAATGAAGAACTGATCGGCAAGGCCATCGCCGGCAAGCGCGACCAGGTGTTCCTGGCCAGCAAGTTCGGTATCGTCCGCGACCCGGCCAACCCCACCGCCCGCGGCGTCAACGGTCGACCGGAATACATTCGCCAGTCCATCGACGGCAGCTTGAAGCGCCTGGGCGTGGACACCCTCGACCTGTATTACCAGCACCGAATCGACCCGCAGGTGGCCATCGAAGAAACCGTCGGCGCCATGGCGGAACTGGTCAGTGCCGGCAAGGTGCGTTATCTGGGATTGAGCGAGGCCTCGGCAGTGACACTGGAACGGGCGCACAAGGTTCATCCGATCAGTGCGTTGCAAAGTGAATATTCATTGTGGAGCCGTGATCAGGAAGAAAACGGTTGCCTGGCGGCCTGCCAGCGTCTGGGCGTCGCCTTTGTGCCCTATAGCCCGTTGGGGCGAGGGTTTCTGACCGGCGCCTTGAAAAGCCCGGATGATTTCGCGGCGGACGACTACCGCCGTTTCAGCCCACGCTTCCAGGGCGAAAACTTCGCGAAAAACCTGCTGCTGGTGCAACAGGTACAAGCGCTGGCGGCAGAGAAAGGCGTGACGGCGGGCCAACTGGCGCTGGCGTGGGTGCTGGCCCAGGGTGATTACCTGATTCCGATTCCGGGCACCAAGCAACGCAAATACCTGGAGGAAAACGTGGCCGCTCTGGATGTAACACTAAGCGCAGATGAACTGCACGCGCTGGAGGCGATCTTTCCGGCGAATGCCACTGCTGGCCTGCGTTATCCGGAAGAAGTCATGAAACTGCTCGACCGGTAAGGGTCGCCGGCCCGTTCGATGAACCGGGCGGGCCGGGCAACACCGCGTCAGGCCTTGGCCGGCAGACCATTTCCAGATCGCAAAAGCAAGATCAAAAGATCGCAGCCTTCGGCAGCTCCTACAGGGGAACGCGTACACCACCATACAACGAGGTCGAGCGTTAGCTCGCCTCGCGGTGCTGTTGCGGTGCACGCCCCCTCGAGAGGCCGAGCGCAGGTTCTGCGCAGTGGGCAACCCTGCATGGATGCCGGGTTAGCCGCGTACGGCCATGGATGGCCGATCGCGGCGGGCCCACGGAGCAGGACCGGAGCGAGGGGATGCCGAGCCTAGGCGAGGCACCGAACGTAAGGGGCAAAAGCGTTTGGTTACTTGGCGCTTTTCCAAGTAACCCGCTGTAAAAGCGGAACCATAGGCGGCCGTTACCGCAGAAATGGATATGTACACCACCAATAAAATACTCCAGCCAGGAGGCCGCCATCGCCAGCAAACCGTCTCCTACAGGTATCGGTGTTCCCCGGAATTGCGTGAAGAACCTTTTTTGAACCCGGGGATCACATAGACACGCACCTTCTGCCTTTCACCTGACGATTTTGTAATGCGCCCTTCATCTGCCTGACAGCGCTGATCTACCATCATCGAACAGCGGATCTTTGTAGTAATTCGAAACACTCCTTGAATGCCTGACCGGAAAAAATGGTCAGAATGCGTTTTTTTGCCCGTTAGCCGAGACGAATCCCATGCGAAACCCTCTGCGCCTGATCGCCCTGAGCGCCCTGTTCATGTCCTCCCTGGCCCAGGCTGCCGACCTCATTCCCATCGAGGTTCATCGCGACGCCAATTGTGGTTGCTGCAAAAAATGGATCACTCACCTGCAGGCCAACGGCTTCAAGGTCGAAGACCATGTCGAGGCCAACATGAGCGAGTTCAAGCAACAGCACGGCGTGCCGCCGCGCCTGGCCTCGTGCCACACCGCGTTGATCAACGGCAAATTCGTTGAAGGTCACGTCCCGGCCGACCAGGTCCTGGCCCTGAGCAAGCGCGACGATCTGTTGGGCATCGCGGCCCCCGGCATGCCCATGGGTTCGCCCGGCATGGAAATGGACGGCATGAGCGATGCCTATCAGGTCCTCGGCCTGAAAAAGGACGGCACTGACGTGGTGGTTGCGAACTACCCCGCCCATTGATGTCCGGCGCGTATCTCGGGCTGTTTTTCGCGGCATTCGGTGCCGCCACGCTGCTGCCGTTGCAATCCGAAGCGGTGCTGGTCGGCCTGCTGCTCAGCGATCGCTATTGGCTCTGGGCACTGCTGGCAGTGGCAACGTTCGGCAACGTTCTGGGGTCGCTGCTTAACTGGTGGCTGGGACGCGGAATCGAGCGGTTCCGCGACCGGCGCTGGTTTCCGGTGAGCCCACGGCATCTGGAAAAAGCCCGGCTGCATTACCAACGCTACGGCCATTGGTCATTGCTGCTCAGTTGGCTGCCGGTGATCGGCGATCCGCTGACGCTGGTCGCCGGGGTCATGCGCGAACCGCTGGGGCGCTTCCTGCTGATCGTCACCCTGGCCAAAGGCGCCCGCTACGGCGTGCTGGCCATGGCGACTCTGGGCTGGATGGGTTGAACCATCGAGGGCGGCGGTTGCCTGTGTTTAATGCCGCCCTAATCGAGTCGATCCAGCATCGGCGGATTTTCCATGGAGCCCATTCATGTCACACCCCTTCTCCCGCTGGTTACCCAGCCTTTTACTGACCGCCGCCCTGCCCGTCATCGCCCACGCCGAAGGACCGGAATACGGCCCCGAGCTGCAAGGTTTCGACTACCCCTACACCCTCAAGCACTTCGCCTTTGAATCCCAGGGCCAATCCCTGCAAATGGGTTACATGGACGTCGCCGCCCACGGCAAGGCCAATGGTCGCAGCGTGGTGCTGATGCACGGCAAGAATTTCTGCGGCGCCACCTGGGACAGCTCGATCAAAGCCCTCAGCGACGCCGGCTATCGGGTCATCGCTCCGGACCAGATCGGCTTCTGCACCTCCAGTAAACCGGCGCACTATCAGTACAGCTTCCAGCAACTGGCAACGAACACCCAGCAATTGCTCAAGGCGCTGGGCATCCAGAAAGCCACCCTGCTGGGGCATTCCACCGGCGGCATGCTCGCCACTCGCTATTCCTTGCAATACCCCGAACAGGTCGAGCAACTGGCGCTGGTCAACCCCATCGGCCTGGAAGACTGGAAAGCCCTCGGAGTGCCCTATCGCACGGTGGATCAATGGTATGAGCGCGAACTCAAGCTCAGCGCCGACGGTATCCGCAACTACGAACGCAGCACCTATTACGGCGGCCGCTGGAAGCCGGAATTCGATCGCTGGGTCGACATGCTCGCCGGCCTGAACAAAGGCCCGGGACATACGCAAGTCGCGTGGAACTCGGCGCTGATCTACGACATGATCTTCACCCAACCGGTGTACTACGAATTCAAGAACCTGAAGATGCCGACCCTGCTGTTGATCGGAACGTCCGATACCACCGCCATCGGCAGTGATATCGCCCCGCCCGAGGTCAAGGCGAAGCTCGGGCACTACGACGTCCTCGGCAAACAAGTGGCCAAGCTGATTCCCCAGTCCACGCTGGTCGAATTCCCTGGCATGGGCCACGCGCCACAGATGGAAGAACCGGCAGAGTTCCACCAGGCCCTGCTCGCCTGGTTGAACAAGACCAACCCCGTGCGTTGAAGAGGAAAGGCTGATGCCTGTACAGATTGCAGTGCTTGATGATTGGCAGAATGTGGCGCGGGATGTGGTGGACTGGTCGGCGCTGGACAGCGTCGGCCAGGTGAGTTTTCTCCATGACTACCCCACCGATAACCCAGCCCTGGCCGAGCGCCTGGCCGGGTTTGAGGTGATCTGCGTGATGCGCGAACGCACCCGTTTCGATGAAGACCTGCTGCGCCGCCTGCCGAAGCTCAAACTGCTGGTGACCGGCGGCATGCGCAATGCGGCCCTGGACCTGAAAGCCGCCGCCGCGCTGGGCATTCAGGTCTGCGGCACCGACAGCTACAAACACGCCGCGCCGGAACTGACCTGGGCGCTGATCATGGCGGCGACCCGCAATCTGGTGGTCGAAGCCAACGCCCTGCGTGCCGGCCAATGGCAACAAGGCCTGGGTGGCGACCTGCACGGCAAGACGCTGGCCATCCTCGGTCTGGGCAGCATCGGCCAGCGCGTCGCGCAGTTCGGTCAGGTGTTCGGCATGCGCGTGATCGCCTGGAGTGAAAACCTCACCGCCGAACGTGCGGCGCAGGTCGGTGTGACCTATGTCAGCAAGCAGGAACTGTTCGAACAGGCCGACGTGTTGTCGGTGCACCTGGTGCTCAGCGAGCGCAGCCGGGGCCTGGTGGACGCGCAAGCACTGGGCTGGATGAAGCCCACGGCGCTGCTGGTGAACACTGCTCGCGGCCCCATTATCGATGAAGCGGCGCTGATCAAGGCGCTGCAGAAACAACGGCTGGCCGGTGCCGCGCTGGACGTCTTCGAGCATGAGCCGCTCCCCGCCCACCATCCGTTCCGGACCCTGGACAATGTGCTGGCGACGCCCCATGTCGGATATGTGAGCCAACAGAACTACCAGCTGTTTTTCTCGCAAATGATCGAGGACATCCAGGCCTGGGCGGCGGGTTCACCCATTCGTTTGTTGGGCTGATACCGAGTCATCGTTCATCGTCGGAACGTAATGAATAATTGTTCGTGCTGCGGTGTTCTCATGACATCAACCATGAACATGAGATTGCCGGGGCAAACAGGCCCCTTCGATTGTTCACGCCGTTGGCCGTATCAACCTTGCGCTGCATCTGGCGGGCGCGACCTGATCTGAAACGCATGAACCTATGGAGCCAAGCCCATGAATATTCGTTTTGCTGTTCTGATGACCCCGCTGTTGCTGACCGTTGCGTTGTCCGGCTCCCTCGCCCTGGCCAACGGGGGTGGCGGCGGTGACGACATGCCCACCAGGCCCAACTGCCCGAAAGGTCAGGTGCTGGATACCCGATCGCATCGATGCGTCAAGCAGACCAGCAACCTGGTGCCGGACGAAGACCGCACCAACTATGCCTATCAACTGGCCAAGGACGGGCGTTATGAAGAAGCCCTGGCCCTGCTCGACACGCTGAAACAGCCAAACACGGCAAAAGCACTGAACTATCGCGGCTACGCCACGCGTAAACTAGGGCGTACCGACGAAGGCATCGGCTATTACCTGCAATCGGTGAAACTTGACCCGCAATACGCGCAAGTCCGCGAATACCTCGGCGAGGCCTATGTGGTCAAAGGCCGGCTGGATCTTGCACAGGAGCAACTGCAGCAGATCAAATCCATCTGCGGCAGCACCCAATGCGAGGAGTACCAGGACCTGGCCGAAGCCATCAACGACTCATCGAAAACCTGAAAACCCGAGCGGACGGAGGTCGCCATCGCCAGCGATCAGGCAATACGAATGGAACTGAACCAGCATCTGGCGCGTTTATGGCGCTACGGCCTGCTGTTGTCCCGACAACGGCATGTCGCCGATGACCTGGTGCAGGCCACCTGCGTGCGGGCGCTGGAGCGGGCCGGGCAATACGTGCCGGGAACGCGCATGGACCGTTGGCTGCTGAGCATTCTGCATTCGATCTGGCTCAACGAAGTCCGCGCCCAACGGGTGCGTCAGGGTCAGGGCCAGGTGGACGCCGATCAGGCCTTGTCGTTCGATGGTGAATCCGTGGCCCAGACTCATGTGTTGGCCGCACAGGTCATCCGCCGCGTCGATGCGTTGCCCGAGGCCCAGCGTGAAACGGTGTTTCTCGCCTACGTCGAAGGCTTGTCCTACCGCGAAGTCGCCGACGTGCTGCAAGTGCCCATCGGCACGGTCATGAGTCGCCTGGCCACCGCTCGGGCGAAACTGGCCGAATATCCACCGTTGCACACAGTGCCCCACCCTTACCGAGGAGAACATTGATGAACACGAAACCCTCGGACGAACAACTGGTGGCTTACCTCGATAACCAACTCGATACCGAGCAGCGCTCGCGCATCGACGCGGCCATCATCGCCGACCCGATGCTCGGCCTGCGCCTGCAATGGCTGGATCGCAGTAGCCTGCCGTTCAAGGACGCCTACGATGAACTCGTCCGGCAGGCGCCGGTGGATCGTCTGCAAGCCATGCTCGCCACGCTGCCCTCACCCGCCCGCCCCGGGCTGAGTCGACGCTGGTTCCTTGCCGCGGCTGCCGGACTGTTGGCCGGCGGCGTGCTGGCAGACCGTTTGTTCCTCGGCTGGCAAGCGAGCCGGCAGACCCACAACTGGCGCGGTCTGGTGGCCGATTATATGGCGCTCTACGTGCCGGAAACCCTGGATCATTTACCCGGTGATGAAGCCACCCAACGGGCACAACTGCGGACCATCGATGCGCGCCTGGGCCTCGATCTCGCGCCGGCAAAACTGAGCCTGCCCCGCGCCGAGTTCAAGCGCGCGCAAATCCTCGAGTACGACGGTGCGCCCATCGCCCAGATCACCTACCTCGATCCGGTGCACGGCCCCATGGCACTGTGTGTTACTCGATCCAACAGCGGCAGCCGCCATTTCGCCCGGGAACAGCGGCGCGAGCTGAACATCGTGTATTGGGCCGACATGGAACACGCCTGGATGCTGATCGGGCATCAGCCGATGACGGATCTGGAGGAGATGGCCAAGCTGTTGCGCGGGCGGTTGAGCGCGTGAGCCTGTAGCACACGAAGAACGCGCCGAGGACATTAGCGCATGTTGAACTCAAGACCTAGCAGTTCTGCTAGTGGGCAACGACCGGGAAAAAAACGATGCTAAAGGTTCGAACATAGAACCTTGCATGGAGCTCGGAAAATGCTTACTTCCCCTCGCGAAACCGTGCTGTGCCGCTATCACTATGATGCGCTGGACCGCTTGGACAACAGCGCGCCATCGGCCATGGACAGCCTTCAGCGCTTTTACTGCAAAACCCGTCTTGCCACCGAAATTCAAGGCTCGGTGCGCAACAGTATTTTCCAGCACGAAGATCAGCTGCTGGCGCAACAGCGCCATGAAAACGCCCGGATCGACAGTTCGTTGTTGGCAACCGATCAGCAACGCTCAGTGCTCAATTCGCTCAGCGCCACTGAGATTCAACCCGCCACTTACACGCCCTATGGCCACCGCTCCCCGGAAAACGGCTTGCTCAGCCTGCTCGGGTTCAATGGTGAACGGCGGGACCCATTGACCGGGCATTATCCGCTGGGCAATGGCTATCGACAGTTCAACCCGGTGTCCATGCGGTTTAACAGCCCGGACAGCTTGAGTCCGTTTGGGGATGGAGGTTTGAACGCGTATGCATATTGCGAGGGAGACCCGGTTAATCGGAGTGATCCGACTGGGCATGTTGCTCTTTTGAAAAAAGTAATTGGAGCTTCTGTCGCTACTATAGTGGGAGCTACTGCTGCATCGTACCTAGTAGAGGACGAGACGGTTGGTTGGGTGCTAACAGGCGTTTCATTTGTTGCGGGTGCAATTGTTGGGGGAGCCATAGGATTGAAGGTTCGTCAGTCGATGAGGCGGAGACCGCAACGGAGCAGTGTAGCTCCCCGGCAACCGGAAGTGCCTATGCAGGAGTTGACATCCGCCCGCAGGTCTTCGCAACTACCGCCGAGCTACTGGTCTGATCAACCTCGCCCGGCCCCTCCTGCCTACGACTTGGGTGACCTCACTCTTCCAGGGTCTGACTCCTTACCTCCTCCCTACTCAGTAGTCGCCGATTCAAACTCTGTGACTCGGGCATTGCAACCTTCATTGCCTAATCAGTCACTTACACGCTCTCTGAGCAATGAACACTTATCGACTTCGACTTCGACTTCGAGCATTGACCAGAGCGCACGGCGAGTACGCAATAGCATTTAACCCCAAGCTCAGGCCAACGCCGGCAACCACAACCTAAACCTCGCCCCCCCAAGCGGCGAGGTTTCAACCGTCAACGTCCCACCCTGCGCCTCCAATGCCCGCCGACTGATCGCCAGCCCCAGTCCGAAACCACCCGTGGCGCGGTCGCGGCTGCGGTCGAGGCGGTAGAAAGGTTCGAAAATCCGCTCGCGCTCGTCGTCCGGAATGCCGATGCCATCATCGTCGACCCAGATTTCACAGCCGCCGGTATTAACCTGAACCCCGATCTGAATACGCTTCTCGCAGTAGCGCATGGCGTTGCGGAGCAGGTTTTGCAAGGCGCGGGCGGTCAGGCGTGGGTCCAGGCTGAAGCGTTCGAACTGGCCGTGGAGCAGCACGTCGATGACAATCTCCGGGGACTCCAGCTCTTCGTCGACGCTGCCGAGAATGCTGTCGATGAATTCATCCAGCGACACCTCGACCTGCTCCGGAAGCCGCGCCGGGTTTTGCAAACGACTGTACGACAGCAGCTCCAGCACCAGCTCATCGAGTTCACGAATGTGCGCCACCAGGCTTTGCAGGCGCTCGCGGCTGGCCGCCGGCAAGTCGTCGGACAGCGCCAGGGCCAGGCCGAAATCCAGGCGTGTCAGCGGCGTGCGCAACTCGTGGGACACCGCATTGAGCAAGTCGCGCTGCTGGTTGAGCAGGTTCTCGATGTCGCCGGCCATGGTGTCGAACACATTGGCCAGGCTGCCAATGTTGGAACTCGGGGAAATTTGCGTGCGCTCGCCCAGGTGGCCCTTGCCAAAGCGCTCGGCCGTGCCCTTGAGGCGCTCCAGATCACGCCAGTGCGGGCGCAGCCACAGCAACAGGCAAGCGAGCATGGTCGCGCCGATCAGCACGTTGATGCTCCAGTACAACAGGTTGACGTCCAGCGGATCGGGCGGCACGACCATTTGCACCACGGTGCGCTCATTCAGCGGCGCGACCGCCAGCGTGCGCCAGCCCCAGTCGCCCACGCGCACGACGTTCTCGCCGCGGCGCAAGCGCTGCTGTTCATCAGGGGTCAGGCTGCTGTCGTCATTGCTGCTGAGCACGATGTGCAGAGGAGAGAAGTCCTTGTCCATTTCAGCGGCCAGGGCCGGCCACTGTTCGGCCGGGACCCCATGAAACTGTTTGACGATCAGCGTTTGCAACCCGCGGGAGTAATCGAGGTTGTAGGTGACAAAGCGCTCGTGGAACACCTTGACCACCAGATCCGGCACCAGATAAATCGCCGCGCTGAACGAGACGATGGTCACCAGGTACAAACGAAAGAGGATTCTGAACATCGGCTCAGCATTCCCACTCGGAACGACTGAACAAGTAACCCTTGCCCCACACGGTCTTGATCTTGCGCGCCTCGCCGGCATGGTCGTCGAATTTGCGCCGCAGCTTGGAAATCGCCACGTCCACCGAACGGTCCGTGCCGTTGAATTCGATGCCGCGCAGGCGTTGCAGGATCTGGTCGCGGCTCAACACTTCACCCGCATGCCGGGCCAGCACCACCAGCAGGTTGTACTCACCGCTGGACAGGTCCACCAATTGCTCGCGCCAGGTCACGGTGCGTTCGGACAAATCGATGCACAGGTTGCCCATCAGAATGCGGTCGTTGGCGGTCTGCGGTTCGCTGAGACTGCTGCGGCGCAACAGGGTTCGCACCCGGGCCAGCAGCACCCGTGGCTCGCAGGGCTTGGTGACGTAGTCGTCGGCGCCCATTTCCAGGCCCAGGACCTGGTCGTGGCTGTCGTCGCGGGCGGTGAGCATCAGGATCGGCAAGGTTGCCGAATCGGCGCGCAGCAGGCGACAGACTTGCAAGCCGTCGAGGCCGGGCAGCATCAGGTCGAGGATCACCAGGTCCGGTGGACTGACTCGCGCACGTTCGCGCACATGATCGCCGCGGCCGATCACGCTGACGGAATAACCGTTGCGCTCCAGGTAGCTGGCAATCAGTTCGGCGAGGGCGGTGTCGTCTTCGACCAGGAGGATGTTGGGCATGGGGTGTTTCCAGAAAGAGCCGTGGCGCCAGATACGCCGCCATCGCGAGCAAGCTCGCTCCCACAGTGGTCGGTGGTGTTCACAACCTTTGTGTTCACATCAAATCCCTGTGGGAGCGAGCTTGCTCGCGATAGCAATCTATCTGGCGCAATAGAAATCAAGGACTGAAGGATATACGCCCTCACTCGTCTCTGAGTAAAACCCTTACACAATTTCACACAGCACCAACAAAGCTTCACCGCTACCCTCGCCTTCGCCCAGTAGGATGCTGGGGGTCTTTATTGGGGTATTACATGTCGAAGAATCTGCTTGCCAGGCTCAGCCTGATTGCACTGGCGTTGACACTGGCCGCGTGTGACAAGTCCTCGAACACCGAGGAACAGGCGCCGCTGGCCACGGTTCGCATCGAAACCATCGAAGCGCGGCCACTGACCATCAGCAGCGAACTGAGCGGGCGGATTGCCGCACCGCGCATGGCCGAAGTGCGTGCCCGCGTGGCTGGCGTGGTCCTGCAGCGGACCTTCCGTGAAGGCAGTGACGTGAAACAAGGCGACGTGTTGTTCCGCATCGACCCAGCACCGTTCAAGGCTGACCTGGACAGCGCCGAAGCGGCGTTGCGCAAGGCCGAAGCCAACGCGTTCCAGGCCAGATTGCAGGAACAGCGCTACGCCCAATTGATCGACGACAAGGCCATCAGCGGTCAGGACTACGACAACGCCCGGGCCAACGCACGGCAGACCGCCGCCGATGTCGCCGCCAATAAAGCCGCTGTGGAACGGGCGAAACTGAACCTCGGGTACGCCACCGTCACCGCGCCGATTTCCGGGCGCATCGGCCGGGCGCTGGTCACCGAAGGCGCGCTGGTCGGGCAGAACGAAACCACGCCGCTGGCGCTGATTCAGCAACTGAACCCGATTCACGCCGACCTGACCCAGTCCACCCGCGAGCTCAACGAGCTGCGCCGCGCCTTCCGTTCCGGCCAGTTGCAGCAGGTCGGCCAGGACCAGGCCAAGGCCACGCTGATTCAGGATGACGGCAGCCTCTACCCGCTGCCGGGCAAAATGCTGTTCAGCGACATCACCGTCGACCCGGGCACCGGCCAGATCATCCTGCGCAGCGAGTTCCCCAACCCCGACCTCGACTTGCTGCCCGGCAGTTTCGTGCGCGTACGCCTGGAACAAGCGGTCAACCAGCAGGGCATCAGCGTGCCGCAACGGGCCATCCAGCGCGACAGCGCCGGCATCGCCCAGGTGCTGCTGCTCGACGCCGAACAGCGGGTCGGGCAGCAAGCGGTCGAGCTCGGCGCCGTGCAGAACGATCGCTGGATTGTCACCGGAGGCCTGAAGGCAGGCGACCGCATCGTCATCGAGGGCCTGCAGCACGCCCGCCCCGGCGAGAAAGTGCAGATCGACGACACCCCTCTTCCACTTGCCCAGGCGACTGGTCAGTAAGCAGGACGCTTTTCTATGCCGCAGTTCTTTATCGATCGCCCGGTGTTCGCCTGGGTGGTGGCCCTGTTCATCCTGCTGGCCGGTGCGCTGGCCATTCCGCAACTACCGGTGGCGCAATACCCGGACGTTGCGCCGCCACAAATCGAAATCTACGCCGTGTACCCGGGCGCTTCGGCGCAAACCGTGGACGAGAGCGTGGTCAGCCTGATCGAAGAAGAACTCAACGGCGCCGATCACCTATTGTATTTCGAATCCCAGAGCAGCCTCGGCAGCGCCACCATCAAGGCCACTTTCCAGCCGGGCACCAACCCGGAACTGGCCCAGGTGGATGTGCAGAACCGCCTCAAAGCCGTGGAGTCACGCCTGCCGCAAGCGGTAAACCAGCAAGGTTTGCAGGTGGAGAAAGTCTCCTCCGGTTTCTTGCTGTTGATTACCCTGACCTCCAGCGACGGCAAGCTCGACGACGTGGCGCTCAGCGATTACCTGGCGCGCAACGTAATGAACGAGGTCAAGCGCCTGGACGGCGTCGGCAAGGCGCAGCTGTACGGCGCCGAACGGGCGATGCGGATCTGGATCGACCCGCAGAAACTGCTCGCCTTCAACCTGACGCCGGCGGACGTCAACACCGCCATCGTCGCGCAAAACGCCCAAGTGTCGGCTGGCAGCATCGGCGATCTGCCGACCCGCACCACCCAGGAAATCACCGCGACCATTCTGGTCAAGGGTCAGTTGTCGACCCCCGACGAGTTTGCCGACATCGTCCTCAAGGCCAACCCGGACGGCTCGACCGTGCGCATCAGCGATGTGGCGCGGGTCGAGATCGGTAGCCAGGAATACCAGTTTTCCACGCGCCTGAACGGCAAGCCGTCCACCGCCGTCGCCGTGCAGCTGTCGCCTGGTGCCAACGCGCTGAACACCGCGACCCTGGTGCGGGCGAAGATGGATGAGCTGTCGCGCTACTTCCCGGCGAACGTCGAATACAAGATCCCGTACGACACCTCGCCCTTCGTCAAAGTCTCGATCACCAAGGTCGTCTACACCCTTGGCGAGGCCATGCTGCTGGTGTTCGCGGTGATGTTCCTGTTCCTGCAAAACATCCGCTACACACTGATTCCGACCCTGGTGGTGCCGGTGGCGTTGATGGGCACTTTTGCGACGATGCTGGCGCTCGGGTTTTCGATCAACGTGCTGACCATGTTCGGCATGGTGCTGGCCATCGGCATTCTGGTCGACGACGCCATCGTGGTGGTGGAGAACGTCGAGCGGATCATGGCCACCGAAGGCTTGTCCCCCAAGGAAGCCACGCGCAAGGCCATGCAGCAGATCACCGGGGCCATCATCGGCATCACTCTGGTGCTGGTCGCGGTGTTCATTCCGATGGCGTTCATGCAGGGCTCGGTCGGGGTGATTTACCAGCAGTTCTCGCTGTCGATGGCCACCTCGATCCTGTTCTCGGCCTTCCTCGCCCTGACCTTGACCCCGGCCCTGTGCGCGACGTTGCTCAAGCCGATTGCCAAAGGCGAGCACCATGAAAAGACCGGGTTCTTCGGCTGGTTCAACCGCCGCTTCGAGCAACTGACCGACCGTTATCAGGGCTGGGTCGCCTACGCGTTGAAACGCACTGGGCGCTACCTGCTGATCTACGGCGTGCTGTTGATCGGTCTGGGCCTGGCCTTCAGTCGCTTGCCCTCCTCGTTCTTGCCGGTAGAAGACCAGGGTTACACCATCACCGACATCCAGTTGCCGCCGGGTGCGAGCAAGAACCGCACGGTGCAGGTCGCCGAGCAGGTTGAAGCGCACAACGCTGGCGAGCCGGGCATTCGGGACAGCGTGGTGATTCTCGGCTTCAGCTTCTCCGGCAGCGGGCAGAATGCGGCGCTCGCCTTCAGCACACTCAAAGACTGGTCAGAACGGGGCAACGAAGATTCGGCCAGCTCGATTGCCGACCGGGCCAACGTCGCCCTCAGCCAGATCAAGGACGCGGTGACATTTGCCGTACTGCCGCCGCCCGTGGATGGACTGGGCACGTCCAGCGGATTCGAGTTCCGCCTGCAGGATCGCGGTGGCCTTGGCCATGAAAGGTTGATGGAAGCCCGCACCGAGTTACTCGCGGCGGCCGAAAAAAGCCCGATCCTGATGAACGTGCGCGAAAGCGCCCTTGCCGAGGCACCGCAGGTGCAACTGATCGTCGACCGCAAGCAGGCCAACGCGCTGGGCGTGTCCTTTGCCGACGTCGGCAACGTGCTGTCCACGGCCGTGGGCTCGGCCTACATCAACGACTTCCCCAATCAGGGGCGGATGCAGCGCGTCGTGGTCCAGGCCGAGGGCGACCAGCGCAGTCAGGTGGCCGACCTGCTGAAGATCCACGTGCGCAACACCCACGAAAAAATGGTGCCGTTGTCGGCCTTCGTCCAGGCCAGGTGGACTCAGGGCCCGGCGCAGTTGACCCGCTACAACGGCTACCCGGCCATCAGCATTTCCGGTGAACCGACGCCGGGCCACAGCACCGGCGAGGCCATGGCCGAGATCGAGCGCTTGGTGGCGCAAGGCCCGGCAGGCCTGGGCCAGGAATGGACCGGCCTGTCGTTGCAGGAACGCTTGTCCGGCAGCCAGGCGCCGATCCTGCTCGGGCTGTCGCTGTTGATCGTGTTCCTGTGCCTGGCGGCGTTGTACGAGAGCTGGTCGATCCCGACCTCGGTGCTGCTGGTGGTGCCGCTCGGCGTGCTCGGCGCGGTGCTGGCCGTGACCTTGCGCGGGATGCCCAACGACGTGTTCTTCAAGGTCGGGTTGATCACCATCATCGGCCTGTCGGCGAAGAACGCGATCCTGATCATCGAGTTCGCCAAGAGCCTGTACGACGAAGGCCACGACCTGATCGACGCCACCCTGCAAGCGGCACGCCTGCGGTTGCGGCCGATTGTCATGACCTCCCTGGCGTTCATCCTTGGCGTGGTGCCGCTGGCGATCGCCACCGGCGCCAGTTCGGCGAGCCAGCAGGCCATCGGCACCGGGGTAATCGGCGGGATGATCACCGCGACGCTGGCCGTGGTGTTCGTGCCGGTGTTTTTTGTGGTGGTGATGAAGCTGGTGCGCAAGCGCCACAAAAACACCTGACAAAAACACTAACCCCTGTGGGAGCGAGCTTGCTCGCGATGGCGGACTATCAGTCAACATCATCGTCGACTGACACACAGCCATCGCGAGCAAGCTCGCTCCCACAAGGGGATCTCAGTGATTTCAAGATTGTGCTGACCTGGGCTAAGGTGTTGGCATAGCCCCAACCCGTCGAGTGTCCATGTCTTTCCTCCCCCGCACCCACCCTCGCCTGTCCGCCGCCATCCTGTTGGGCATCGCGGTGGGCATTCTGGCGCCAGCCGATTCGCCAATCAGCAAGATCCTCATCGGCTGGAACGCTGGCGTCTGGATCTATCTGTCGCTGATGTTCTGGCTCACCGTGCGTTCGAAAGCGCCTGACGTAAAACGCATCGCCGAAATCGAAGACGAAAACGCCGGGTTGGTGCTGGCGCTGGTGTGCATTGCGGCGCTGGCCAGCCTGGCGACCATCACCTTCGAACTGGCCGGCAGCAAAGACCTGGAAACCACGCGCAAGCTGATGCATTACGGCTTCACCGCGCTGACCGTCATCGGTTCATGGCTGCTGATCGGGGTGATCTTCAGCCTGCATTACGCCCGGCTGTATTACATCTGGGACGGCAAGGAGCCGGCGCTGCGTTTTGCCGAAGGCCTGACGACGCCCAACTACTGGGACTTCCTGTACTTCTCGTTCACCATCGGCGTGGCGGTGCAAACCTCGGATGTCGGCGTGGCCACGCGGGGCATGCGCAAGATCGTGCTGGCGCAGTCGTTGATCGGTTTTGTGTTCAACACTGCCATTCTCGGGTTCTCGATCAACATCGCCGCCGGCCTGTTCGGCTGATGACTGCACAAACGTTCTAGGCATGGCTCCCGGTCGAGGCGTTAAATAGTCCGGCAGCCGTTTCGCAGGTGACCCATGAGCGCTCACAACTGGATCGACCTGGCCCAGGATGCCGACACCGGCATCGAGACCCTGCGCGCGCATTTCGAAGGCCACGCCTATGACCCGCACTGGCATGACAGCTATCTGGTGGGCGTCACCGAGCAAGGGGTCCAGCAATTCAATTGCCGACGGGCCAGGCACCAGAGCACACCGGGCAAGGTGTTTTTGCTCGAACCCGGTGACATCCATGACGGCGAAGCGCCGACCGCCGACGGTTTTACCTACCGCATGTTGTACCTCGACCCGCAGTGGTTGCAGCGCGAACTCGGCGCCGTGTTCGATCATGCCCCCGACAATAGCCAGCTGAGCTTTGCCGCCACCCTGGCCAGCGATACGCGCCTGGCCCAGGCCACCAGCCTGGCGTTTGAAACCCTGCATCGCGGTGAACTGAAGATCGTCCGCCAGTCCGCCCTCGACGGTTTGCTCGAACGTCTGACCAGCCACTTGCACTGGCGTGCCCGCGATGGTCAGGACCCACGTCTGTCGCGGGTGGCGCAGAAAGCCCGGGAATACCTGCATGCCAACGCGCAGTACGACATCGGCCTCGATCAACTGGCCGCCGTCACCGGCGTCGACCGCTTCCGCCTGACCCGCGCGTTCAAGGCCGCTTACGGCATGGCGCCCCACGCGTATCTGGTGCAATTGCGCCTGGCCACCGCCCGACGCCTGCTGGCCCGTGGCGAGCAACCAGCGGCGGTGGCGATGGCGCTGGGCTTTGCCGACCAGAGCCATCTGGGGCGCTGGTTCATGCGCGCCTACGGCCTGACGCCGGCGCTGTACCGCAAACGCTGCTCAAATCTTCCAGACAGGTAAGCCCGTGGATTGTGAAGATCGACTTCATTGATCTTCACCGGAGTTAGCCCGCGATGCTGCCCTCGTTCCCGACTTTGTTGCCTTTCCTGCTGTTTGCCTTCGTGGCCTCGATCACCCCCGGCCCGACCAATATTCTGGTGCTGAGCAACAGTGCTCGATACGGGTGGATGGGCGCTGCCAGCCTGCAACTGGTCAACCCGAAAACCTGGATGATGGCGCTGGCGGTGGTCAGCGTATTCGCCGGGGGTGGTGAGCATCGCGCAGTGCAGGTGGTGTATTTGTCCCTGGTGTTTTTTCTGGTTTCCCTGCCATGTCTCGCGGTCTGGGCGCTGCTCGGTGCCGGGTCGAGTCGCTGGTTGCGCTCGCCCCGGGCCATGCAACGTTTCAACTGCTGCATGGACCTGTTGTTGCTGGGCTCAGCGTGGTTGAGCGTGCTGGCCTGAGCGCAATCTGTCGGTGATTATTCGACAATCAACAATCCGGGGCTTGACGGCGAATTGGCTTTTGGTGTCTCCTGAAACCGGTTTCAGTGCTGTCTCACGAAGCACTCGACCTTATAAATCCAATAAGAAGGTTTCAGGCCGTGAACGATTTCTCCGCCGCCCAGCGCAGCCGCGTGACCATGCTCGACGTGGCCGAACACGCCAAGGTCTCCAAGGCCAGCGTTTCGCGGTTCATTGGCGATGATCGCGCCCTGCTCTCCGATGCCATTGCCCAGCGCATCGAACAGGCAATTGCCGAACTCGGCTATCGCCCGAACCAGATGGCCCGCGGCCTGAAACGCGGGCGCACCCGCCTGATCGGCATGCTGGTGGCCGATATCCGCAACCCTTATTCAATCGCCGTGATGCACGGGGTGGAAACCGCCTGCCGTCAGCACGGCTATAGCCTGGTGGTGTGCAACACCGACCGCGACGACGAGCAAGAGCGCCAACACCTGGCCCTGCTGCGCTCGTACAACATCGAAGGCCTGATCGTGAACACCCTCGGTCATCACCGTGACGAGTTGCACGAACTGCACCGGGAAATGCCCCTGGTGCTGGTGGATCGCAAGGTCGAGCACCTTGAAAGCGATATGGTCGGGCTGAACAACCCGCAGGCCATCGACATGGCCCTTAACCACCTTGAAGAACGCGGTTATCGCGATGTGCTGATGGTGACCGAACCCTTTGACGGCACCAGTTCGCGGATCGAGCGGGTCAGCAGCTTCAACGCGCAGATCGCACAGCGTCCGACGTTCCACGGCACGCACATCGAAACCAGCAGCGAACTGACCGCACAACTGAAATCCTTCCTCGACACGCCTGGCCCCGGCCCGAAAGCGCTGTTTTGCGCGAACGGGGTCGCGGCGCTGGCCAGCACCCATGCGTTGCGTGAACTCAAGTGCAACCTGTTCGATGACGTGGGTTTGATCGCCCTCGATGACCTGGATTGGTACCCGTTGGTGGGCAGTGGCATTACCGCCCTCGCCCAGCCGACCACCGAAATGGGCGCCAGTGCGTTTGAGTGTCTGCTCAAGCGGCTGCGCGGGGATGACGGGGCGGTGCGGACGCTGGATTTTTCCGCGCGGTTAATTGTTAGAGGGTCGACCCTTGGAAATTCTCGGTGAATGTTCCGGCCTCATCGCGACGTTCCGACGATGGGGCCTTCAAAAACACCACAACATCTACAGCCATTTTTTTTGAACAAAAATGAAACCGGTTTCAGAGGTAGAAAAACAATGAACAGACCAGCCGTTTCCATCAGCCTTTCCAGCTACGGCGCCGATCTGGTGCGTCAACGCGGCCAGGGCAGCTTCATCGAGATTCTCGCCGCTGCTGGCGCTACGCGCATTGAGTGGCGCGAAGAATTACTGACTATCGAGGACCCCGCCCAACTGGCCGACGCCACTCAGGCAGAAGGCCTTGAGAGCGTGTATTCGTCACCCATGGAGCTATGGCTGGCCGGGCAATCCAGGCCCAATCCCGAACTGATCACGGCCCTGCAACGCGCCCAGGCGTTCGGCGCCAAATGGCTGAAAGTGTCGTTGGGCTATTTCACCGACAACAGCGATCTGCAAACCCTCGCCCGAGTGCTGGGCGAAAGCGCCGTGCAGTTGCTGGTGGAAAACGACCAGACCCTGCACGGCGGCCGCATTGAACCCTTTCAGCGTTTTTTCGCGGTCGTCGAGCAGCACACGCTGCCGATCAAAATGACCTTCGATATCGGCAACTGGCATTGGCAGGACCAATCTGCCGCCAGCGCCGCACGGTTGCTCGGTCGTCACGTCGGGTATGTGCACTGCAAAGCGGTCACGCGCCGTGCGGACGGCAAACTGGTCGCCATCCCGCCCGCCATCAGTGACCTGCAACAGTGGGAGCACCTGCTGCGGCACATGGCCCGAGGCGTTATGCGGGCCGCGGAATATCCGCTGCAAGGCGATGACCTGGTGCAACTGACCACCGAGCACGTCGCAGCCCTCGCCCACCTCGGCCAATCGCAGCTGGAGAGTGCTCATGTCTGAGATCGATATCCTGTCGTTCGGCGAGACCATGGCGATGTTCGTCGCCGAGCAGGCTGGTGACCTGGCCAGCGTCGGCGCTTTTCACAAACGCATTGCCGGGGCTGACAGCAACGTCGCCATTGGCCTTTCCCGACTGGGCTTCAACGTGGCATGGCTGAGCCGTGTCGGTGCCGATTCGTTGGGCCGGTTCGTGGTCGACACCCTCGAAAAAGAAGGTCTGGATTGCCGCCACGTCGACATCGACACCGCCCACCCGACCGGCTTTCAACTCAAGTCCCGCACCGACGATGGCAGCGATCCGGTGGTCGAGTACTTCCGTCGTGGTTCGGCGGCCAGTCACCTGTCGCCGCACTCGATCGTGCCCGAATTGCTCAAGGCCCGACACCTGCACGCCACCGGCATTCCCCCGGCGCTGTCGGAGTCGGCGCGGCAGATGTCGTTCGAGTTGATGACCCGCATGCGCGAGGCCGGGCGCAGTGTGTCCTTCGACCCGAACCTGCGCCCGAGCCTGTGGGCCAGCGAGCAACAAATGATCACCGAGATCAACCGCCTCGCCGCCCTCGCCCATTGGGTGCTGCCGGGGTTGAGCGAAGGTCGCTTGCTGAGCGGTTTCGAAGACCCGGCCGACATCGCGGCCTTCTACCTCGACCAGGGCGCCGAAGCCGTGGCGATCAAGCTTGGCCCACACGGCGCTTACTACCGCACACAGCTTGATCAAGGTTTCGTGGCTGGCGTACCGGTGCAAACAGTGGTCGATACGGTGGGTGCCGGCGATGGTTTTGCCGTCGGCATGATCAGCGCGCTGTTGGAAAACCAAAGCGTTGTCGAGGCCGTGCAACGCGCCAACTGGATTGGCAGCCGTGCGGTGCAGAGCCGTGGGGATATGGAGGGGTTGCCCACTCGATCCGAAATGGTCAGCGAATTTGAGGCCGCCATCGCGAGCAAGCTCGCTCCCACAGAGGATATGTGTCGAACCTAGATCCCCTGTGGGAGCGAGCTTGCTCGCGATGAGGCCAGTACAGGCACTGAAAAACAACCCGTTACCTGCTGCGACAAAAACAACAAGCTCAGGAGCACCACCATGAAAACCGCAACGCTCGCCACCCGCCGCTGGTGGTACATCATGCCCATTGTGTTCATCACCTACAGCCTGGCTTATCTGGACCGCGCCAACTACGGCTTCGCCGCTGCCTCCGGAATGGCTGCGGACTTGATGATCACTCCGGGCCTGTCGTCGATGCTCGGCGCGCTGTTCTTCCTCGGCTACTTTTTCTTCCAGGTGCCGGGGGCGATCTACGCGCAGAAACACAGCGTGAAAAAGCTGATTTTCGTCAGCCTGATCCTCTGGGGCACCCTCGCAACGTTGACCGGGATCGTCTCGAACGCCTACTGGCTGATCGTCATCCGCTTCATGCTCGGCGTGGTCGAAGCCGCGGTGATGCCGGCGATGCTGATCTACCTGTGCCACTGGTTCACCCGCGCCGAACGCTCGCGGGCCAACACCTTCCTGATCCTCGGCAACCCGGTGACCATGCTGTGGATGTCGGTGGTCTCGGGCTATCTGGTGCAGCATTACAGCTGGCGCTGGATGTTCATCGTCGAAGGTTTGCCAGCGGTGCTCTGGGCATTCATTTGGTGGCGGCTGGCCGATGATCGTCCGTCACAAGCCAAGTGGCTCAACGATCAGGAAAAACAGGACCTGGAAAGCGCACTGGCCGCCGAACAGGTCGGCATCAAGGCCGTGAAGAACTACGCCGAAGCGTTCCGCTCACCCAAAGTGATTATCCTGGCCCTGCAGTTTTTCTGCTGGAGCATTGGCGTGTACGGTTTCGTGTTGTGGCTGCCGTCGATCCTCAAGGCCGGCGCGCAGATGGACATGATTCAGGCCGGCTGGCTGTCGGCGCTGCCGTACCTGGCGGCGGTGATCGGCATGCTGCTGGTGTCCTGGGGTTCGGACAAGCTGCAAAAACGTAAACGTTTCGTCTGGCCGCCACTGCTGATTGCCTCGATTGCCTTCTATGGTTCCTACGCCTTGGGCGCTGAACATTTCTGGTGGTCCTACACCTTGCTGGTGATTGCCGGGGCCTGCATGTACGCGCCTTACGGGCCGTTCTTCGCGATCATTCCGGAAATCCTCCCGGCCAACGTGGCGGGTGGTGCCATGGCGTTGATCAACAGCATGGGCGCGCTGGGTTCGTTCGGCGGTTCTTATCTGGTCGGTTACCTGAACAGCTCCACCGGTTCGCCCGGCGCGTCGTACCTGTTGATGAGCGGCGCCTTGATGCTCTCGGTGGTGCTGACGGTGTTCCTCAAGCCTGGCGCCAGCGACCGTGAGCAGCCCACGGTAGCGCGTACCGCCACTGTCCATTCCTGAATTGATGTTGAGATTACGAAGATGAGAAAGCAGGTCGTCCTGTACAAGAAACTCTCGCCGATGCTCATGGCACGCCTGCATGAGCAAACCGAAGTGACGCTGATCGACAGCCTCGATTCCGAAGGCCTCAAAAAACTGCGCGTAGCCCTGCCACGCGCCCACGGCCTGCTCGGCGCCAGCCTGAGACTGGATGCCGAGTTGCTCGACCTAGCGCCGAATCTCGAGGCCATCGCCAGCGTCTCGGTGGGCGTCGATAACTACGACATCGACTACCTCACCGAGCGGCGAATCCTGCTCAGCAATACGCCGGACGTGCTCACCGAAACCACCGCCGATACCGGTTTCGCCTTGATCCTGGCAACCGCCCGGCGTGTGGTGGAACTGGCGAACCTGATTCGAGCAGGCGAATGGAAACACAACATCGGCCCCGCGCATTTCGGCAGCGACGTACACGGCAAGACTCTGGGCATCATCGGCATGGGTCGCATCGGCGAGGCTTTGGCCCAACGCGGGCATTACGGTTTTGGCATGCCGGTGATCTATCACAGCCACTCACCGAAACCGGCAGTCGAGCAGCGTTTCAATGCGCAGTACCGTAGCCTGACCGAACTGTTGCAGCAGGCCGATTTCATTTGCCTGACGCTGCCGCTGACCGCCGAAACCGAAGGGCTGATCGGTGCGAACGAATTTGCCCTGATGCGCCGGGAAAGCATCTTCATCAACATTTCCCGGGGCAAGGTTGTCGATGAAGCAGCGTTGATCGAGGCCTTGCGCACAGGGCAGATTCACGCGGCCGGGCTGGACGTGTTTGAACGCGAACCGCTGAATCCTGACTCGCCGCTGTTGCAGTTGAACAACGTGGTGGCGACACCGCATATCGGTTCGGCAACCCATGAAACACGGGAAGCCATGGCCCGGTGTGCAGTGGACAACCTGCTGGCGGCGCTGGCGGGTGAACGGCCGGCGAATCTGGTCAACGGGCAGGCGTGGGGCGATGGACTCCTACCTGTGCGTCCTTGAGCCCGAACGCTTTTAGCGTGTATCGAGTGTCTGGGTTGAGACCGGTGATCATATGGCGCAGGGAGCTGATCGGAATATCGAACGCTGCGCCCACAAGTTGGTGGTGCTGGCTCAGCCAGACACCGCCTGCTGTTCCAGCAAGTCTGACGCACACAAGACGATGCGCCGGCATGCATCTGCCAGCTGCGCTCGATCGACCACCAGACCGATACGAATATGCCCCGCCGCGCTAGGCCCGAATGCTTCACCGGCCAGCACCGACACACCGTAGCCTTCCAGTAGCCGCTCGGCGAAACCCTGGGCGCAAAGCCCGGTCTGGCGTACATCGACCATCACAAACATCCCGCCATCAGGGCGCACCGGCCGGATGCCCGGGCAATGCCCCAGACTCGCGCACACCAGATCCCGGCGCAGGCGATATTCCTCGCGCATCAGTGCGACCTCCGGCAAGTCCTGGTCCAATGCCAGTTGCGCGGCGTTCTGCACAAAATCCGGAATGCCGAACAACATGCATAAGGACAGGTTGACCAGATGCTCGGCCAGGGGTTTTGGCCCGATCATCCAGCCGACCCGCCAACCGCTCATGGCATGGGATTTGGACAGGCTGTTGATCGTTACCGTGCGTGCGGCCATGTCCGGGAGGCTGGCCGGGCTGATGTGTTCACCCTCGTACAGCAGCTCGCTGTAGACCTCGTCGCTGATCAGCCACAAGTCGTGACGAATGCATAGCCAGGCCAATTGTTGCCAGATCGGTAGCGACAAACTGGCGCCGGAAGGGTTGTTCGGGCTGTTGAGCAAAATGGCGCGGGTCTTGGGGGTAATCCGTGTGGCGACATCGGCCGGATCGACGCGAAAACCGTTGCCCGGCCTGACCGGCACCGCTACCACTTTGGCACCGCAGGCGCCGAACACGCCTTCATAGGTGACGTACATCGGTTCGGCAACGATTACCTCGTCGCCCGGATCGAGCAGGCATTGCACGACTGAATACACCGCGCACTGCGCCCCCGGAAAGACGATCACCTGCTCGGCATCCACGGTCTGACCGCTGCGTTGCCGATGCCGGCGGGCGATGCTGTGGCGCAATCCTCGGCTGCCGCGTATTTCAGGATAGTGCGTATCACCGGCCAACAAGCTGTCGATGGCGGCCTGGACGATTGGTGGCGGCGTATCAAAATCCGGATCGCCGATTGACAGTAGCAATACATCGACGCCCTGTTCGCGCAACTCCAACGCTCGATCATGAATCTGCCAAGCCGCCGCCCCGTCGCCGGCAATTCGTTGGGTCAAGGCTGAGTAGCGCATGGTGTCCTCCTTTCACGCGGGTTCCAGTCTCTACCCTATCTCAAATCGCCAAACCCGCCAGCGCGGCACGCATTTGAGCGAACTGCCACTCCGTTCATCGCTTGATACGACTCTTTCAGCGCCCGACGATCCACCGCCCGTTCGTTCCTGACGCGATATTTCGGCGGATGCAGCCTTGTTGTCAGGCGTGCAAAAAGTTCACCGAATCAACATTTTAGTAGCCCGAACCGCAAACGAAAAAAGCAAAGAAACCTCCTACGTAGCGGGTTGAATCACCTGACAGCGCTTTCTGCAAACTCTGATTAAAGTCGCCTACCTGTAATTTCTGACAGGTTTCATGAGGATTGTATCGCGCTATAACGAGATCGTGCCTACAGCCCTAAACCGATATCTGTAGGGCGGCCGCGCGAACCACGCCTTCATGCAGTAGGAAGATTCTGCCGCGCCCACGCCGTCAATGATGATGAATGGGAGATTCAACCATGCACCGCTTCAGCACCACTTCAGTTCGTTTATCGCCAGCCCCTGTCGACATGCTGCCTTTGGAGTGCAAGCAACCCCAGAAGATCAAACTCACCAATCGAGAAAAAGAAATCTTGCAGTGGAGTGCCGCTGGCAAGTCGTCATGGGAAATCGGTCGAATCGTAAGCTGCACAGAGGCCGGTGTGAATTATCACTTTTGCAATATCCGCCGAAAATTCGGCGTGAGATCGCGCTGGATTGCGATGGTCATGGCCCTGGAACAAGGTTTGATTGAACTGCCTTGAGTCAGCCCTTCCACAGCGGTCGGCGTGTCATAGACCCTGTGAGACATTTAATGAAGCTGGAACAGACAGCCGGAACATCACCGCTCCCCCCTTCCCGCCAAAGTGCCTGTGACGATACGCCCGTATCGTACGGGCACCGTAATGGCAAACCGTTACGTATCATCATCGCCGACGACCATCCCGTGGTGCTGTTGGGGGCCGAAGCAGCCCTGTGCTCACGGACCGGTTCAGCGTTCTCGATTGTGGCCCAGGCCCAAAGCGCCGATGAATTGATCGGCCACCTGGAGCGCACACCATGCGACTTGCTGATCAGCGACTACTCGATGCCCTATGGGCGCTTTCCCGATGGTCTGGCGTTGATGGGCTACATCAAACGCCACTTCGGCCACCTCCCCCTGATTGTCATGACCATGCTGCGCAACCCTTCCCTGTTGCGTGCGCTGCTCAATACGGGCGCGAATGGTCTGTTCGACAAGCGAAGCGCCATGAGCCATTTGAACCGCGCGGTGCATACGGTGATCCGCGGTCGGCGACACCTGTGCCCAACCTTTACAACGATTCTGGACACACAGACCCTGCCCCGCGCCGAGAGTGATACCCCTGCGGTCAACCTGTCCGAAAGAGAGCTGGAGGTCGTGCGATTGTTCGTACAGGGATTGTCCGGACGGCAGATTGCGGCCCAATTGAACCGCAGCGAGAAAACCATCAGCCGACAAAAAAGAACCGCCATGGACAAGTTGGGACTTGGCCATGACGGTGGGTTGGTGGAGTTTGCGAGGGTTAGTGGATTAGGTCACTGAAAATCCCTTACCTCCTTTGTCTTAAACGGAACTTCTAATGTTTTTTGGTATACAGGAGTGCCAAATTTTTCATTATCGGCAAGTCTAACACCAGTTGTACGGTACTTATAATAGTGGCCATCTTTTTGCCCAGTGTAGACATTAGGCCTGCTTACACTTTTTGCCTCCTTGTATTCTTCAGGGTATTTACGCCTGTTTCGCTCTATCTTTTTCAGAGCACGTGCTTGCTTTTCTTTTGCCCGCGCTATATCTCTGGATTTCTTATCCGCAGCAGCTTGTACTTCATCAACTAGCGATCTTTGAGAACTTTGCGAAGGGCCTGGAATTTGCCTTTCTGCAGAATTGCTGCGACTGGTATCCGAGCCGTAGTCCGGAGTTGGAGATCTCGATCTGCTTTTAGAAGTTCTAGGCAATGAACTTCTTGACGGCCTGCTACTCAGGGAAAGTTTGCTCAAGTCATCTGTAACGTTGCTCAATTGTCGAGAACTACGGGTAATCGAACTCGATATGCCAGCAGCATCATCGCCAGCCATCATAAATACCGTCGACAGCTTTTGGAAAAATTTCATATGCCCCGTCGGATCCGTATACTCAATCGGATTCCCCATCACATACACATAAGCATTCAACCCCCCCTCCCCAAACGGACTCCAACTGTCCGGACTATGAAACCTCATCAACAAGGAATTGAAGGCCCGGTAACCGTTACCCAACAAGTACCAGCCGACTTGCGTTTCACGCAGTTCGCCGTTGTACCCCAGCACCCCTTCCCCGCCCGTCGAGTAGCCGTATGGCGAGTAAGCGATCGCTTCGCGTTTATCCCGGCTGACCTCGCACAACACGCTGTTCTTGTCATCGCTGGCCAGCAACAGGGACTTTGGGTCAGCACCGTCCTTGAGCTCTGCGAGCACGTCACCATTGCCGCGCATGAACGTGCTGCTGTTGGCCCCCCGGAGCAGGTTGCTCAATTGGCCATCCTGGTAAAAACGGTTTTCATCGTCCTTTGCAGACAGGGTATCCAGCGGGTCGTAACGATGGGTCCGGGGTGTTTCACCCGGTAATGCGCTGATGCTGATGAGCCGGCCATGGACATCATAATCAAGCGTCCGACCCTCCTCGTCGCGGATCATTTCGCCATTGGCGTTGTAGTTCAGCTCAATGACTTTTGGCAGGTAGTCGGCATGGTCGTTGGTCACTCTCGTGAGCTGAGCCGGGTCTTTTTCGTTTTCGTATTCATATACAGCTGTGTTTTTCCCGCCACTGAACCGTGTAATCACCTCAATGTGATTGTCGAGCGCGTCAAACATGAACAATTGCATTTCGATCGACTTCCCGTAAGGGTCGACCGGTGGCTGGGTTCCGCTGCACTCGTAAAACTCCAGACGCCCCCGAACGTCATATGAGTAAATCTCGTGGCGCAACACCGTCTCTGTATCTTTTTCTTCCAGAATGCGTTCTACCAGACCGTCGACTTCGTTGTAGACCTGAGTCAATTGCTGAGCAGGTGCAGTACCAAAATCAAACTCTCGCAACACCTCACGCCCCAGGTCGTCGTAGGTCAGATTGACCGTCAGCGACTGCGCGCCATCCCTGGTTTCAATGCTTTCGGTTAACCCTTGTGCGTTATAGGTAAACGTGGCGACGGTGGTGCCCAGTTCCGTACTCAACAGCTGCCCCGTCGACTTGTCATAGTCATAACGCTGGACCTGTTCCAATACATCGGTGTACGTCAGCAAACGGGCCTGGCGGCTGTAGTGATAATGCATGGTGTAGCTGTCATCGCCCTCATTGCGGGTTTCACTCTTCACCTCTCCGTTGGTGAAGTAGTCACGGGCCAGTGTCAGTCCGTTTTCCTTGCACGATTTCATCCGGGCGTTCTGTCCGTCGTACTCATACTCCGCCTTGCCGCTGGTCTGTGTGATCCGCTCCAGCGGGTCTTCGCCCAACGCAGGCAAGTAGGTGTAATCGACCTCTTCACCAGAAGGCCGGATGACCTTGCCAGGTTGAGCCTGACCCGGCTTGAACTGATAGCCGGTGACGCGACCGCCGGTAATGGATGTGAACATGCGATCAAGGCCGTCAAACGCTTGCTGGCCCAACTCTTTACCGTCGACCCCGATCCAGGTTGGCAGGTCTTCCGCGCTGTGCAGCGCATAACGCCGCTCCACGACGGCCTCATCCGGCAAAGTACTCTTGGTCATCCGGTCAAACACATCGTAGGCGTAGCGGGTGGTGCGGCTCAGCGCATCGGTCTCTTCGGTGCTGCGCCCCAGGCCATCGTATTGGTAAAGATGTTCACTTATCTGCTCGTCGTCCAAGGTGTAACGCTTGACCCAGTCGGGCTTCTCGAACAGGTTGTTCTGCGTCACCGTCTTGCCCATGCCCTCGATCCAGGACGAGGTGATCAGGCTGACCGGATCGCTGAACTCGTACTCCACGACGCCGTCCGGGCGCGTCACGCTGCACTGCTCGCCCCAGTCGTCGTAGGTGTACTGGCTGGTCAGCACCAGATCGTCCTCGGCGTCGGCGCTGCACCAGTCGAGTTCGGTGTCCTGTGTCAGTTGTCCGAGTGCGTTGT
>NZ_JBFUBR010000010.1:0-366338 GCF_056405655.1 Pseudomonas sp. P1_F7
TGCCCCTCGTCCAGTACCATGCTGGCAGCCTTGAGTTTGAACTCACTCGAATAAGATTTACGCATAACCCAACACCTCAGATTTGGGCGCCATCATAGCGCCCGATTGAAGTGTCCAAAATCATTAGGCCAGTTCAGCTTGCTCGCGATTATGCCAGCCGCGTTGCGTTTATCCAGACAGAGCGCGTCATCGTTAGCATCCATCGCGAGCGAGCTCGCTCCTACACGGTCCTTCGGTGTTAGTGGACCTGGGAATAACCCCTATTCCAAACCAATCTCCAATCCCACTGCATTTTCCCCTACTCGATAGCGTCCAATCTGGAGAACCCGGCTGATCGGAACTAGATTTGACTCAGCGTCAGACAGGCACTCAACGAAAGGAAGGAATCGGCTATGAACAGGTTGTTTCGCGTTTTACTGCTGTTGAAGGTGATGGTGATGCTCTCGCTCGGCACTTCGATGGCGTGGGCCGAGTGCACCAACCACGGTGAGCAGGCTTCGAGCGGGCAGGTTGGTTACGCGGGGTTGATGATCGCCAAATCCGAATCGGAACCGGGAGATCAGGGGCAGGGTGGGGCTGACAACGACGATGACTCGACCACGGACGAGCCGGACTCCGATGAAGAGGAAGGCGACAGCCAGACGTAGTCGCACCATCGCAGGCAAAAGAAAACCCCTTCTTCCTGACCGATGCGCAATCGAGGCGGAAGGGGGCGGGTTAACGCTTCAATACTTCAAACAACGCAATCCATGCAGGAGCGAGCTTGCTCGCTCCTGCGGATTTTTATGCCGCGCCGTCGAGGAATTGCTCGGGATGCGTTCCCCTCACGCTGCAAAGTCACGGTTTCCTTTCGCTCATATTTTTACCTGAGGATACATCGTCGGAAGTCTGGGCTCAGGCTTGGAGCCCGTAGACTACCGGGCCGTGATTCCCGATTTCGATGAACGCCTCGCCGCCAACGATGATACGAGCACCGCTCTGTACCTTCACATCCCACGACAATCCTCCTGAAGGACCAAAAGAAACCCACCCGGACCCAGTTCCGCCGAAGCGGGTGTCATGGTCTCCATTGGGCAACAACCTGCCAGCGATTAAATGGAGTGCCCGGTTGTAACCGACCACGACAATTTTGCCATCCGGCTGTTGGGCCAACGAACTCCAGAGTGTTTCAGGACCGGTGTTGGTCAATACAGGAAGCCCGCCATTCCACTCCTTATCGGGGTGACCGTCTGCGGTAAATCTCATCACCATGCCCATGGTTTCCTGGACACCGCCGGCACATACCAGCTTGCCATCAGCCTGTGCGATGAGTTGACTCATTCTAAGTGAGCCATCTGTTGTTGCGAAGAAAGCAAAACCATCGATACCAAATTGGGTATCGACCTGCCCTTCCAGATCATAACGTGCAAGAACGAGCTGACCGGATGGGGTGGTTCCGCCAATAACGATTTTTCCGTCTTGAATCACAACGCTACATAGCAGGATGAAGTTTCCCCCGCTTTCGATCTCGACAAACCCCCTATTGCCGAAACTGGTATCGGGTTCACCGTTACTTTGCAGGCGAGCCAGCAGTGCCCCTTCGGAGTCACTAAGGTAATAGCTGAACGCCACAAGCACTTTTCCATCACCCTGAAGACAACCGTCGATCAAATCCACTTGGGCATAATCATGCTGTGCTACAGGAATAACGACACTACCGAAGACCAGGTCAGGGCTGCCGTTGGCATGAAAGCGTCTCAGTGCTGCCCGGCCGATACCGTTGGGTTTTCGGGTATCTCCGATCATCAGGATCTTGCGATCCTCTTGCAGTAGCAAACGCGACGGATTTGATTTTTCACCAACGACAAACTGCCATTCCCCTGTGTTCCCGTCATTACCAAACGCCTTGTCCTTGATACCGTCAGAATCGGTGCGGTACAGAGTGAAGCCCTCTCCCTGCCGAGTAGCGTAGGTCAGGGCACCTTCAGCCGATAACACAACGGCCCTGACCGAGCCGGCCAGAAAGTCAGGTCTGATCTGTCCAAAAACACCAAATCCCGGGTCTAGTTGACCAGCGTCAAGCAGGTTTACATCTATTGCTTGAGTTTCCATGAGGCTTCCACCTGTCCCTATAGTTTTGAACGCTTCTGGTATGTACGCGGTGTGTCGCGTGACTCACCGATATGATTCAAACAAAACAGGTGAGCGTTCGAAACTGTCAGGAATGGGAGTTGCGTTTTTGTAAAAAAGCGAGATTTCAGTTCGACAGACAAAAGAAAACCCCTCCTGCATCGATTGATGCGCAATCGATGCAGGAGGGGTTTGTTTGACTTAAGCGCGCCTCAGTGACTGAAGCGCTTTTTTTATGCCGCGCCGTCGAGGAATTGCTCGGCGTAGTGGCAAGCCACCTGGCGGCCGGCGAGCAGGCGCAGGGCCGGCTCTTCAGTGCTGCAACGCTCGGTGGCGTACGGGCAGCGCTTGTGGAAGGCGCAGCCGGACGGCGGGTTCAGCGGGTTGGGCAATTCCCCGACGATCTTGATTTTCGGCTTGTTCGGATCCGGGTGGATGGCTGGCGTCGCCGACAGCAGCGCCTGGGTGTAGGGGTGCAGAGGACGGGAGTAAATGTCCTCTTTCGTGCCCATTTCCACCGGGCGACCGAGGTACATCACCATCACGTGGTCGGCAACGTGGCGTACCACCGCCAGGTTGTGGGAGATGAACACGTAGGCGGTGTTGAACTCTTGCTGCAAATCCATGAACAGGTTGAGCACCTGCGCCTGAATCGACACGTCCAGCGCCGAGGTCGGTTCGTCCGCCACCAGCACTTTCGGTTGCAGCATCATCGCGCGGGCCAGGGCGATCCGCTGGCGCTGACCGCCGGAGAACATGTGCGGGTAACGCTGGTAGTGCTCGGGACGCAAGCCCACCTGCTTCATCATCGCCTGGACTTTCTCGCGACGTTCCGCGGCGCTCAGGTTGGTGTTGATCAATAATGGCTCTGCAAGCTGATCACCGACTTTCTGCCGAGGGTTCAACGAGGCGTACGGGCTCTGGAATACCATCTGCACGTCTTTGCGCAGTTGCTTGCGCTGGGCCTTGTCGGCACCGGCGACTTCCTGCCCGGCGATTTTCAAGGAACCGGAGGACGGCTCTTCGATCAGCGTCAGGGCACGGGCCAGGGTGGACTTGCCGCAACCCGACTCGCCGACGACGGCGAGGGTCTTGCCGGCTTCCAGTTCGAACGACACTCCGTTGAGGGCGCGCACAGTGGCGTGACCCTTGAACAGGCCTCGGGACACCTCGTAGTGACGGGTAAGGTCGCGGGCGGTAAGAACGACGGCCATTACGCCACCTCCTGGTTCAGCGGGTAGAAGCAGCGAGCGAGGCTGTTGCTTTTCTGGTCAAGGGCCGGACGTTGTTGACGGCAGTTGTCTTTCACGTACGGGCAGCGCGGCGACAGCAGGCAACCCTGCGGACGGTCGTAGCGACCGGGAACGATGCCCGGCAGGGTCGACAGGCGCGAGGCGCCCAGGCTGTGTTCCGGAATCGCCTTGAGCAGCGCTTCGCTGTACGGGTGTGCCGGAATGTCGAACAGTTGCGGCACCTGACCGACTTCGACCGCTTGCCCTGCGTACATCACGCATACACGCTGGGCGGTTTCGGCCACGACGGCGAGGTCGTGGGTGATCAGCACCAGGCCCATGTTCTGCTCTTTCTGCAACGCCAGCAGCAGGTCCATGATCTGTGCCTGAATGGTCACGTCCAGCGCCGTGGTCGGTTCGTCGGCGATCAGCAGTTTCGGTTCGCCGGCAATCGCCATGGCAATCGCGACACGCTGGCTCATACCACCGGACAGTTGATGCGGGTAGGCGTCCATTCGGCTGGCGGCACCCGGGATTTCAACTTTTTCCAGCAGTTCGATAGCGCGCTTGCGGGCAGCCTTGCCGGACATTTTCAGGTGCAGGCGCAGCACTTCTTCGATCTGGAAACCCACGGTGTAGCTCGGGTTCAGCGCGGTCATCGGATCCTGGAAGACCATGGACAGGTCTTTACCGACGATCTGCCGACGCTGGCGGTTGTTGAGCTTGAGCATGTTCTTGCCGTCGAAATTCAGGGCGTCGGCGGTGACGATCCCCGGATGCTCGATCAGGCCCATCAGCGCCATCATGGTCACGGACTTGCCGGAACCCGATTCGCCAACGATGGCCAGCACTTCGCCCTTGTCCACTTGCAGGTCGAGGCCATCGACCACTGGCGTGGCATTTTTGTCGCCGAAGCGAACGTTGAGATTCTTGATTTCTAGCAGTGACATGGGAATCTCCTCAGGCGGCGTTCTTGAGTTTCGGGTCCAGCGCATCGCGCAGGCCGTCGCCCATCAGGTTGATTGCCAGCACGCTGAGCAAAATGGTCAAACCAGGCAGGCTCACCACCCACCAGGCGCGTTCGATGTAGTCGCGGGCCGAAGCCAGCATGGTGCCCCACTCAGGGGTTGGCGGTTGTACGCCAAGGCCGAGGAAGCCCAGTGCGGCGGCATCGAGGATCGCCGAGGAGAAACTCAGGGTGGCCTGAACGATCAGCGGCGCCATGCAGTTAGGCAGCACGGTAACGAACATCAGGCGCGGCAGGCCGGCACCGGCCAGGCGCGCGGCGGTCACGTAGTCGCGGTTCAGCTCGCCCATCACCGCGGCGCGAGTCAGACGAACATAGGACGGCAACGAAACCACGGCGATGGCAATGATGGTGTTGATCAGGCCAGGGCCGAGGATGGCGACAATCGCCACGGCCAGCAGCAGGGATGGCAGGGCCAGCATGATGTCCATCAGACGCATGATGGTCGGGCCGAGAATCCGCGGGTAGAACCCGGCGAACAGGCCCAGCAGGATGCCCGGAATCAGCGACATCACCACCGACGACAAGCCGATCAGCAATGACAGGCGCGAACCATTGATCAGACGCGACAGCAGGTCGCGGCCCAGTTCGTCGGTGCCGAGCAGGAATTGCAGTTGCCCACCTTCCAGCCAGGCCGGCGGGGTCAGCAGGAAATCGCGGTACTGCTCGCTCGGGTCGTGAGGGGCAACCCACGGGGCGAAGATGGCGCAGAAAATCACCAGCAGCATGAACATCAGGCCGGCGACGGCACCTTTGTTCTTGGAGAACGCTTGCCAGAATTCTTTGTACGGAGACGGGTACAGCAGGCTTTGATCGACTGCTACCGATGGAATTGGAGTGGTCATGGTCATGATCTCAGCGCTGGTGACGGATGCGTGGGTTGGCAAAGCCGTAGAGGATGTCCACTACGAAGTTGACCACAATCACCAGGCAGGCGATTAACAGGATGCCGTTTTGCACGACGGGGTAATCCCGGGCGCCAATGGCTTCGATCAGCCATTTGCCGATGCCCGGCCACGAGAAGATGGTCTCGGTCAGGACCGCACCGGCGAGCAATGTGCCGACTTGCAGGCCAACCACGGTCAGTACCGGAATCAACGCGTTACGCAGACCGTGCACGAACACCACGCGCGACGGCGACAGGCCCTTGGCCTTGGCGGTGCGGATGTAGTCCTCGCGCAGTACTTCGAGCATCGACGAACGGGTCATCCGCGCGATCACCGCCAGCGGGATGGTACCCAGCACGATGGCCGGCAGGATCAGATGGTGCAGGGCGTCGAAGAAGGCGTCCGGCTCGCCGGCCAGCAAGGTGTCAATCAGCATGAAGCCGGTGCGTGGCTCGATGTCGTAGAGCAGGTCGATGCGCCCGGAAACCGGGGTCCAGCCCAGGCTCACCGAGAAGAACATGATCAGGATCAGGCCCCACCAGAAGATCGGCATCGAATATCCCGCCAGGGAGATGCCCATCACCCCATGGTCGAACAGGGATCCTCGCTTGAGTGCCGCGATCACTCCGGCCAAGAGGCCCAGGACACCGGCAAACAACAGCGCGGCCGAGGACAGTTCCAGGGTCGCAGGGAACAGAGAGGTGAATTCGCTCCAGACGCTTTCACGGGTACGCAGGGATTCACCGAGATCGCCGTGGGCCAGTTTGCCGATGTAATCCAGGTATTGGGCATACAGGGGTTTGTTCAGACCTAGGCGTTCCATTGCCTGAGCGTGCATTTCGGGATCGACCCTACGTTCTCCCATCATGACTTCCACGGGGTCGCCCGGGATCATGCGAATCAACGCGAAAGTCAGCAAGGTGATACCGAAGAACGTGGGGATCAGTAACCCCAGTCGGCGGGCAATAAAACTAAACATCGTGTGTTGTACCTCATCAGCCGGTTAGGCGTGCCCGGCATGCCTGGGTCAGGCATGCCGGGAGTTTTCTTATTACTTCACCTGGGTGGTGGCGAAGTTATTCGTGGTGAGGGGGCTAATGTGATAGCCCTCTACGTTGTTGCGCATTGCGGTAAACATTCTAGTGTGCGCCAAGCTGATCCACGGCTGGTCCTGGTTAAAAATAACCTGGGCCTGCTCGTACAGGGCTGCACGCTCGGCCGGGTCGGTTTTTTCCCGGGCCTGATCGATCAGGGCCTGGAACTTGTCATTGCACCAGCGTGCGTAGTTTTCGCCGTTCTTGGCCGCTTCACAACTGAGCATAGGCGTCAGGAAGTTATCCGGATCGCCGTTATCGCCCGCCCATCCGGCGGAAACCATGTCGTGCTCGCCGTTTTTCGCGCGCTTGAGCATTTCGCCCCATTCCATCACGCGAATGTCGATCTTGATCCCGACCTTGGCCAGGTCGGCTTGCATCATCTGCGCACCGAGCATCGGGTTCGGGTTGGTTGCACCGCCTCCGTTGCGGGTGAACAGGGTGAAGGTGGTGCCTTCAGGTACGCCGGCTTCCTTGAGCAGGGCACGGGCCTTCTCCAGGTCACGGGCCGGGTTCTTCAGTGTGTGGTTATAGCCCAGCAGGGTGTCCGGGAACGGGTTGACGGCGGCTGTTGCATTGCCCTTGCCGAACAGCGCGTTGACAGCCGCTTCCTTGTCGAAGGCGATGTCGATGGCTTTACGCACCCGTACATCGCTCAGGTACTTGTGCGTGGTGTTGATGGCGATGTACGCGACGGTCATCGCATTCAGCTCATCGACTTTCAACTTGTCGTCTTTCTTGATGCTCGGAATGTCATCCGGTTTCGGATAAAGCGCGACCTGGCACTCGTTGGCCTTGAGCTTCTGCAGGCGCACGTTGTTGTCGGTGGCGATGGCCAGGATCAACGCATCGGCCGGTGGCTTGCCACGGAAGTACTCCGGGTTTGCCTTGAAGCGAACCTGGGCGTCCTTGTTGTAGCGCTGGAAGACGAACGGGCCGGTGCCGACCGGCTTGTTGTTCAGGTCGCCGGTCTTGTTGGCCTTGAGCAACTGGTCGGCGTACTCGGCGGAGTAGATCGAGGAGAAGGCCATGGCAATGTCGGCCAGGAACGGCGCTTCACGGCGGGCCAGGGTGAACTTGACCGTGTTGTCGTCGACTTTATCGACGCTCTTGAGCAGTTCCTTGAAGCCCATGCTTTCAAAGTACGGGAAGCCCACGCTCGACAGTTTGTGCCATGGATGATTCGGGTCCAGCTGACGCTGGAAGCTCCAGACCACGTCGTCGGCGTTCATGTCGCGGGTCGGCTTGAAATAGTCGGTGGTGTGGAACTTGACGCCTTTACGCAGATGGAACGTGTAGCTCAGGCCATCTTCGCTGATGTCCCAGGAATCGGCCAGCGCCGGAATCACGTCGGTGGTGCCGGGCTTGAAGTCTGCCAGGCGGTTGAAGATGGTTTCGGCCACGGCATCGGCGGTGACTGCAGTCGTGTACTGGACCATGTCGAAGCCTTCAGGGCTGGCTTCCGTGCAAACCACCAGGGGTTTGGCCGAAACGCCGACAGCGACACTGAGCAACGCAGCCGCAATGGCCGCACGTAGGGGAAGTATTTTCATCAAGAACCCTCTGCAATCAGTTAAAAGACAAAAGCCGAACGGCCGATTCGTCAATGAATCAGCCGCTCGGCAGCGGCATTACAGGATGTTGAATGGAACCGTGGTCACGAGACGGAACTCGTTGATGCTGCCGTCAGCCTGGTTTTCGCTGGCACGGTGAGCGGTGTAGGTACCGCGGATCGTGGTGGCTTTGAGCGGGCCGCTCTGCACGGCGTAGGTCGCGCCGATGCCGTATTCATAGTGGTGTTCGCCATCCTGGGACTGGATGCCGTCGTAACCCTTGCCTGCCACGCCGCCGTTGCCGGTGTAGTGAGTACCGTCAATGCCCCAGCCGCGAGCCTGGTAGATGTTGAACTTCAGGCCTGGCACGCCGTATTCGGCCATATTCAGACCGTAGGCAACCTGGAACGATTTTTCGTTCGGGCCGTTGAAGTCCGACAGCAGGGAGTTGGCCAGGTAGATGCCGTTGGTTTCGTGCAGGTAGTCGAAGTACTCGTTACCGTTCACTTCCTGGTACGAGAAGGTCAGGGTGTGGGCCTGGTGGGTCAGGCCGAACGACAGCGAGTAGGTGTCGTTGTCGATATCGCCGATCAGGGCTTTCCCGGTTTCCTTGGTTTTGTAGTAGTTCAGGCCGGTGGTCAGGCTCAGTACCTGGCTGTCGCCCAGAACGTGGGAGGCGCCGAAGTAGTACTGGTTCCAGATGTCTTCAGCCTGGGTCGCCCAGAGGCTGGTGGTCAGGCTGGCGAGCGGGTTGTAGGTGATACCGCCGGTGTAGACGTGGTCGGTTTCGACGATGCCGTTGGCGTATTCAGTGCGGAATTTGCGCTGGCTTTCTTCGGTACGCGGTGAGTTGCGGTCGAAGGTGGCCAAGTCGAAGGCCAGGTTGTTCAGCTCTTCGCTGTGGATGGCCACACCTTCGAAGCTCGAAGGCAGTGCACGGTTACCGATCACGTCGACCATCGGGCTGCTGAAGTTCATGCGGCCGGCGGTCAGGGTGCTGTTGGAGATGCGAGCCTTGACGTTGGCCAGGCCCAGTTTGCTCCACTGGCCTTGAGCGTCGCCGCCTTCCTTGGTCAGGGTACGGTTGTTGCCCGCGCCTGGGCGAGAGCCCGGTGCGCCACCGTTGTTGGACGCCAGGTCTTTGCGGTCCCGGTCCAGGGCAATGGCGTTGTAGGCGGCGACTTCAGTGCTGAAACCGACAGTGCCTTCGGTGAAGCCCGAGTTGTACTTGAGGATGGTGCCCTGGACCCAGTTGATCCGGCGATCGGTCGGGGTCGAAACGCCGTCCTTCTTGTAGGCGAACTTGGCGCCGCGTTGCAGTTGCTCGTTGGCGTACCAGTTACGCGTGGTGCCTGTGATCGACTGCCCTTCGACAAAGCCGGTGGCTTCGCTTTGGGCGCTTTTCTCGTTCACGGTAACCGGGGTGAAAGCCTGGCTCTGGGTTTCTGCGTAAGCCGTGGCGGTTACGCTGCTTATGGCCAAGGCCAATAACGCGGTGCTGCTCAGTTTCATGGGTAAAGCTCCTTACTTTCTTTTTTTATGCCGGTCTTTTTTTGTGATCCGGCTATTGGTTTAGAACTCATTCACGGCTTCGCAAACGTTTGCTGTCGGCCAAATTGGCGAAAGACGGCAAAGCGTCTGCGTGAGGGCGGAAAATCCGCCCCCTGGCATTTCTGGCTAATCGGTTATTTTTCTATGCTGACACCCGAGAAAACATTGCGGCCGAACGGGCTCACCTTGAACCCTTCGATTTTGGCGCTCAGCGGCTGGTTGACCGTTGAGTGGGCGACTGGCGTGATCGGCACTTGCTGTTTGAGCAGTTGCTGCGCCTGTTTGTAGAGCTGGGTGCGCTGGTCGCGGTCGGTGACGACCTTGGCCTGCTTGATCAGCTTGTCGTAAGCCGGATCACACCACATCGAGTAGTTGTTACCGCCGATGGCATCGCAGCTGTAGAGCGTGCCCAGCCAGTTGTCCGGATCACCATTGTCGCCGGTCCAGCCGATCAGGCTGATGTCGTGCTCGCCATTCTTGGTGCGCTTGATGTATTCGCCCCACTCATAGCTGACGATCTTGACCTTGAGGCCGATCTTCGCCCAGTCAGCCTGGAGCATTTCGGCCATCAACTTGGCGTTGGGGTTGTACGGACGCTGGACCGGCATGGCCCAGAGGGTGATTTCGGTGCCTTCCTTGACGCCGGCAGCCTTGAGCAATTCCCTGGCTTTTTCCGGGTTGTAGGCGGCGTCCTTGATCGTGTCGTCGTAGGACCATTGGGTTGGCGGCATGGCGTTGACCGCCAGTTGCCCCGCGCCCTGGTAGACAGCATTGAGAATGCCTTGCTTGTTCACCGCCATGTCCAGCGCCTGGCGCACTTCGAGCAGGTCGAAGGGTTTGTGGCGCACGTTGTAGGCGATGTAGCCGAGGTTGAAGCCAGGCTTCTCGATCAGTTGCAGGGCCGGGTCGCTCTTCAACGCGGTCACATCGGCCGGGCGCGGGTGCAGGGTGATCTGGCACTCGCCGGCCTTGAGTTTCTGCACGCGCACCGAGGCGTCGGTGTTGATGGCGAAAATCAGGTTGTCGAGCTTGACCCGGCTCGGGTCCCAGTAATGCTTGTTGCCGGTGTAGCGGATGTTCGAGTCTTTCTGGTAGCTCTTGAACACGAACGGCCCGGTGCCGATCGGTTTCTGGTTGATGTCGCTCGGTTTGCCTTCGGCCAGCAGCTTGTCGGCGTACTCGGCCGAAAGGATGGCGGCGAAGCTCATGGCGATGTTCTGGATGAACGCGGCGTCCACGCTGTTGAGCGTAAAGACCACGGTCAGCGGGCCGGTCTTTTCGACCTTGGCGATGTTCTTGTTCAGGCTCATGCCGTTGAAGTATGGAAACTCTGTCGGATAAGCCTTACGGAAGGGTTGTTGCGGGTCGAGCATGCGATTGAACGTGAACAGCACGTCATCGGCGTTGAAGTCTCGAGTCGGCGTGAAGTATTTGGTGGTATGAAACGTCACCCCTTCGCGCAGGTGAAAGGTGTATTTGAGGCCGTCCTCGGAAATATCCCAGCTTGTGGCCAGGCCCGGTACGACGTTGGTCGCGCCTTTCTCGAACTCTGCCAACCGGTTGTACAGCGGTTCGGCGGCGTCGTTGTCGGTCGCAGTGGTGTACTGCGCCGTGTCGAAACCGGCGGGGCTGCCTTCGGAGCAGAACACCAGGCTGTTGTTGGCGGCCTGGCTGATGGAAGTGGCGGCCAACAGGCCGGTGCCCAGCAATGCGGATAAAACCAAGGTATGGCGCATAACGCTTCCTTTTCTCTCAAAGTGTTGTCAATGAGCCGCCGTCCCGTCCGCGGACGTAGAGGCATCACTGATTTCAAGCCATGCACACAGCAGTAACCGATGACCCACGCGTGCACTGGTCAGATCCCGACGGTATGAGCCATGGGTCCGGCAGTAAATGCGTAGAGTCCTAAAGACTCGTAGGAAATGGCAACGCGTCCTCGCCCGATGCTGTAGTCAGCTGCGGATTTGGATGTAGGCGAATTCCTGCTTGCTCGGTAGATAAAGCAACGGCGACGTCAGAAACGTCGCCGTTGCAAAACCTTATTTGCTGACGCTGACGCCGTAGAAGGAGTTCAAGCCAAATGGGCTGATCTTGAAGTCCTGCACGTTGGCGCGCATGGGTTGGAACACCGTCGAGTGAGCGATAGGTGTCATAGGCACAGCGTCTTTGAGGACGTGTTGCGCTTGTTTGTAGAGCTCGGTGCGCTTGCCTTGGTCTGAAGTGCGCTTGGCTTGCTTGACGATGTCGTCAAACTTCTTGTCGCACCATTTGGAGAAGTTGTTGCCTTCCAGCGAATCGCAGCCGAACAGCACGTTCAGCCAGTTGTCGGGATCACCATTGTCACCGCTCCAGCCAATCAGCATCGCCTGGTTCTCGCCACCTTTGGAGCGCTTGATGTACTCGCCCCACTCGTAGCTCTGGATCTTGACCTTGAGGCCGATCTTGGACCAGTCGGACTGCAGCATTTCTGCCATCAGCTTGGCGTTCGGGTTGTATGGACGCTGTACCGGCATCGCCCAGAGAACGATTTCGGTGCCGTCTTTCACGCCGGCTTCCTTGAGCAGCTCTTTGGCTTTCTCAGGGTTGTAAGGCGCATCCTTGATGGTGGTGTCGTAGGACCACTGGGTCGGAGGCATGGCGTTGACGGCCAGTTGACCGGCGCCCTGGTACACGGAGTCGATGATCTGTTGCTTGTTGACCGCCATGTCCAGTGCCTGGCGCACCTTCAGCTCGGCCAGCGGGTTCGCATCGGTTTGTCCCTTGACCTTGGGCATCACGTTGTAGGCGATGTAGCCCAGGTTGAAACCGGCCTGGTCAGGCAGTTTCAGGTCCTTGTCTTCCTTGAGCGCCTTCAGGTCGGCCGGACGAGGGAACAGGGTGACCTGGCACTCGTTCTTCTTCAGCTTCTGGATACGTACCGACGGGTCGGTGGTGATGGCGAAGATCAGGTTGTCGATCTTCACGTCATCAGGCTTCCAGTAGTCCTTGTTCCCGGTGTAGCGGATGTTGGAGTCTTTCTGGTAGCTCTTGAACACAAACGGGCCGGTGCCGATCGGCTTCTGGTTGATGTCGGCAGTCTTGCCTTCCTTCAGCAGTTGGGCAGCGTACTCGGCGGACTGGATCGAGGCGAAGCTCATGGCCATGTTCTGGATGAACGCGGCATCGACGTCTTTGAGGGTGAACTTGACCGTGTGGTCGTCGACTTTATCGATCTTGGTGATGTTGGTATCCATCCCCATGTCGGTGAAGTATGGGAATTCGGTCGGGTACGCTTTGCGGAACGGGTCATCCTTGTTAATCATGCGATTAAAGGTGAACAGCACGTCGTCGGCGTTGAACTCACGAGTCGGCTTGAAATACGGGGTGGTGTGGAACTTGACGCCTTCACGCAGGTGGAAGGTGTAGCTCAGGCCGTCATCGGAGATGTCCCACTTGGTCGCCAGCCCAGGAATAACGGCGGTGCCGCCGCGCTCGAACTGGGTGAGGCGGTTGAACATGGTTTCTGCGGAGGCGTCGAAGTCGGTTCCGGTGGTGTATTGACCTGGATCGAAACCGGCCGGGCTCCCTTCGGAGCAGAACACCAGGTTAGTCGCTGCTTGGGCGAACGGTGCGCTGGCTAACAAGCTTGCGCCAACTAAAAACGGAATGACCGCGTGTTTAAGCATGGTGGCCTCATGATTTGTTGTCATTTTTGGAATTAGAGGACGACCTCGTGAGTCGTGCCTGCGGATACTTATGCAGGGGCCATACCCAATGCAAGATCCAGAGCGACTACAAGCCTTAAACGGTGGTACGAACGTACCTTAATGTCGCATTTGTATAAATTCTGCCGCATTTAACCGTTTGCGCGGCATTTTTACGGTGCAAACGACGCACTTTTACGGTGCGCCATGAGCGCTGGGTGCTCCCGATCAGGGCGGGGTGTTACTTATTTATACCCCCGTTTTGTGGGGTGGGTATGGCGTGAATAAGAGTGGTTATTGTTGCACCGATAGTGGCCAATCGAACTCAGTTGCACCCGGTGCAACTGCCGGCTTTTCCCGGTGGACTATCCAGTTATAGCTCATGTCTGAAAACTGCCAAAAAAAAACGGCGATCATCTGAGTGATCGCCGTTTTTTATTTAGAGGCTATCGATTCAAGGCATCAGCACTTCAATCGAACCATCGGCGGTCATGCTGACCTGGCTGGTGCCGGCTTCGACATCCGGCGTCACCGGTGCGGCGTCCATGGCGGCGGCTTTCATCATCATCGGCGCGCGCAGGTAAGGCTGTGGATAACCGTTGCTGTTGAGGTTCAGGTTGACGATTTTGTAGCTCTTGCCGCCGAGGGCGTCGGTGGCCAGTTGGGCGCGAGCCTTGAAGGCGGTCACGGCGTCCTTGAGCAGGGCGTCTTCGCTGGCCTTGCGGGTCGGGGTGGCGATGGCGAAATCCATGCCGCCCATTTTCAGGTCGGTGAGCAGTTCGCCGGTCAGCTTTGACAGCGCGGCGAAGTCCGAACTTTCCAGGCGCAATTCGGCGCGCTCGCGCCAGCCGGTGATTTTCTGGCCCTTGGTGTCGTAGATCGGGTAGCTGTTGCGGCTGCCCTGGCGCAGGGTGATGTCTTTGACTTGCTTGGCTTGGGCCAGCGCCTTGTTCATGGTGGTGCTGACATCGGCGGCGAGTTTGGCCGGGTCGCTGTTTTGTTCTTCGGTGTAGAGAGTCACGATCATCAGGTCGCGGGCCACTTCCTGACTGACTTCGGCGCGCAGGGAAATCTGGTTGTAATGAAGCTCGTCGGCGGCCAGGGCCGGGAGGCTGGCGACGGTGCCAACGCTCAGGGCGAGGAGGACGGCGCTGCGGCGGAATGTGTACATGAAGGCTCCTTGAAAGGTGCGCAGGGGTATGGTCCGGGCCTGCGTGAAACCATCAGACTCTAGCTTTAATGCTCCGGTTCGCACAGTTACAACTTCTATACAGATGGTGCACAGGTGGCTGCTTCGCAGCCAATCGCGAGCAAGCTCGCTCCCACAGTTGACCGCATTCCAATGTGGGAGCGAGCTATGCTCGCCCCCGTTCAAATCACTTCCGCCACTCGCCAGAACCTCTGGCGGCTGACGTTCATCCGCACATTGGTGCTGGCCGCCCAGGCCGGTTCCGTGGGCCTGGCCTACTGGCTCGAATTGCTGCCGCTACCCTGGTTTCAACTGGCCGCGACCCTCGGTTGTTCGATGCTGTTGTGCGTGTTTACGGCGATTCGCCTGCGCACCTCCTGGCCGGTGACCGAGCTCGAATACGCCGTGCAACTGGCCTGCGACCTGTTTATCCACAGCGCCTTGCTGTATTTCTCCGGTGGCTCGACCAACCCCTTCGTCTCCTATTACCTGGTGCCGCTGACCATTGCCGCGGTGACGTTGCCATGGCGTTATTCGGTGATCCTGTCGGGTATCGCGCTGACGATGTACACGCTGTTGCTGGCACAGTTCTACCCGCTGCAAACCTTCCCGATCGCTCGGGAAAACCTGCAGGTGTACGGGATGTGGCTGAGCTTCGCCCTCGCCGCCGCAGTGATCACGTTCTTCGCCGCGCGCATGGCCGAAGAGCTGCGCCGTCAGGAAGAACTGCGTGCCATTCGTCGCGAAGAAGGCCTGCGCGATCAGCAACTGCTGGCCGTCGCCACCCAGGCCGCCGGTGCGGCCCATGAACTGGGCACGCCGCTGGCGACCATGAGCGTGTTGCTAAAGGAAATGCGTCAGGATCACCATGACCCGATGTTGCAGGACGATCTGAGCGTGCTGCAGGATCAGGTCAAACTGTGTAAAGAGACCTTGCAGCATCTGGTGCGCGCCGCCGAGGCCAATCGCCGGTTGGCGGTGGAGATGCAGGACGTCACCGATTGGCTTGATGAAGCCCTCAATCGCTGGCATCTGATGCGCCCGGAGGCCAGTTATCGCTTCCAGCGCCTCGGCCAGGGCGCGGTACCGCGCATGGCGCCGCCGCCGGACTTGACCCAGGCGTTGCTGAATCTGTTGAACAACGCCGCCGATGCCTGCCCCGAAGGGCTGCAAGTGACGCTGGACTGGGATTGGGAAAACCTCACCATCAGCATTCGTGATCATGGCGCCGGTGTGCCGCTGGCCATCGCCGAGCAAATCGGCAAACCGTTTTTTACCACCAAGGGCAAAGGCTTCGGCCTGGGCCTGTTTTTGAGCAAGGCCAGCGTGACACGCGCCGGCGGCTCAGTGAAACTCTACAGTCATGAGGAAGGTGGCACGCTCACCGAGCTGCGCCTGCCCCGTGTCGCCCGAGGAGACGAACATGAGTGAAGAGATCCAAGTCGAAGGCGAAGAACTGCCGCATTTGTTGCTGGTCGATGACGACGCCACATTCACCCGCGTCATGGCCCGCGCCATGGCCCGCCGCGGTTTTCGCGTCAGCACTGCCAGTTCTGCCGAGGAAGGCCTGGAACTGGCCAAGGCCGATCTGCCGGATTATGCCGCCCTGGACCTGAAGATGGACGGCGATTCCGGCCTGGTGCTGCTGCCAAAACTGCTGGAAATGGACCCGGAAATGCGCGTGGTGATCCTCACCGGTTATTCGAGCATTGCCACCGCCGTCGAGGCGATCAAGCGCGGTGCCTGCAACTACCTGTGCAAGCCGGCGGACGCCGACGACGTGCTGGCGGCACTGCTGTCCGAACACGCCGACCTCGACAGCCTGGTGCCGGAAAACCCGATGTCCGTGGACCGCCTGCAGTGGGAGCACATCCAGCGCGTGCTGACCGAGCACGAAGGCAACATCTCCGCCACGGCCCGTGCCCTGGGCATGCACCGCCGCACCCTGCAGCGCAAACTGCAGAAGCGTCCCGTTCGCCGCTGAACCTGCGCTGAACGAATGCGGGCCGTATCTCGCGACAAACCGGACCGATCATCTATGATCGGTTCGTGTGCGTACTTTTCTCTATCGAGCCTTATCCATGAATCAGAACGCTGAGTATTCCGCGGTCAACGACGCCGTGCGCGGGCAGTTTTTTCGCAAAGTGTGGGCGATGATCACGCCTTACTGGCGCAGTGAAGAGAAGGCCAAGGCCTGGACGCTGCTGATCGCGGTGATTGCGCTGTCGCTGATCAGCGTGGGGATCTCGGTGTGGTTCAACACCTGGTACAAGGATTTCTACAACGCCCTGCAAAAGAAGGACGAGGCGGCGTTCTGGCAACTGATCCTGTATTTCTGCGCGATTGCGGCGGTGGCGATCGTCGGCGCGGTGTACCGGCTCTACCTGACGCAGATGCTGACGATCCGCTGGCGGGCGTGGCTCACCGAAAAGCACTTCGCTCGCTGGCTCGCCGACAAGAATTACTACCAGCTGGAGCAGGGCGGTTACACCGATAACCCGGACCAGCGGATTTCCGAAGACCTCAACAACTTCACCTCCAACACCCTTGAACTGGGTATCGGGCTGCTGCGTAATATCGTCAGCCTGGTGTCGTTTTCGATCATCCTGTGGGGCGTGTCGGGCAGCATTGAAGTATTCGGCATCACCATTCCCGGCTACATGTTCTGGTGCGTACTGGTTTATGCGGTGGTCGGCAGCTGGTTGACGCATTTGATTGGTCGTCGCCTGATCGGTCTGAACAACCAACAACAACGCTTCGAAGCCGACCTGCGTTTCTCCATGGTGCGGATTCGCGAGAATGCCGAAAGTATCGCGTTGTACAACGGCGAACCGAACGAAAACCGTCGGTTGAGCAGCCGCTTCGGGATGGTCTGGCACAACTTCTGGGACATCATGAAAGTGTCCAAGCGCCTGACGTTCTTCACCGCCGGTTACAGCCAGGCCGCCATCATCTTCCCCTTCATGGTTGCCGCCCCGCGTTACCTTTCCGGCAAGATCGAACTGGGCGAGCTGATGCAAATCAGCTCGGCATTCGGCAATGTGCAGGAAAGCTTCAGCTGGTTTATCAGTGCGTACCAGAGCCTCGCTTCCTGGCGCGCCACCTGCGATCGTCTGTTGAGCTTCCACCAGGCCATGCGTGACAACGAAGAGCGTGCGCCGGCCATCGACGTACAGAATTCGGGCTCGGTGCTGAAGGTGCACAACCTCGGCCTCGACCTGGCTGAAGGCCGTCACCTGCTGACCAACGCCGACATGACCGTGGAGGAGGGCGACCGTGTGATGCTCAGCGGTCGTTCCGGCAGCGGCAAGTCGACCCTGCTGCGGGCGATGGGGCATCTGTGGCCGGCCGGCCACGGCAGTATTCGCCTGCCAGCGGCGCGCTACCTGTTCCTGCCGCAAAAACCGTATTTGCCGATTGGCACCTTGCGAGATGTTCTCAGTTATCCACAGGCTGGCGATATCTATCCGAACGAACGCTATGTGCAGGTCTTGGAAACCTGTCGCTTGCCGCACCTGATTGCCCGTCTCGACGAAGCCAACCACTGGCAACGCATGCTGTCGCCGGGTGAGCAGCAGCGCCTGGCCTTTGCCCGTGCGCTGCTTTATGCACCGCAATGGCTGTACATGGACGAAGCGACCTCGGCGATGGACGAAGAAGATGAGGCCACGCTGTATCAGGCGTTGATCGATGAGTTGCCGGGGCTGAGTATTGTCAGCGTCGGCCATCGCAGTAGTCTGAAGCGCTTCCATCCACGGCATGTTCGTATCGAGAATGGCCATCTGGTGGACCAGGCCGTGACCGCCTGAACACCGAAGGTCCCTGTAGGAGCTGCCGCAGGGGTGGTGGTGATCGTACAACCGCGTTGCGCTATGATGCGTTTTCAGCCGCCGAATTTTCGAGACAGATGTTCACCATGGAAAACCTGAACGACACACCACGCCTCCCTCGCAAGCGCCGCAGCCTCGCTCAGGAACTGGTGACGGTGCTGTCCGAGCAGATCCGCGACGGTCATCTCAAGCGTGGCGACAAATTGCCCACCGAGTCGGCCATCATGGATGCCCACGGCGTCAGCCGCACGGTGGTGCGTGAAGCGATTTCGCGCTTGCAGGCGGCAGGGCAGGTGGAAACCCGTCATGGCATCGGCACCTTCGTGCTGGACACACCGAGCCCGAGCGGTTTCCGTATTGACCCGGCGACCGTTGTGACCTTGCGTGATGTGCTGGCGATCCTGGAACTGCGCATCAGTCTCGAAGTGGAGTCTGCCGGATTGGCTGCGCAACGCCGCAGTCCGGAACAACTGGCCAACATGCGCGCCGCCCTCGATGCGTTGAATGAAAGCGCCGCTCACGCCAGTGACGCCGTGGCTTCGGACTTCGCCTTCCACCTCGAAATCGCGCTGTCCACCGGCAACCGCTACTTCACCGACATCATGACCCACCTGGGCACCAGCATTATTCCGCGCACACGGCTGAACTCCGCGCGCCTGGCCCATGACGACCAGCAGCACTACATGAGTCGCCTGAGCCGTGAGCACGAAGAAATCTACGACGCCATTGCCCGCCAGGATTCCGATGCAGCCCGTGCGGCGATGCGCCTGCACCTGACCAACAGCCGTGAGCGGTTGCGTCATGCCCATGAAGAGGCTGAGGCGCAGCGGGGGTAAGTAATTTGCCCTTGTCCTCCATCGTCTGAACTACCGCTATCGCGAGCAGGCTCGCTCCTACAGTGGATCTCGCAACACTGAAGATCACTGTAGGAGCGAGCCTGCTCGCGATAGGGCCGTAACCTATAAAACAAATCCAGTAGTTTTCCCGCATCTTCCGACAACGTATCTCTCAAGCGACCGTTTATCACGGTGCTCGCAACTGTCCTTCTTCCGCTGAAACCCGCTAAAAATCAGGCCAACAGCCTTTCTTGTCGAACAATTTTCATCCCCCGGCGATGAAATGCAGTTGACGGTTGTATTTTAAGTTGTACGATGACCTACAACTTCAGCGCGGGCTGAACGGTTTTCTCACACAACGTCGTTATCCAGGGTGTTCGATTAATGAATCCACAAGAACTGAAGTCCATCCTCTCTTCCGGTCTGTTGTCTTTCCCGGTCACCGATTTCAATGCCCAGGGCGACTTCAATCGCGCGGGTTACATCAAGCGTCTCGAATGGCTGGCCCCATACGGCGCCTCGGCACTGTTCGCCGCGGGCGGCACCGGTGAGTTCTTCTCTCTGGCGGCCAGCGAATATTCGGAAATCATCAAGACTGCCGTCGACACCTGTGCCACCAGCGTGCCAATTCTGGCCGGTGTGGGCGGTTCGACCCGCCAGGCCATCGAATACGCACAGGAAGCCGAGCGTCTGGGCGCCAAAGGCCTGCTGCTGCTGCCGCACTACCTGACCGAAGCCAGCCAAGACGGCGTTGCCGCCCACGTTGAAGCCGTGTGCAAATCGGTCAACATCGGCGTGGTGGTCTACAACCGTAACGTCTGCCGCCTGACCGCGCCGCTGCTGGAACGTCTGGCCGAGCGCTGCCCGAACCTGATCGGCTACAAGGATGGCCTGGGTGATATCGAGTTGATGGTGTCGATCCGTCGCCGCCTCGGTGATCGCTTCAGCTACCTGGGTGGCTTGCCGACCGCCGAAGTCTACGCCGCGGCCTACAAGGCCCTGGGCGTACCGGTCTACTCCTCGGCGGTGTTCAACTTCATCCCGAAAACCGCGATGGATTTCTACCACGCGATCGCTCGTGAAGATCACGCCACCGTTGGCAAGATCATCGACGACTTCTTCCTGCCGTACCTGGACATCCGTAACCGCAAGGCCGGTTATGCCGTGAGCATCGTCAAGGCCGGGGCAAAAATTGCCGGCTACGACGCAGGTCCTGTGCGTGCACCGCTGACCGATCTGACCGGCGAGGAGTATGAAATGCTCGCTGCGTTGATCGACAAGCAGGGTGCGCAGTAACACATCCGATTAAGTAAGGCCGCTGAGCAATCAGCGGCCTTTTGCGTGAGGAGATCTCAAAGTGGCAGATGCAAAGCGTTTTGATAACTACATCAACGGCGAATGGGTTGCCGGTGGCGATTACTCGACCAACATCAACCCGTCCGAACTGACCGACGCCATCGGCGACTACGCCAAGGCTGATCTGGTTCAGGTCCACGCCGCCATCGACGCCGCCCGTGCCGCGTTCCCGGCCTGGTCCACTTCCGGCATTCAGGCGCGCCACGATTCCCTGGACAAAGTCGGTACTGAAATCCTCGCCCGTCGCGAAGAGCTCGGCACCCTGCTGGCCCGGGAAGAGGGCAAGACCCTGCCTGAAGCCATCGGCGAAGTGACTCGCGCCGGTAATATCTTCAAGTTCTTCGCCGGTGAATGCCTGCGCCTGTCCGGCGACTACCTGCCGTCGGTGCGTCCGGGCGTCAACGTTGAAGTCACTCGCGAAGCCCTGGGCGTGGTCGGTCTGATTACCCCGTGGAACTTCCCGATCGCCATTCCGGCGTGGAAAATCGCCCCGGCCCTGGCCTACGGCAACTGCGTGGTGCTCAAGCCTGCGGATCTGGTGCCGGGTTGCGCCTGGGCCCTGGCTGAAATCATCTCCCGCGCAGGCTTCCCGGCCGGTGTGTTCAACCTGGTGATGGGCAGCGGTCGTGTGGTTGGCGATGCGTTAGTCCACAGCCCGAAAGTCGACGGTATCAGCTTCACAGGTTCCGTGGGCGTGGGTCGTCAGATCGCCGTCAGCTGTGTATCGCGCCAGGCCAAGGTCCAGTTGGAAATGGGTGGCAAGAACCCGCAGATCATTCTCGACGACGCCGACCTCAAGCAAGCGGTCGAGTTGTCAGTACAGAGCGCGTTCTACTCCACTGGCCAGCGTTGTACCGCTTCCAGCCGCTTTATTGTCACCGCTGGCATCCACGACCAGTTCGTCGAAGCCATGGCCGAGCGCATGAAGTCGATCAAGGTCGGCCATGCATTGAAGGCGGGTACCGATATCGGTCCGGTGGTCTCGCAAGCGCAGCTTGAACAGGACATGAAGTACATCGACATCGGCCAGTCCGAAGGCGCGCGTCTGGTCAGCGGCGGTGGTCTGGTGACCTGCGACACCGAGGGCTACTTCCTCGCGCCGACCCTGTTTGCCGACAGCGAAGCTTCGATGCGCATCAGCCAGGAAGAGATCTTCGGCCCGGTGGCCAACGTGGTGCGCGTGGCCGATTACGAAGCCGCGCTGGCCATGGCCAATGACACCGAGTTCGGTCTGTCGGCGGGCATTGCCACCACCTCGCTGAAATACGCCAACCACTTCAAGCGCCACTCCCAGGCCGGGATGGTGATGGTCAACCTGCCGACCGCCGGTGTGGATTACCACGTTCCGTTCGGTGGGCGTAAAGGTTCATCCTATGGATCACGTGAGCAAGGTCGCTATGCGCAAGAGTTTTACACGGTCGTAAAAACTGCCTACATCGGATCGTAACCCCGCTGCACCCGCGCAAGGTCCTTGCCTAAGGCCTTGCGCGGCACATGACTCTTGAATGTTTTACCCGCATAAAAATAATCAGTGGGAGTACATCTACATGCAATCGACCAAGCCGACTCACGTCCGCTATTTGATCCTGCTCATGCTGTTTCTGGTGACCACGATCAACTACGCCGACCGCGCTACCATCGCAATCGCCGGCTCCAGCCTGCAAAAAGACCTCGGCATCGACGCCGTTACCCTCGGCTACATCTTCTCCGCATTCGGTTGGGCCTACGTGGCCGGGCAAATTCCCGGTGGCTGGCTGCTGGACCGTTTCGGTTCGAAAAAAATCTACGCACTGAGCATCTTCACCTGGTCGCTGTTCACCGTGCTGCAGGGTTATGTCGGCGAGTTCGGCATGTCCACCGCAGTGGTCGCGCTGTTCATGCTGCGCTTTTTGGTGGGCCTGGCCGAAGCGCCATCCTTCCCCGGCAACGCACGCATCGTGGCGGCCTGGTTCCCGACTGCTGAACGCGGCACCGCGTCGGCAATCTTCAACTCCGCGCAGTACTTCGCCACTGTACTGTTCGCACCGCTGATGGGCTGGATCGTCTTCACGTTCGGCTGGCAGCACGTGTTTATCGTCATGGGCGTGATCGGCATTGTGTTCTCGCTGATCTGGCTGAAGGTTATCCACAGCCCGCGCCAACACCCGATGATCAATGACGCCGAGTTCAAGCACATCGCCGACAACGGCGGCATGGTCGACATGGATCAGGACAAGGGTAAAGGCAAAAAGACCGACGGTCCGAAATGGGACTACATCCGCCAGCTGCTGACCAATCGCATGATGCTCGGCGTGTACCTGGGCCAGTACTGCATCAACGGCATCACTTACTTCTTCCTGACCTGGTTCCCGGTGTACCTGGTGCAAGAGCGTGGCATGACCATTCTCAAGGCCGGCTTCATCGCGTCCTTGCCGGCGATCTGCGGCTTCATCGGTGGTGTGCTCGGCGGGGTGATTTCCGATTACCTGCTGCGCAAAGGCCATTCCCTGACCTTCGCCCGCAAGGCGCCGATCATTGCTGGGCTGCTGGTTTCCAGCAGCATCGTGGCGTGCAACTACGTGGACGTTGAATGGATGGTCGTCGGCTTCATGGCCTTGGCATTCTTCGGCAAAGGCGTGGGTGCACTGGGCTGGGCCGTGGTGTCTGACACCTCGCCGAAGCAGATCGCCGGTCTGAGCGGTGGCCTGTTCAACACCTTCGGCAACATTGCTTCGATCACCACCCCGATCGTCATCGGCTACATCATCAGCTCCACCGGTTCGTTCAAATGGGCACTGGTGTTCGTCGGTTGTAACGCGCTGGTCGCGGTGTTCAGCTACCTGGTGATCGTGGGCCCGATCAAGCGCGTCGTGCTCAAAGAGCCACCAGCGAACGGTTCTGAAGCCCCTGGCAAAATGTCTCAAGCGCATTCCTGAGGAGCGGCGTCATGCAGTTGATTGAACATTCCGACTCGCCGCGCTACATCCGCTTGCACGAGCGGGATAACGTAGTGATCGTGGTCAATGATCAGGGTGTACCGGCCGGCACCGAGTTTGCGGACGGCCTGGTCACCGTGGACTTCGTGCCACAGAGCCACAAGGTCACCCTGGTAGACATTCCTGAGGGGGGCCAGGTGATTCGTTACGGCCAGACCATTGGCTACGCCTTGCAGCCGATCCCCCGCGGCAGTTGGGTCAAGGAAGATCAACTGCGCATGCCAACCGCGCCACCGCTGGACAGCCTGCCGCTGTCCACCGATGTGCCGGCCGCGCAGGCACCGCTGGAAGGCTTCACTTTCGAGGGTTATCGCAACGCCGACGGCACCGTCGGCACGCGCAACATTCTCGGCATCACTACCACCGTGCAGTGCGTGACCGGGGTGCTCGATCATGCGGTCAAGCGCATCAAGGACGAGTTGCTGCCCAAGTACCCGCACGTCGATGACGTGGTGGCGCTGACCCACAGCTACGGCTGTGGCGTGGCTATCACTGCGACTGACGCGTACATCCCGATCCGCACCGTGCGCAATCTGGCACGCAACCCGAACCTGGGCGGCGAAGCCCTGGTGATCAGTCTGGGCTGCGAGAAATTGCAGGCCGGGCAGGTGATGCACGACAACGACAGCTCGGTGGATTTGAGCGAGCCATGGCTGTACCGCTTGCAGGACTCCAGTCACGGCTTCACCGAAATGATCGAACAGATCATGGAGCTGGCCGAGACACGCTTGAAGAAGCTCGATCAACGTCGCCGGGAAACCGTGCCGGCGTCCGAGCTGATCCTTGGCATGCAATGCGGCGGCAGTGATGCGTTCTCCGGCATCACCGCCAACCCGGCGCTCGGTTATGCCTCGGACCTGCTGCTGCGGGCCGGTGCGACGGTGATGTTTTCCGAAGTCACCGAAGTGCGCGATGCCATTTATCTGCTGACCTCCCGTGCGGAAAACCAGGACGTCGCCCAGGAACTGGTGCGGGAAATGGACTGGTACGACCGTTACCTGGCCAAGGGCGAGGCGGATCGCAGTGCCAACACCACGCCGGGCAACAAGAAGGGCGGGTTGTCGAACATTGTCGAGAAATCCCTGGGATCGATCGTCAAGTCCGGCAGCAGCGCGATCAATGGCGTGCTTGGCCCTGGCGAGCGTTTCAAGCGCAAAGGCCTGATTTTCTGCGCGACCCCAGCCAGTGACTTTGTCTGCGGAACGTTGCAGCTGGCGGCGGGGATGAACCTGCACGTGTTCACTACCGGTCGCGGCACGCCTTACGGGCTGGCCATGGCGCCGGTGGTGAAGGTCTCGACCCGGACCGAACTGGCGCAACGCTGGCCGGACCTGATCGACATCGACGCCGGGCGCATTGCCACCGGGCGCGCGTCAATCGAGGAGCTGGGCTGGGAGTTGTTCCACTACTACCTGGACGTGGCCAGTGGCAAGAAACAGACCTGGGCCGAGCAGCACAAGCTGCATAACGACATCACCCTGTTCAACCCGGCGCCGATTACCTGATACCGCGTTATCGTTCTTCGCGAGCAAGCTCGCTCCCACATTTGGAATGCATTCCCCTGTGGGAGCGAGCTTGCTCGCGATGGCGGTCGACCAGACGCCAACGTCCTTGGTGGCTTATCATTAGCCCCCTAACGACGCCCACTCCAAGGTCCTCCCGGCATGCTGGCAATTTTCCTCGAAACCCTGAATATCACCGCGCCGGTATTCGCCATGCTGTTTCTCGGGGTGCTGCTCAAACGCATCGACTGGATCAACGACAACTTCATCCACACTGCGTCGGCCCTGGTGTTCAACGTCACCATGCCGGCGTTGCTGTTTCTGGGCATCCTGCATGCCGACCTGCACACGGCGTTGCAGCCGGCGCTGCTGATCTACTTCTCGGTGGCGACGCTGGCGTGTTTTGCCATCGCCTGGGGCTGGGCGATCTGGAAGTGTCCGCGGGAAGACCGGGGGATCTACACCCAGGGCGCCTTTCGCGGTAATAACGGGGTCATCGGCCTGGCGCTGGCGGCAAGCATGTACGGCGACTACGGGATTTCCCTCGGGGCGATCCTGGCGGCGCTGGTGATCCTGTTCTACAACACCCTCTCGACCATCGTGCTGGCGGTGTACAGCCCGGTGATCAAGTCCGATCCGTGGAGCATCTGTAAAAGCGTGTTCAGCAATCCGCTGATCATCAGCGTGATTGCCGCCGCCCCGTTCGCCTATTTCAAGATCGGCTTGCCCGGCTGGCTGGAGACATCCGGCCAGTACCTGGCGCAAACCACGTTGCCACTGGCGCTGATCTGCATCGGCGGCACGCTCTCACTGGCGGCGCTGCGCAAAAGCGGCAACATGGCGTTGAGTTCAAGCCTGGTAAAGATGATCGGCCTGCCGGTACTGGCGACGCTGGGGGCATGGCTATGGGGCTTTCGTGGTGCAGAGTTGGGGATTCTGTTTCTGTACTTCGGTAGCCCGACTGCCGCCGCCAGTTTCGTCATGGCCCGGGCAGCGGACGGCAATCATGAACTGGCGGCGGCGATCATCGTGATCACTACGCTGATGGCTGCGGTCACCACCAACGTCGGGATTTTCTTTTTGCAGTGGGGTGGCTGGATTTAGCGGCTCGGTTCATCGGCCAGGGTTTTGCACACCGGTTCGATCACCGGAGGCGCCTGGGTCGGATAGCGCATCGGTATGACCTGCACTGGTGTGGTCACGACGAAGCCATCGGTAAAGGTCGTTTCGACAAAGGTCGCTTTCCAGCCATTTTCCGGTGTGTCGATCTGCATGTCAGCGTTGAGCGGGTCCGTGAGCCTTACATCTTCAGATTCGTACTGGATGCCACAGGGATACCGAAAGTCTCGGGCGATCGGGTTTACCGCAGTCCACTGAACCACACGCACTGGTGCTTCGGAAAAGTGCAGCCCAATCGTTTGTGGTGAAACGTGTTGATTCAAGCGCATCGAAATGACCGGCAAGTGCTTGCCCTGTTGCCAGCGATTGATGACTGGAATCAGCGAGTTCTCGACGAACCGATTGATGCCGTAGTGGCTCGCATTGGGGGCGACTCGCAAGGCTTTCGGGCCGGGTAGCTGATCGAAAAAAAACTGCGAGTTGTCTGGCAGAAAAAAATCGTCGCTGCTGGCATTGACGATGTACTTCGGGATCGCCAGGCGATCGGCATAGCGGGTTTGCAGGTAACTTAGCGGGTCTTCGATTTTCATCAGGCGTGCGAAGTTTTCAGTCTTGATCTGTTGGGTGATGCTCTCGTGATGGTAGTCAAAAAATGCCAGTGGCCAGTTCTTGCCGTAGCTTTGATAGGTATGTTCAAGCACGTTATCCATGCCCAGCACGTCGATGACAAATGGCACGATGGATTTGATCCGGTCATCGGCAATGGCTGCCAGCCAGACGGTCCAGCCACGTTTTGAGGCGCCGCTGGCAATGAAACGCTCTATCCCCCAGGGCTGCAGTTCCCTTTGCGCGAGGTCCATGGCCTTGACCATCGACACCACCATGGGCAGACGCACCGACATGTACGGGCGCTGGTGCGGGTCTTCGAGAAAGAGTTTCCAGCTGTGGGCGACGCTGGCATCTTCCGTGCGCGCAATGCCGTCGTCGGCATAGGTCAGGTACTGGTTCGGAACGTTGCTGACTGAAATGACAATCGTGCGTGTTTTACGCGCCACTTCAAGTGCCATGGCTTCGGTAAAGTCCGTCGGTTCGTCGGCGTTGTTTTGCCCGGCGTTGGGGGTTCCGTTGTTGGCCACCAGCAGCGATTGGCCGTGCAGGGCATTGTCCGGGATGTAGATGTCCACGGTGTGTTTCCACTGGGCGGGGCTGACCAAACCTTGTGGCGACCATTGCTGGGAGGACAGGTCGAAACTGCGCTTTTCCACACCGGGAAATGGCGTGTTGCCTTTGACGGAATAAACCAGTGGATTGGCGTCTTCGGCTTGCTTGTAGCAAGCAAGTACTTCGCTGAAGTCTTGATTGCTGGCCTCGAAACACGCTTGGGCAGAGGCATGTATCGAACTGCTGACGAGCAGGCTGGATAACATCAATTTCGACAATACGAACCTGGCGTTCAATCGCATGGGAACCTTCCTTGTAAGGCAGGGAGAGGTTCGAGTCCTGGGTACAGCGACGCTGCACCGACCATCCCCCTGGTGGATTTTTGTCGGCGCAGTGTGTCGAAAAGAGGCTTGGGCGAACAGGTTTGGCGGGGCGTCTTTTATTGTCGAAATATGTGGTTGAACCGTTCAACCACAAGCGTTACCGAGGGCGGCGAACCACTCTGGCGATGGTGATCACTCAGGCTTCTGGTAACTATCAATCACTTCCTGCGCCGCGCGGAACGCATCGATCGCCGCCGGCACACCGGCATACACCGCGCAATGCAGCAACGCCTCGCGAATCTCATCCACAGTGCAGCCGTTGTTCAGCGCACCGCGCACGTGACCCTTCAATTCCTGCGGGCACTTCAGTGCAGTCAGGGCGGCAAGAGTGATCAGGCTGCGGGTCTTCAGCGGCAGGCCTTCGCGATTCCACACACCGCCCCAGGCGTGTTCATTGACGAAATCCTGCAGCGGCTGGGTGAATTCGGTGGCATTGCCCAGTGCGCGGTCGACGAAGGCGTCCCCCATCACTTGGCGGCGGACTTCAACGCCGGGTTTTTTATTCTCGGTCATGGGACTTCCTTCTTATGGTGTTGGCGATGCCAGGCGCGTAGCGACGTGAACAGCAAAAACGCCACCAGCGCCGGCAGGACGAAAAACAGCATCAAGTGTTCTAGCTTGCCGGCCAGTGGCATGCCGGTGGTGAACGACACCACGTGCAGCCCATACGCCAGGTACAAACCCAGAAACAGCAGGCCTTCGGCGCGGGTCACCCGGTAGCCGGAGTAGAACACCGGCAGGCACAGCACCGCGACGCCGAGCATCACTGGCAGGTCGAAATCCAGGGCGTTGGGTGACACTGACAGGGGCGACGGCGCCACCAGCGCGGTAAAGCCGAGCACGCCCAGGAGGTTGAACAGGTTGCTGCCAATCACGTTGCCCACGGCGATATCGCGCTCGCCGCGCATTGCCGCTATCAACGAGGTGGCGAGCTCAGGCAGTGAGGTGCTGACGGCGACGATGGTCAGGCCGATGATCCGTTCCGACAGCCCAAGATCGGTAGCAACCGCAACGGCTGCCCCCAGCAACAAGTGCCCGGCGTACACCAGCATCGCCAGTCCGGCGACGATCATCAGCAGGCTGCTCAACCATGGCGCTTGCGCATGATGGTCATGGCTCGATACCGGCCGTCCCGAATGCCGTGACTGGCGCAGCAACAAACCCAGGTAAATCGCCATAGCCGCAAGCAATATCACGCCGTCGGCACGGGTCAGTTCTTCATTCCAGGCGAGTACGAACACCAGCAGGCTGGCGCCGATCATCAACGGAATATCCAGGCGCACCAGTTGCCGGGAAACCCGCAGCGGAATAATCAGCGCGGACAACCCGAGTGTGACGAGGATGTTGAAAATGCTGCTGCCGATCACACTGCCGACCGCGATGTCGGCAGTGTGCGCCAGGGTCGCTTGCAGGCTGACCGCCATCTGCGGCGCGCTGCTGCCGAGGGCGACGATGGTCAGGCCGATGATCAGCGGGCGTATGTGCAACCGCGCGGCAATGCGTACGGCGGCGCGCACCATTAATTCGGCGCCGACAATCAGCAGGACCAATCCGCTGAGCAATTCGATCACGCTGATCAGAGGTAAATCGGCTAATCCGAAAATGGTCGGGGCTCCATCGGTCAGTCGTCGAGAGCTTGTACGCGAACCCGCGCGGTGCCGCTGCGCAGCATGCCCAAGCGCTCGGCGGCTTCCTGGGACAGGTCGATCAGACGGCCACGGGTGTGCGGCCCGCGATCATTGATGCGCACCACACAGGATTTGTCGTTATTCAGATTGGTGACCTTCACCCGTGTACCGAAGGGTAGCTGGCGATGGGCGGCGGTCATGGAATTCTTGTTGAAGCGCTCGCCGTTGGCGGTGCGTTTGCCTTGGTGTTTGGCGCCGTAGTACGAAGCCACGCCGGTTTTGTCGTAGCCATGCGGATCGACGGTGTCGGTGCTGGCGCAACCGGCCAGGAGCGAGAGGAGGGCGCAAAGTCCAAGTAGACGCTTCATTTGAAAGCTTCCGAAAACAAATGTGGGAGCGAGCTCGCTCGCGATTGGCATTCTGACAGTCAACTTTGTGTTGAGTGCCGGACCGCTATCGCGAGCAAGTCGAATCGTCGCACCGTCGCTCCCACAGGGAATGGAGCCAGATTTTAGAGCTGGCTCCATCCTCATCAGCCTTCGAGCTTGCTTTTGAGCAGTTCGTTGACCTGTTGCGGGTTGGCCTTGCCTTTGGAGGCTTTCATGGCCTGACCGACGAAGAAGCCGAACATCTTGCCGCGCTTGGCTTCGTCTGCCGCGCGGTATTGTTCGACCTGCTCGGCGTTGGCCGCGAGCATTTCGTCCAGCACCGCCGAGATGGCGCCGGTGTCGGTCACTTGCTTGAGGCCACGCTTGTCGATGATCTCGTCCGCGCTGCCTTCGCCATTGGCCATTGCCTCAAACACCACCTTGGCGATCTTGCCGGAGATGGTGTTGTCCTTGATGCGCAACAGCATGCCGCCCAGAAGCTCCGCGGAAACCGGCGACTCTTCGATGTCCAGGCCTTGCTTGTTGAGCAGGCTGCCCAACTCGACCATTACCCAGTTCGCCGCCAGTTTGGCGTCGCCGCCTATGCTCGCGACTTTCTCGAAGTAATCGGCTTGTTCGCGGCTGGTGGCCAGGACGCTGGCGTCGTAGACCGACAGACCGAATTGCTCCTGGAAGCGCTCGCGCTTCTGCGGTGGCAATTCCGGCAAGGTGCCGCGTACGTCGTCGAGGAACGAGTTCTCGATAACCACCGGCAGCAGGTCCGGATCGGGGAAGTAACGGTAGTCGTTGGCTTCCTCTTTGCTGCGCATCGGACGGGTTTCGTCCTTGTTCGGATCGTACAGGCGGGTCTGCTGGATGACCTTGCCGCCGTCTTCGATCAATTCGATCTGACGCTGGATTTCGCTGTTGATCGCCTTCTCGATGAAACGGAACGAGTTGACGTTCTTGATCTCGCAGCGGGTGCCGAACTCGGCCTGGCCCTTTGGACGGATCGACACGTTGCAATCGCAACGCAGCGAGCCTTCGGCCATGTTGCCGTCGCAGATGCCCAGGTAGCGCACCAGCGCGTGGATCGCCTTGACGTAAGCCACGGCTTCCTTGGCGCTGCGCATGTCCGGCTCGGAGACGATTTCCAGCAACGGTGTGCCGGCACGGTTCAGGTCGATGCCGCTGGCGCCGCTGAACTCTTCGTGCAGGCTCTTGCCGGCGTCTTCTTCCAGGTGCGCGCGGGTGATGCCGACACGTTTTACGGTGCCGTCTTCCAGGGCGATGTCCAGGTGGCCCTTGCCGACGATCGGCAATTCCATCTGGCTGATCTGGTAGCCCTTGGGCAGGTCCGGGTAGAAATAGTTTTTACGGGCGAACACGTTGTGCTGACCGATCTCGGCATCAATCGCCAGACCGAACATCACCGCCATGCGCACCGCTTCCTGGTTCAGCACCGGCAGCACACCGGGCATGCCCAGGTCGATGAGGCTGGCCTGGGTGTTCGGTTCGGAACCGAAGGTGGTGGAACTACCGGAAAAGATTTTCGACCGGGTAGTGAGCTGGGTGTGAATCTCCAGCCCGATCACGACTTCCCATTGCATGTGTGTCTCCTCAGAAGCCGGTTGGGGTGCGGGTGTGCCAGTCAGTGTTGAGCTGATACTGGTGGGCAACGTTCAACAGGCGGCCTTCCTGGAAATACGGGGCGAGCAGTTGCACGCCGACCGGCAGACCATCGACAAAACCGGCTGGCATCGACAGGCCTGGCAGACCGGCGAGGTTGGCGGTGATGGTGTAGACGTCTTCCAGGTAGGCAGCGACCGGGTCGCTGTTCTTGGCGCCGAGCTTCCAGGCCGGGTTCGGCGTGGTTGGGCCGAGGATAATGTCGACCTCATTAAAGGCCGCCATGAAGTCGTTCTTGATCAGGCGACGGATCTTCTGCGCTTTCAGGTAGTAAGCGTCGTAATAACCGGCCGACAGCGCGTAGGCACCGACCATGATCCGGCGCTGCACTTCCGGGCCGAAACCTTCGCCACGGGAACGCTTGTACAGGTCTTCCAGATTTTTCGGGTCTTCGCAGCGATAGCCGAAACGCACGCCGTCGAAACGCGACAGGTTGGAAGACGCTTCCGCCGGGGCGATCACGTAGTACGCAGGAATCGCGTGCTGCATGTTCGGCAGGCTGATTTCCTTGACCACGGCGCCGAGCTTTTTCAGCTCTTCAACGCTGGCCATGACCAGGTCCGCGATGCGTGGGTCGAGACCGGCGCTGAAATACTCTTTAGGTACGCCGATGCGCAGGCCTTGCAGTGAGCCGTTGAGGCTGGCGCAGTAGTCCGGCACGGGTTCATCGATGCTGGTGGAGTCGTTCGGGTCGAAGCCGGCCATACCTTGCAACAATATTGCGCAGTCTTCGGCAGTGCGTGCCATCGGGCCGCCCTGGTCGAGGCTGGATGCGTAGGCAATCATGCCCCAACGCGAAACACGACCGTAGGTCGGTTTCAGGCCGGTGAGGTTGGTCAGGGCCGCAGGCTGACGGATCGAACCGCCCGTGTCGGTGCCGGTGGCTGCCGGCAACAGACGAGCGGCAACCGCCGCAGCGGAGCCGCCGGACGAACCGCCCGGCACGTGTTCCAGGTTCCACGGGTTTTTCACCGCGCCGTAGTAACTCGACTCGTTGGCCGAACCCATGGCGAATTCGTCCATGTTGGTCTTGCCCAGGGTCACGGCGCCGGCAGCGGCCAGCTTGGCGACGACGGTGGCGTCGTACGGTGCCTTGAAGTTGTCGAGCATCTTCGAGCCGCAGCTGGTGCGAATGCCCTGGGTGCAGAACAGGTCTTTGTGGGCGATCGGCGCGCCGAGCAGGGCGCCGCTCTCACCGTTGGCCCGACGGGCGTCGGCGGCTTTCGCCTGCGTGAGCGCCAGGTCCTCGGTGAGGCTGATGAAACTGTTGAGCTGCGGATCGAGCTGGGCGATGCGCGCCAGCAGGACTTTGGTCAGCTCTTCGGAGGAAAACTTTTTATCGGCGAGTCCGCGGGCGATCTCGGCCAGAGTCAATTGATGCATTGCAGGCTCTTTCCCTATTAGTCGATGACTTTCGGAACCAGGTACAGGCCGTTTTCGACCGCTGGTGCGATGGACTGGTAGGCCTCGCGGTGATTGGTCTCGGTCACAACGTCTGCACGCAGGCGCTGGCTGGCTTCCAGTGGGTGGGCCAGCGGCTCGATACCGTCGGTATTGACCGCCTGCATTTCGTCGACCAGCCCGAGAATGCTGTTGAGGGCCGAAGTGATGTGTGGAAGATCGGCATCATTGAGGCCAAGGCAGGCCAGATGAGCGATTTTTTCCACGTCGGAGCGTTCAAGCGCCATTGGGATTCTCCAGTGGAAAACAAAACGGACGGCGTCCGTGTGTTAGATTGTCGGAACACTACCGCACTTCTACGGTCATAAGGCCGCGATTGTGGGGCTTGGTGCACAGAAAAGCGGCCAATTTAACATATTGGCGCCTTGCCCAAAATCCCTGTCGTTGTTAGAGTTTGCCGCACTTTTTTACCCACGCGTTGCCTAGGGTCCCTTTCCCATGTTCAAGAAACTGCGTGGCATGTTTTCCAGCGATCTTTCCATTGACCTGGGCACTGCCAACACCCTTATTTACGTGCGCGAGCGCGGTATCGTCCTGAATGAGCCATCGGTTGTGGCCATTCGGACACACGGTAACCAGAAAAGTGTCGTTGCTGTCGGCACCGAAGCCAAGCGCATGCTGGGTCGTACGCCGGGCAACATTGCTGCCATTCGTCCGATGAAGGACGGTGTAATCGCCGACTTCAGCGTTTGCGAAAAAATGCTGCAGTATTTCATCAACAAGGTTCACGAAAACAGCTTCCTGCAGCCTAGCCCTCGCGTGTTGATCTGCGTTCCGTGCAAATCCACCCAGGTTGAGCGTCGTGCCATTCGTGAATCGGCCCTCGGTGCCGGTGCCCGTGAAGTGTTCCTGATCGAAGAGCCAATGGCTGCTGCGATCGGTGCGGGCCTGCCGGTAGAAGAAGCTCGCGGTTCGATGGTCGTGGATATCGGTGGCGGTACCACCGAAATCGCGCTGATCTCCCTGAACGGTGTGGTTTACGCCGAATCCGTGCGCGTTGGCGGCGACCGCTTCGACGAAGCGATCATCACCTACGTGCGTCGCAACTACGGCAGCCTGATCGGTGAATCCACTGCCGAGCGCATCAAGCAGGAAATCGGTACCGCCTACCCGGGCGGCGAAGTTCGCGAAGTCGACGTTCGTGGCCGTAACCTGGCCGAAGGCGTTCCACGCGCATTCACCCTGAACTCCAACGAAGTGCTGGAAGCTCTGCAAGAGTCCCTGGCAACCATCGTTCAGGCTGTGAAAAGCGCCCTGGAGCAATCGCCGCCGGAACTGGCTTCCGACATCGCCGAGCGTGGCCTGGTACTGACCGGTGGTGGCGCCTTGCTGCGTGACTTGGACAAGTTGCTGGCCCAGGAAACCGGTCTGCCGGTGATCGTTGCCGAAGACCCGCTGACCTGCGTTGCTCGCGGCGGTGGCCGTGCATTGGAAATGATGGATAAACACACCATGGACCTGCTTTCCAGCGAATAAGTCGCCGGATTGCCTCTATGCTGTTGAGCGCGCAGGCGGCACTTTGCAGTGCTGCCTGTTCGCGTTTATCTTCTGTCAGTCTGCATCCAGGCCGGATTGCTGCCGTATGAATAAACAGAACATTTGCCTGGGAGGAGCGGCTTATTAAACCGCTTTTCACCAAGGGCCCTTCACTGGGCGTGCGCCTGTTGGTGCTGGTCGTGCTATCGGTCGCGCTGATGGTGGTCGATGCCCGCTTCAGTCTGCTCAAGCCTGCACGCAGCCAGATGTCGCTGGTGCTGATGGACGCCTACTGGATCACCGACCTGCCCGGACGACTGTGGGAAGGCGTTGCCAGTCAGTTTGGCAGCCGGACCGAGCTCGTCGCCGAAAACGAAAAACTCAAGACTGAAAACCTGCTGTTGCAGGGGCGCATGCAGAAGCTTGCCGCCCTGACCGAGCAGAACGTCCGGCTGCGCGAGTTGCTCAACTCTTCGGCACTGGTCAACGAGAAGGTCGAAGTGGCCGAATTGATCGGCATGGATCCCAACCCCTTCACCCATCGCATCATCATCAACAAAGGTGAGCGCGACGGTGTGGTCCTCGGCCAGCCGGTACTCGATGCCCGTGGCCTGATGGGCCAGGTGGTCGAGTTGATGCCCTACACCTCCCGCGTCTTGCTGCTGACCGATACCACTCACAGCATTCCGGTGCAGGTGAACCGCAACGGCTTGCGGGCGATTGCCAGCGGCACCGGCAACCCGGAACGTCTCGAGCTGCGGCATGTGGCCGATACCGCCGATATCAAGGAAGGCGATTTGCTGGTCAGCTCCGGTCTCGGCCAGCGTTTCCCGGCCGGTTACCCGGTGGCGACGGTCAAGGAGGTGATTCATGATTCCGGCCAGCCGTTTGCCATTGTCCGCGCCATTCCGACTGCCGCCTTGAACCGCAGCCGTTACCTGCTGCTGGTGTTCAGCGACAACCGGACTGCCGAAGAGCGCGCCAACGACGCCGCCCAGGCCCAGGAAAACCTGGATGCACAGGGCGGTGGCCCGATCATTCCGGCGACGGTGCCGAAACTGGTCAACCCCGCAGTTCCCGCTGCACCGGCTGCCGCACCGGCGACTCCTGTCTCGGCGGCGCCTGCGGCCACTGCGCCAGCCAAGCCAACCACCACGCCAGCCAAGCCTGCGGCCACTAAACCGCCGGCGGCTAAACCCGCTGCCGCGAAGCCTGCCGCCAAACCGCCAGTCTCCGCGCCGGCCACTCCAGTGGGGAGAGAATAATGGGCGGTGTGAAAGCATCCCGAAACGGCTGGATAGTCTGGTTGACGTTCGCCGTCGGCCTGCTGCTGAGTGTTTCGCCTCTGCCGCAATTCATGGAAATCCTGCGCCCGCTGTGGCTGGCCTTGTTGCTGGCATTCTGGGCGTTGAACCTGCCGCAGACCGTCGGGATGGTGACGGCGTTTTGCCTGGGGCTGGCTGAAGACGTGCTCTACGGTACCTTGCTGGGTCAGAATGCCTTGATCCTGACCCTCATCACCTATCTGGTGCTGGCGCTGCAGCAACGTCTGCGGATGTTCCCGATGTGGCAGCAGAGCCTGGTGATCCTGGTGATCTTCGGTCTCGCCCAGCTTGTACAACTTTGGCTCAGTGCCTTGACCGGCAATCGTCAGCCAACGCTGGCACTGGTGCTGCCGGCACTGGTCAGTGCATTGCTCTGGCCCTGGATCAGTTTCGGTTTGCGCGGATTGCGTCGGCGCTACAAAATCAATTAATTCGCTCAGGCATTGGACAGGGAGAGGTCTTGATGAAACGGTTGTACCTCGCCTCTGGCTCGCCGCGTCGGCGTGAATTGCTCACGCAGATTGGCGTACCGTTTTCCGCCGTCAGTGCGGATATCGATGAAACCCCTGTACTCCAAGAAACCCCATCAGCCTATGTCGAGCGTCTGGCGCGCGGCAAGGCCGAGGCCGGGCGCGGCGCTGTCGTAACCGATGGCCCGTTCTGTGTACTCGGCGCCGATACCGCCGTGGTACAGGGCGGAAAAATTCTCGGCAAACCGGTTGATCAAGCGGATGCATGCGCCATGCTGATGATGTTGTCAGGGTGTGAGCATGAGGTCCTGACCGCGATTGCCGTGCTCGATGGCGAACGTTGCGAGTCCCGGGTGGTCACCAGTCGCGTGCGTTTTCGGGATATCAGTCATGAGGAAGCCGTGGCCTACTGGGCCAGCGGCGAACCACGGGACAAGGCGGGCGGTTATGGCATTCAAGGACTGGGTGCGGTGTTTGTCGCCGGGCTCGATGGAAGTTATTCGGCGGTGGTCGGACTACCGCTTTGCGAAACCGCGGAACTGCTCGGCCATTTCGGCATACCCTGTTGGCAACCCCGGAACGCGCTTTAAGCGTCGTCCTGAACAGATGCGGCCATTATCGTGAACATGCCTGAACGAGACCCTGCCATGAGTGAAGAGATCCTGATCAACATCACGCCGATGGAGTCGCGCGTGGCGGTGGTCGAAAACGGTGTCCTGCAAGAGGTCCATGTCGAGCGTACGCAAAAGCGCGGGATCGTCGGCAACATCTATAAAGGCAAAGTCGTGCGGGTATTGCCGGGAATGCAGGCGGCGTTCGTCGATATCGGCCTGGATCGCGCCGCATTCATTCATGCGTCGGAGATTTCCCTGCGCGAAGGCCCGGCGGTCGAGAGCATCAGTGCACTGGTGCACGAAGGCCAGAGCCTGGTGGTGCAAGTGACCAAGGACCCGATCGGCTCCAAAGGCGCACGCCTGACCACTCAGCTGTCGATCCCTTCGCGTTACCTGGTGTACATGCCACGCACGGCCCATGTCGGCATTTCCCTGAAGATTGAAGACGAGGCCGAGCGCGAACGCCTCAAGCAAGTGGTCACTGATTGCGTGGCCAAGGAAGGTATCAAGGAGGCCGGCGGTTTCATCCTGCGCACGGCAGCCGAAGGTGCCGGCGCCGATGAAATCCTCATGGACATCCGTTACCTGCGCCGGCTCTGGGATCAGATCAACGCCCAGATCAAAACCATCAGTGCGCCTAGCGTGATCTACGAAGACCTCGGTCTGGCGCTGCGCACCCTGCGTGACCTGGTGAGCCCGAAAATCGAGAAGATCCGCATCGACTCCCGGGAAACCTTCCAGAAAACCACGCAATTCGTCGCCGAACTGATGCCCGAGATTGCCGACCGCCTGGAGCATTACCCCGGTGAGCGGCCGATTTTCGACCTGTATGGCGTCGAAGACGAAATCCAGAAGGCACTCGAGCGCAAGGTCCCACTCAAGTCCGGCGGTTATCTGGTGGTCGACCCGGCGGAGGCCATGAGCACCATCGACGTCAACACCGGGGCGTTCGTCGGCCATCGCAACCTCGAAGAAACCATCTTCAAGACCAACCTCGAAGCCGCGACGGCCATCGCCCGTCAATTGCGCCTGCGCAACCTCGGCGGAATCATCATCATCGACTTCATCGACATGGAAGATGAAGAACACCAGCGCCAGGTATTGCGCACGCTCGAAAAGCAATTGGAGCGCGATCACGCCAAGACCAACATCATCGGTATCACCGAACTGGGCCTGGTGCAGATGACCCGCAAACGCACCCGCGAAAGCCTTGAACAAGTGCTGTGCGAGCCGTGCAATGCCTGTCAGGGGCGGGGCAAGCTCAAGACCCCGGAAACCGTCTGCTACGAAATCTTCCGCGAAATCCTGCGTGAGGCTCGCGCCTATCAGGCGGAAGGCTATCGTGTATTGGCAAACCAGAAAGTGGTGGACCGCCTGCTCGACGAAGAGTCGGGCAACGTCGCCGAGCTGGAAGGGTTTATCGGGCGCACCATCCGCTTCCAGGTAGAAACCATGTACTCCCAGGAACAATATGACGTGGTGCTGCTCTGAAGCGTTACGTTTTGATTGTTCGAGAATGGCTGGCCTCAGCTTTTTGCAAAACTTTTGCCATGGGGGCCACTTGACATGGACCGTCTGACACGCATTTTGGCCGCACTGACCCGCTGGGGTCTGGGCCTGTGCGCGTTGGTTTTGGTGTTGATGGCGCTCTACGTCAGCCTGGGCCGGGAGCTGACGCCGCTGGTGGCCGAGTACCGTGCCGACGTCGAAACCAAAGCCCGCGATGCCTTGGGCATGCCGTTGCAGATCGGCGAGCTCGAAGGCAACTGGAGTGGATTTGCCCCCATATTAATGGCTCACGACGTGACAGTCGGCGAGGGCTCCAATGCCTTGCACCTGGATCAGGTGCGCGCGGTGCCGGATCTTTGGGCCAGCCTGCTGGCACGTCAGGTACGCATCGCTCATCTGGAACTCAGCGGCCTGAAGATCAGCGTCAAGGAGGGTAACGACGGTCAATGGGCACTGGAAGGTTTACCGGTGCAGCAGGACCAGCCAACCGATCCGGAACAGCTGCTCAATCGCATGCAGATGATCCAGCAACTGTCGGTGCTCGACAGCCAGGTGACCTTGCAGCCGTTTGCACAGTCGCCGCTGACGCTGACTTACGTCGGCCTGAATCTGAAAACAGGTGCTACCCGGCAGCGACTCGACGCCCGGCTGACCCTGCCTGACGGGCAACCGGTGGCCATGAGCCTGCGTACCCGCATTCGTGCCAGCCAATGGCAGGATGGTGAGGCCGAGGTCTATCTAAGCCTGCCGCAAAGCGACTGGTCGAAGTGGTTGCCCGAGCGAGCGACCCAAGAGTGGAGTTTCTCTGAGATCAAAGCCGGCGGCGAGCTTTGGCTGACCTGGGGTAAAGGTGCCCTGCAAAGTGCTGCGGTCCGTTTGAATGCACCACAAATCAAGGGTGCCTACGCCGAGCGCAAGCAGATCCAGATCAACAATCTGGCCCTGAACGGCTACTTCCAGCGCAGTGCCGAAGGCGCGTCTGTGACCCTGGACTCCCTGGCGATGAACCTCGGCGAGACGCGCTGGGAAACGCATTTGCAGCTCAAGCAAAGCGCGGCCACTGATAAAGCCGAAGAGCTCTGGCAGCTGCAAGCCGACCGGGTTGATCTCACTCCGCTCACCCCGCTGCTCAACGCCATGGCGCCGTTGCCGGAAGGTTTTGCCACGGTCGTCGAGCGGCTCAAAGTCACGGGAGGCCTGCGTAACGTGCTGGTCGACTTTCGCCCCAATGCCACTGACGACAGCAAGTTCGAATTTGCCGCCAACCTCGACCAGGTAGGCTTCGACGCGTATCACGGTGCACCGGCGGCGCGAAATGTCAGCGGCAGCATCAGCGGTGATCTGGGGCACGGCGAACTGCGCATGGACAGCAAGAATTTCATGCTGCATCTGGACCCGATTTTCGCCAAGCCATGGCAGTACATTCAGGCCAACGCGCGGCTGACCTGGAAACTCGATAAAGAAGGTTTCACCTTGATCGCGCCATACCTGAAGGTACTGGGCGAGGAAGGCAAGATTGCCGGCGACTTCCTGATTCGCCTGCATTTCGATCACACTCAGGAAGACTACATGGACCTGCGGGTCGGCCTGGTGGACGGGGATGGTCGCTATACCGCCAAGTACTTGCCGGCGGTCCTCAGCCCGGCGCTGGACGAATGGCTGCGCACGGCGATTCTCAAGGGCGCGGTGGATCAAGGCTTCTTCCAGTATCAAGGGTCGCTCAGCCATGGTGCCGCGGACGTCGATCGCAGCATCAGCCTGTTCTTCAAGGTCCACGATGCCGAACTGGCCTTCCAGCCGGGCTGGCCCCATGTCAGCAAGGTCAGCGGTGATGTGTTTGTCGAGGACAGCGGGGTGCGGATTCTGGCCAGCAAGGGCCAGTTGCTCGACACGCAGGTCAACGATATCTACGTCAACATTCCCCATGTGCCGGCCGGGCAGAACGTTCATTTGTTCCTCGATGGCGGATTTTCCGGCGGTTTGGGCGATGGCCTGAAAATCCTTCAGGAAGCGCCGATCGGCACCGGGGCAACCTTTGCCGGCTGGGAAGGCGAGGGTGATCTGCAAGGCAAGTTGAAGCTGGATATTCCGCTGGCGAAAGGCGAGGAGCCGAAGATCCTCGTCGATTTCAAGACCGCCAAGGCACGCTTGAAACTGGCCGAACCTGTGCTGGAACTGACCCAGCTCAAAGGTGACTTCCGTTTCGACAGTGCCAAGGGCCTGAGCGGACAGAACATCAGCGCACGGGCGTTCGACAAGCCAGTCACCGCACAGATTTTTGCCGATGGCAGCCCGGGTAAACTCAATACCCGGGTGACCGCGTCGGGCCAGGTCGAGGTCAAGAAACTGACCGACTGGCTGAAGGTGACCCAGCCTCTGCCGGTGAGCGGCGTGATTCCGTATCAACTGCAACTGACTCTGGACGGTGCAGACAGCCAATTGATGGTCAATTCCAACCTCAAGGGTGTGGCCGTCGATTTGCCTGCACCGTTCGGCATGACCGCCGATGCCGGGCGCGACACGACGTTCCGCATGACCTTGCAGGGCGACGAGCGGCGCTATTGGGTCAACTACGCGGACCTGGCGAGTTTCACGTTTGCGGCCCCGGCCAGCAATTTCGCCGACGGTCGCGGGGAATTGTTCCTCGGTGGCGGCGAGGCCGTGTTACCTGGCACCAAAGGCCTGCGGATAAAGGGCGTGTTGTCGGAGCTGGACGTTGGCCCGTGGAAGGATCTGGTGGATAAATACGCCGGGCAGGACCCCGGCGGCAGCGCCAGGCAATTGCTCAGCGGCGCGGATTTCAAGGTGGGCAAGCTCAGCGGTATCGGTACCACGCTCGATCAGGCCTCGATCCAGCTGGCGCGCAAGCCTTCCGCCTGGGCGCTGCAACTCGACAGCCAGCAGATCAAGGGCAGTGCCAGCCTTCCCGATTCGAAGGCCACGCCAATCACGATCAATCTGCAAACCGTGCGCCTTCCCGCACCGGACCCGACCGTGCTGGCTGATGAAAACTCGCCGGATCCACTGGCGTCGGTGGACCCGACGAAAATCCCCGCGATGGACATCATCATCAATCAGTTATTCCAGGGACAGGATCTGGTAGGGGGCTGGTCGCTGAAGATTCGTCCGACGGCCAAGGGCATCGTGTTCAACTCGCTGGACCTGGGCCTCAAGGGCATTCTGTTGGTGGGCAGTGGTGGCTGGGAAGGCGTGCCCGGCGCCAGCACAAGTTGGTACAAGGGGCGCGTCAGTGGCAAGAATCTGGCCGATGTGCTCAAGGGCTGGGGGTTTGCGCCGAGCGTCACCAGCCAGGACTTTTACATGGATGTCGATGGCCGCTGGCCCGGCTCGCCGGCCTGGGTGGCGACCAAGCGATTCTCCGGCTCACTCGATGCGACGCTCAATCAGGGCCAGTTCGTCGAAGTTGAGGGCAGCGCCCAGGCGCTGCGGGTATTTGGTTTGCTCAACTTCAACTCCATCGGCCGGCGCCTGCGCCTGGATTTCTCCGACCTGTTCGGAAAAGGTCTGAGTTATGACCGGGTCAAGGGGCTGCTGGTTGGGACGAATGGCGTGTATGTCACCCGTGAGCCGATCCGGCTGACGGGCCCTTCGAGCACCATTGAGCTCGACGGCACTTTGAACCTGGTCGCCGATCAGATCGATGCGAAACTGCTGGTGACCTTGCCGGTGACCAATAACTTGCCGATTGCCGCACTGATCGTCGGTGCACCTGCGGTTGGCGGGGCGCTGTTCCTGATCGACAAGCTGATCGGTGACCGGGTCGCCCGTTTCGCCAGTGTGAAGTACACCGTCCAGGGGCCGTGGAAAGAACCGAAAATCACCTTCGACAAGGCTTTTTGAGATCCTTTTGAAAAGGCGCTCGGCAAGCCTATGGAGTAGCATGGCCGCATACGATTCCAGGAGTGCGCCATGTCTGTAGCGGTGATTCAAATGGTCAGCCAGAGCGATGTGCTGGCCAATCTGGCCCAGGCCCGTCGCCTGCTCGAACAGGCGGCCACCGGCGGCGCGAAGCTCGCGGTATTACCGGAAAACTTCGCCGCCATGGGCCGGCGCGACATTGCCGACATCGGGCGCGCCGAAGCACTGGGTGAAGGCCCGATCCTGCCCTGGTTGAAACAGACCGCACGCGACCTCAAGTTATGGATTGTGGCCGGCACGTTGCCGTTGCCGCCGATGGATCAGCCGACGGCCAAGGCTCATGCCTGTTCGTTGCTGGTCGATGACCAGGGCGAAACGGTGGCGCGCTACGACAAGCTGCACCTGTTCGACGTCGACGTGGCGGACAATCGCGGCCGTTATCGTGAATCCGATGACTATGCTTATGGCAGCGGAGTGGTGGTTGCGGACACGCCAGTCGGCCGGGTCGGCCTGACGGTCTGCTATGACCTGCGCTTTCCCGAGCTGTACAGCGAATTGCGCACGGCCGGCGCGGAACTGATTACCGCCCCTTCGGCCTTCACGGCGGTGACCGGCGCGGCGCATTGGGATGTGCTGATTCGTGCGCGAGCCATAGAGACGCAATGTTACGTGCTCGCGGCTGCCCAGGGCGGGACGCATCCGGGGCCGCGGGAAACCTTTGGCCATGCCGCCATTGTCGACCCGTGGGGGCGTGTGCTGGCACAACAGGATCAAGGCGAGGCCGTGCTGCTGGCCGAACGCGACAGCAGCGAACAGGCGTCCATCCGGGCGCGGATGCCGGTGTCCAGTCACCGGCGCTTTTTCTCGCAGGGCGCTCAGCGACCTGCATCAGAACGACGAATTTAAGGCGTAAAGCATATGAGCGAGTTGTTGTCCTCAGTCAGTGAACACCTGCTGGCGCCCGGTGGCGTCACGATCGAGAGCCTGCAAGGCGTACTCGGCGATCTGGCCGGGCCGGGCATCGATGCGGCCGATCTGTATTTCCAGGGGCAGATCTCCGAGTCCTGGGCGCTGGAAGACGGCATCGTCAAGGAAGGCAGCTTCAACCTTGACCAAGGTGTGGGCGTGCGCGCGCAATCGGGCGAAAAAACCGGTTTTGCCTACAGCAACGCCATCACACTTGAAGCCCTGGGCGCGGCGGCACGTGCCGCCCGTTCGATTTCCCGGGCCGGGCAGCATGGCACCGTACAGGCATTCACCAGCCAGGACGTCGCGCAGTTGTATGCGCCGGACAATCCGCTGGAAGTGCTGACCCGCGCCGAGAAAGTCGATTTGCTCAAGCGAGTCGACGCCGCGACCCGCGCCCTCGACCCACGCATCCAGCAAGTCACCGTGAGCATGGCCGGTGTCTGGGAGCGGATTCTGGTGGCTTCCACCGACGGCGGTCTGGCGGCGGATGTGCGCCCGCTGGTGCGTTTCAATGTCAGCGTGATCGTCGAGCAGAACGGTCGCCGCGAGCGCGGTGGCCATGGCGGTGGTGGTCGGACCGATTACCGTTACTTCCTCGGCGAAGACCGCGCCATGGGCTATGCCCGTGAAGCGTTGCGCCAGGCACTGGTCAACCTTGAAGCTATTCCGGCGCCGGCCGGTACGCTGCCGGTGGTACTCGGTTCCGGTTGGTCGGGGGTGCTGCTGCATGAAGCCGTCGGTCATGGCCTGGAAGGTGACTTCAACCGCAAGGGCAGTTCGGCTTACAGCGGGCGCATGGGCGAAATGGTTGCGTCGAAGCTGTGCACCATTGTCGATGACGGCACCCTGGCCGGTCGCCGTGGCTCGTTGAGCGTCGATGACGAAGGCACGCCGACCGAGTGCACCACGCTGATCGAAAACGGCGTGCTCAAAGGCTACATGCAGGACAAGCTCAACGCGCGACTGATGGGCGTGGCCCGCACCGGTAACGGTCGTCGCGAATCCTACGCGCACCTGCCGATGCCGCGCATGACCAACACCTACATGCTTGCTGGCGAAAGCGATCCGGCGGAAATCATCGCTTCGGTGAAACGCGGCATCTACTGCGCCAACCTGGGTGGCGGTCAGGTGGACATCACCAGCGGCAAGTTCGTGTTCTCCACCAGCGAGGCGTACCTGATCGAGGACGGCAAGATCACTGCGCCGGTCAAGGGCGCGACCCTGATCGGCAACGGGCCGGAAGCCATGAGCAAGGTGTCGATGGTCGGCAATGATCTGTCGCTGGACAGCGGGGTGGGCACGTGCGGCAAGGATGGGCAGTCGGTGCCGGTGGGTGTCGGCCAGCCAACGCTGAAGATTGATGCGATCACCGTGGGTGGCACGGGTTCGTAAGAAGTGAGGCTGCGGGTGAGCAGCGAGGGCAGCAGGAGGCTTGTTTTGCGCAACCTCATGCTGGGCCTGACGGATCAGGGAGCGCAATTGCTGGCGGTCCGCGTCCGGGTAGTCGACGACGAATTTTTCCAGAACGGCATCGTCGCCGGCAATCAGACGATCGCGCCAGCGTTCCAGGTTATGGAAGCGTTCGTTGTATTGACGGGTGGAGGCATCGAGTTGATCGAGCAGAACCAGAATGGCGGCAGTGTCCTGATCGCGCATCAGTTTGCCGATGAACTGAAGGTGCCGTTTACGCGCGATATTCGCGGTGTGCTTGGGCGCATCGGCCAGAGCCCGACGCATTCCGTCGGTCAAAGGCAGTTTTGCCAGCAAGTCAGGCTTGAGTGTTGTAAGGCGCTCGCCAAGGTCAACCAGAGCATGCAGCTCGCGTTTGACCTGGGATTTGCTTTTTTCTCCCGTATCGAGGGAGTCGTCGTAAGAATCAACCATGGTGGCAGTCCGCTAAGAAACGCCGCCATGATAACCAGTCGGGGGCCACTTGTCCGGCCCGGTCGCTCGATGACCGTCACCGAAAGCAGAATTTGAGTGGAGAACAGCATGAGTGCAGTTGAAAGCGTCGGCCCACAAGCGTTGCCGGCACTGCAGGAACAAGTCGAGCAGATCATCGCTGAAGCCAAACGCCAGGGCGCCAGTGCCTGTGAAGTGGCGGTGTCACTGGAGCAGGGTTTGTCGACCACGGTGCGCCAGCGTGAAGTCGAAACCGTTGAATTCAACCGTGATCAGGGTTTCGGTATCACCTTGTACGTCGGCCAGCGCAAAGGCTCCGCCAGCACCTCGGCCAGCGGTCCTGATGCGATTCGCGAAACCGTCGCCGCTGCACTGGCCATCGCCAAGCACACTTCGGAAGACGAAGCCTCGGGCCTGGCGGATGCCGCACTGATGGCGCGGGATATTCAGGATTTCGACCTGTTCCATCAATGGGACATTACTCCGGAGCAAGCCATCGAGCAGGCCCTGGCCTGTGAAGCCGCGGCGTTTGCCGCCGACAGCCGGATCAAGAACGCCGACGGCACCACCCTCAGCACCCATCAGGGCTGCCGCGTCTACGGCAACAGCCACGGGTTTATCGGCGGTTACGCATCGACTCGTCACAGCCTGAGCTGCGTGATGATCGCCGAAGCGGACGGCCAGATGCAGCGCGATTACTGGTACGACGTGAACCGGCAGGGCAATCTTCTGGCCGACCCGGTCAGCATCGGCCAGCGCGCTGCACAGCGGGCGGCCAGCCGTCTGGGGGCGCGTCCGGTGCCGACTTGCGAGGTGCCGGTGCTGTTTTCCGCAGAGTTGGCTGGGGGGCTGTTCGGCAGTTTCCTGTCGGCGATTTCCGGCGGCAGCCTGTATCGCAAGTCTTCGTTCCTTGAGGGCACTCTCGGCCAGAAGCTGTTTCCGGAGTGGCTGACCATCGACGAACGTCCGCACCTGATGCGGGCATTGGGTAGTGCGGCGTTCGATGGCGACGGCCTTGCGACCTACGCCAAACCGTTCGTCGAAAAAGGCGAATTGGTGTCGTACATCCTCGGCACCTACTCCGGCCGCAAGCTCGGCATGCCGAGCACGGCCAACGCCGGCGGCGTGCACAACCTGTTCGTCACCCATGGCGATGAAGACCAGGCGGCCTTGCTGCGGCGCATGGGACGCGGGCTGTTGGTCACTGAGTTGATGGGCCAGGGACTGAACATGGTCACCGGCGATTATTCCCGGGGCGCGGCGGGTTACTGGGTCGAGAACGGCGAAATTCAGTTCGCGGTTCAGGAGGTGACCATCGCTGGCAACATGCGCGACATGTTCAAACAGATTGTCGCCGTGGGTAACGATCTTGAGTTGCGTAGCAACATTCGCACAGGTTCGGTGCTGATCGAGCGGATGACGGTGGCGGGTAGCTAAGCCAGGGCCGCTGTACAAAAAGGCGCGATCCTCATGGACCGCGCCTTTTTTATTGCCTTTGTCCCGTCCTGAATAGGGTTTACACCTGTTTCAGGACTAGACACAAACGCGGTGTATCTGATGTATTGCGATGATAGGGGTTGGGGCCGCTTCACGCCCCAGCGGGAGCAAGCTCCCTCGCCACAAAATCACCGGGAAAGGATTCTGTAGCGGTTACTCGCCTTCGTCGAAGAAGTTGTTGATCAACGCCACCAGCGCATTCAGCGCTTCCTGTTCCTGCTCGCCTTCTGTGCTCAAGTGGATCGTGGTGCCTTTGCCGGCGGCCAGCATCATCATCGCCATGATGCTTTTGCCATCGACCATGGACTCTGGTGTACGACCCGCCCGGATCTGGCACGGGAACTGACCCGCCACCCCAACGAATTTTGCAGAAGCGCGGGCATGCAGGCCCAGCTTGTTGATAATTTCGATTTCCAGAGCAGGCATCGCGGTGTGAATCCTTTAGCTGAGGTCGCGGTGGCGAACCTGGACGTTCTTCAGGGATTTTTGCAGCGCCTGCCCCAGACGCTCGGTCAGGTAGACGGAGCGGTGATGTCCGCCAGTGCATCCGATGGCAATGGTGACGTAGGCGCGGTTGCTGGCGGCAAAACGAGGCAGCCACTTTAGCAGGTATGTGGAAATGTCCTGGAACATCTCTTCGACATCCGGCTGTGCCGCCAGATACTCGGCAACCGGTTGATCGAGCCCGGACTGCTCGCGCAATTCCGGTTTCCAGTAAGGGTTGGGCAGGCAGCGCACATCGAACACCAGGTCGGCGTCCACCGGCATGCCACGCTTGAATCCGAAGGATTCCACCAGGAACGCAGTGCCGGGTTCTGGCTGATTCAACAGGCGCAGTTTGATGGTATCGCGCAGTTGATACAGGTTCAGGCTGGTGGTGTTGATCTTGAGGTCGGCGAGGTCGGCAATCGGCCCGAGCAGGACGCTCTCGACGCTGATGGCTTCGGCCAGCGAGCGGTTGGCGTTGCTCAGGGGGTGACGTCGGCGGGTTTCCGAAAAGCGCTTTAGCAGGGTTTCTTCGTCGGCGTCCAGGTACAGGACATCGCACTGGATGTGGCGGCTGCGGACTTCTTCGAGCAGCTCGGGGAAGCGGGATAGGTGGCTGGGCAGGTTGCGGGCGTCAATGGAAACGGCGACCAGCGGCTGCACTAGCTCGGTATGAATCAATGCTCGTTCAGCCAGTTCCGGCAGCAGACCGGCAGGCAGATTGTCGATGCAGTAGTAGCCGTTGTCCTCAAGAACGTCGAGGGCGGTACTTTTACCTGAGCCGGAACGGCCACTGACGATGATCAAGCGCATGATTACTGACCGTTTTGCTCGTCCAGGACAACCTGATACAGGGCTTCGTTGCTTGCAGCATGACGCAGTTTTTCGCGAACTTCCTTGCGGTCGAGCATGCTGGCGATCTGTCGCAGCAGCTCAAGGTGCGCATCGGTGGCGGCTTCCGGGACCAGCAGTACGAACAGCAGGTCAACCGGCGCGCCGTCGATGGCGTCGAAATCGATAGGGGCGTCCAGGTGCATCAATGCACTGATGGGCGAAACACAGCCCTTGAGGCGGCAATGTGGAATAGCGATGCCGTTGCCAAAACCGGTGGAGCCGAGTTTTTCACGGGCAATCAGCGCCTCGAAGACATCTTGCATCTCCAGAGCCGGCACTTCGCGGGCGATAAGATTGGCAATTTGTTCGAGGGCTTTCTTTTTACTGCCACCCGGCACGTTCACCAGGGAACGGCCGGGGGTCAGGATACTTTCAAGTCGGATCATGGGTTGGGAGTGTTAACGACCTGTTGCGCCCTGAAGGAGGCTCTGGGTCTTTTCCTTATGCTTTTTGAGTTGTTTATCCAGCTTGTCGGTGAGTGCGTCGATCGCGGCGTACATATCAGTATGTTCCGCGTTGGCGACCACTTCATTCCCGGGAATATGCAGCGTGGCTTCGATTTTCTGTTTCAGCTTCTCGACGGTCATCGTGACCTGCACGTTAGTGATCTTGTCGAAATGTCGCTCCAATCGTTCGAGTTTTTCGCCGATGTAGGTGCGAAGAGGTTCGGTCACTTCCAGTTGGTGTCCACTGATGTTGACTTGCATACAGCTTCTCCTTCGTTGCCAGTGCATAAAGCGGTAGATCAGATGATCTACCACTGGAACGCTGTGGCGTGGCTCTACATCAACCGCTTGCGTTCGCTCGAAGGCGCGATCCCGAGGGATTCGCGGTACTTGGCGACGGTGCGGCGAGCCACCTGAATGCCTTGTGCCTCCAGTAAACCAGCGATCTTGCTGTCACTCAACGGCTTTTTCTGATTTTCCGCGGCAACCAGTTTTTTGATGATCGCGCGGATCGCCGTGGACGAGCATTCGCCGCCTTCGGAGGTGCTTACGTGACTGGAGAAAAAATATTTCAGTTCATAAATTCCCCGGGGGGTGTGCATGAACTTCTGGGTGGTCACCCGTGAAATCGTCGACTCATGCATGCCGACCGCTTCGGCGATGTCATGCAGGACCAGCGGCTTCATGGCTTCGTCGCCATATTCGAGGAACCCGCGCTGATGCTCGACGATCTGGGTGGCAACCTTCATCAGGGTTTCATTGCGGCTTTGCAGGCTCTTGATGAACCAGCGGGCTTCCTGCAACTGATTGCGCATAAAGGTGTTGTCGGCGCTGGTGTCGGCGCGGCGCACGAAACCGGCGTACTGGGCGTTGACCCGCAGCCGTGGCACCGACTCCTGATTCAGCTCCACCAGCCAGCGCTCGTTGTCCTTGCGCACGATAACGTCAGGAACGACGTACTCGGCTTCGGTGGACTCGATCTGCGAGCCCGGGCGCGGGTTGAGGCTCTGGACCAGCTCGATGACCTGGCGCAGCTCATCTTCCTTGAGCTTCATGCGGCGCATCAACTGGCTGTAGTCGCGGCTGCCAAGCAGGTCGATATAATCGGTGACAAGGCGCTTGGCCTCGGCCAGCCAAGGGGTCTTGGCGGGCAGTTGGCGCAATTGCAGCAGCAGGCATTCGCCCAGATTGCGGGCGCCGATGCCGGCGGGCTCGAATTGCTGGATGCGGTGCAGGACGGCTTCGATTTCGTCCAGTTCGATGTCCAGTTCCGGATCGAAGGCTTCGAGGATTTCCTCGAGGGTTTCGTCCAGGTAGCCCTGATTGTTGATGCAGTCGATGAGGGTCACGGCGATCAGGCGATCGGTGTCCGACATCGGGGCCAGGTTCAGTTGCCACAGCAGGTGGCTTTGCAGGCTTTCGCCGGCCGAAGTGCGGGTGGTGAAGTCCCACTCGTCATCATCATTGCTGGGCAGGCTGCTGGCGCTGGTCTGGTAAACGTCTTCCCACGCAGTGTCGACGGGAAGTTCGTTGGGGATACGCTCGTTCCAGTCACCTTCATCGAGGTTATCAACCGTCGGGGCGCTTTCCTGATAAGAGGGCTCCTGGATGTCAGTGTTGGGCTTTTGTTCGGCGTTGTCGGCCAAGGGGTCGGAATTGTCGAAGTCGTCGCCTTCTTCCTGGCGTTCAAGCATCGGATTGGACTCCAGGGCCTCCTGGATTTCCTGTTGCAGGTCCAGGGTCGACAATTGGAGCAGGCGGATGGCCTGTTGCAGCTGCGGTGTCATCGTCAGCTGCTGGCCCATTCTCAAGACTAGCGATGGTTTCATGGCAGGGGCTTAACACCTTATTCGCCGGCGCACATGCGCCATCCACTACAGGGCGCCAGGGCGCCAAACATAAGCAAATTATATGCCTGAAACTGTAGTGTTTGCCTAGAGCACTGTAACAATAAAAAAGAGTTGTTTTTTATCGAGACAAGCGCTCGTCGACCAGTCTGGCACCTCGGTGTCCTACAGGCGGAATTCGTGGCCCAGATACACTTCCTTCACAAGGTCGTTGGCCAGGATGGTTTCAGCGTCGCCTTCGGCGATCAGTTGACCGTCATTGACGATATAGGCGGTTTCACAGATATCCAGGGTTTCACGAACGTTGTGGTCGGTGATCAGCACGCCAATGCCCTTGGCCTTGAGGTGGTAGATGATCTGCTTGATGTCGCCGACCGAAATCGGGTCCACGCCGGCGAAGGGTTCGTCGAGGAGGATGAATTTCGGGTTGGTGGCCAGGGCGCGGGCGATTTCCACGCGACGGCGCTCACCACCGGACAGACTCATGCCGAGGTTGTCGCGGATGTGGCTGATGTGGAATTCCTGCAGCAGGCTTTCCAGCTCCTTGCGACGACCGGCCTTGTCGAGCTCCTTGCGGGTCTCGAGGATGGCCATGATGTTGTCGGCCACCGACAGTTTGCGGAAGATCGATGCTTCTTGCGGCAGGTAGCCGATACCGGCCTTTGCGCGACCGTGCATCGGCTGGTGGCTGACGTCCAGGTCATCGATCAGGACGCGGCCCTGGTCGGCTTGCACCAGGCCGACGATCATGTAGAAGCAGGTGGTCTTGCCGGCGCCGTTCGGGCCAAGCAGGCCGACGATCTGGCCGCTGTCGATGGACAAGCTGACGTCACGCACGACCTGGCGGCTCTTGTAGCTCTTGGCCAGATGCTGAGCTTTCAGAGTTGCCATTACTGGGCCTTATTCTCGTCGGTTTTCTTCTTCGGCTGGATCACCATGTCGATACGCGGGCGCGCCTCGGTGACCTTGCTGCCTGTGGCGCGACCGGCGCTGGCGAGCTTCTTGACCGTGTCGTAGACAATTTTCTCGCCCTGGGTGACGTTGTTGTCCTTGTCGACAACTTTTGCCTTGTCAATCAGCACGACCCGGTTTTGTGTGGCGTGATACTGGATGGTCACGCCCCAGCCCTGAACGGGTTTGGTATCGCCAGCGGTTTGCAGTTGCTCGAAGTACGCCAGGTTGCCCACCGATGTCACCACGTCGATGTCGCCAGTCGGGGTGCGGGTGATGGTCACGGTGTTGCCGGTCACCTTCATCGAGCCTTGGGTGATGATCACGTCACCCTTATAGGTAGCAATACCTTGCTTGTCGTCCAGTTGGGCATCGTCGGCCTGAATGCGGATAGGCTGCTGTTGATCTTCCGGCAGAGCCCAGGCACTCACGCTTCCCAGTGCTGCGCCCAGACTGAGCAAAATCGGGAGGGTTTTAACGAGCCTCATACTGTCCTCTTACGTTCGATAGCAGGTGTATCCTGCTTTCTTTCAAATACGCTTTCATTCCCTTGCCAGTCGATACACCGCCAGCGCCGTCGATTCTAACGTCTTGCTCGGTCTGCGCATATTGCTGCTGCGGGAACACGGTCATGCGGGTGCTGGTGATCAGGGTTTTACGGTTTTTCTCGTCGAAGCGCGTGATACGCACGTCATCGATCAGTTCGACCTGTGTGCCGTCAGGGTTGACCTCGCCGTGCAGGCTCTGGACGTGCCACGGGAATTCGGTGCCGCGGAATACATTCAGGTCGGGGTTGGTCAGCAATGTCACCTCGGTCGCTTTCAGGTGCTCGACCTTGTCGGACACCAGATCATATTGCAGCTTGCCGTCCGGCAGGTACTGCACGCTGTGGGCGTTGATGGCGTAATAGTCGATTGCGCTTTCATCGACCGGCGTTACCGGCTTGTCGAGGAAGCGTTCCGGGCTGATGTTCCAGTAGCCGACCGCGGCGAATATCGCTGCGATGCAACTGTACATCAGGGTGTTACGAAACTTTTTGCTCAGCATAGTGGGCTCACAGGTACGCCGCATTGGCCGCATCAAGGCGGTCCTGGGCGCGCAGGATCAATTCGCAGAATTCGCGAGCGGCGCCTTCGCCGCCACGGGCGAGGGTGATGCCGTGAGCGTGTTCACGCACGAAGCTGGCGGCATTGGCCACCGCCATGCCCAGTCCGACGCGGCGAATCACCGGCAGGTCCGGCAGGTCGTCGCCGAGGTAGGCCACCTGTTCATAGCTCAGGTTGAGCTGGGCCAGCAGTTCGTCGAGTACCACCAGTTTGTCTTCGCGACCCTGATACAGATGCGGGATACCGAGGTTCCTGGCTCGCCGTTCGACCACTGGGGTCTTGCGGCCGCTGATGATGGCGGTCTGCACGCCTGCGGCCATCAGCATCTTGATGCCCTGGCCGTCGAGTGTGTTGAACGTCTTGAATTCGCTGCCGTCTTCGAGGAAGTACAGGCGACCATCGGTCAGCACGCCATCGACATCGAACACCGCCAGTTTGATCTGTTTGCCGCGTTGCAGCAGGTCCGCACTCATTACATTACTCCTGCGCGCAGCAAGTCGTGCATGTTCAGGGCGCCGACCGGGCGGTCTTCACGGTCAACCACGACCAGCGCGTTGATTTTATGGTCTTCCATGATTTTCAGCGCTTCGGCGGCGAGCATCTCGGCGCGGGCAGTCTTGCCGTGTGCAGTCATGACCTGGTCGATGGTAGCGCTATGGATGTCGATGCTACGGTCCAGCGTGCGACGCAAGTCACCGTCGGTAAAGATCCCGGCCAGCTTTCCATCGGCTTCCAGGATCACGGTCATGCCCAGGCCCTTGCGGGTCATTTCCATCAGGGCGTCCTTGAGCAGGGTGCCGCGCTGGACCTGTGGCAGTTCCTGGCCTGCGTGCATGACATTTTCCACTTTCAGCAGCAGGCGTCGGCCCAGGGCGCCGCCGGGATGGGAAAAGGCGAAGTCTTCGGCGGTAAAGCCACGGGCTTCCAGCAGCGCGACTGCCAGGGCGTCGCCCATGACCAGTGCGGCGGTGGTCGACGAGGTGGGTGCCAGGTTCAACGGACAGGCTTCGTGCTCGACGTGAACATTCAGGTTGACCTCGGCGGCCTTGGCCAACGGCGAGTCAGGGTTGCCGGTCACGCTGATCAACTGAATGCCCAGGCGCTTGATCAGTGGCAGCAGGGTCACGATTTCATTGGTGGAACCGGAGTTCGAGAGCGCCAGAATGATGTCGTCGCGGGTAATCATGCCCATGTCACCGTGGCTGGCTTCAGCCGGGTGCACAAAAAATGCCGTGGTGCCGGTGCTGGCCAGGGTCGCGGCGATCTTGTTGCCGATGTGCCCCGACTTGCCCATGCCGACCACGACCACGCGGCCTTTGCTGGCCAGAATCATCTCGCAAGCGCGTACGAAATCTGCGTCGAGATGGGGTAGCAGGCCTTGCACGGCTTCTACCTCGAGGCGGATGGTGCGTTGTGCTGATTGAATCAGGTCGCTGGATTGGCTCATGTCAGAAATCGTATAGCCTGATGAAAAGGCGGCGATTATAGCGGTAATGATCGAATCCCTCACGCAAGTTCGTCGCGCATTGTCATTCACTGTTACAGGAACCCTCTAAATGGGGCTTTCAACCGGTCATGCCGTTGAACATGGTTCGGCTTTGGCCTTGGGCGCGCAGCCTTTGCAGTGATATAGTTCGCCGCCAGTTCGGCCTGCCCGGGAGGTATGTGCTTTCGTCAGGAAGCCAGGCGTCCGAGTGAGAGGCTGCATCGCAAGGAGTTTAGATGAGTGCCGATAACGCCTACGCGGTCGAGCTGAAGGGACTGTCCTTCAAGCGCGGTGCGCGCAGCATTTTCAATAATGTCGATATCCGTATCCCGCGTGGCAAGGTCACCGGCATCATGGGGCCTTCCGGGTGTGGCAAGACCACGCTTTTGCGTCTGATGGGCGCCCAGTTGCGGCCCACCAAGGGTGAGGTCTGGGTCAACGGTCAGAACCTGCCAAAACTGTCGCGCAGCGACCTGTTCGATGCGCGCAAGCATATGGGCGTGCTTTTTCAGAGCGGCGCACTGTTTACCGACCTTGATGTCTTCGAGAACGTTGCCTTTCCGTTGCGGGTCCATACGCAACTGCCGGATGAAATGATCCGCGACATCGTCCTGCTCAAACTGCAGGCCGTGGGCTTGCGCGGTGCCATCGAACTGATGCCCGACGAGCTTTCCGGCGGCATGAAGCGCCGTGTTGCGCTGGCCCGGGCGATTGCGCTCGACCCACAGATCCTCATGTACGACGAGCCCTTTGTCGGCCAGGACCCTATCGCAATGGGCGTTCTGGTACGCCTGATTCGTCTGCTCAACGATGCGCTGGGCATCACCAGCATCGTGGTATCCCACGACCTGGCCGAGACCGCGAGCATTGCCGATTACATTTATGTGGTGGGCGATGGCCAGGTGCTGGGGCAGGGGACGCCGGACGAGTTGATGAACTCGGATGAACCGCGCATTCGTCAGTTCATGACCGGCGAACCCGATGGCCCGGTCCCGTACCACTTTCCAGCGACGGATTACCGCGCAGATCTTCTGGGGAAGCGCTGATGCGCAGAATTTCATTGATAGAGCGCGTTCGACGCTTCGGCCAGGCCGGCATCGATGTGCTGGCGGTGTTCGGGCGTTCGAGCTTGTTCCTGTTCCATGCCTTGCTCGGCCGGGGCGGTATCGGTGGCGGCTTCGGGCTGTTGGTCAAGCAGCTGCATTCGGTGGGCGTGATGTCCCTGGTGATCATTGTGGTCTCCGGGGTGTTCATCGGTATGGTGCTGGCGCTGCAGGGCTTCAACATTCTTTCCAGCTATGGTTCGGAGCAGGCCGTCGGGCAGATGGTGGCGCTGACGCTGCTGCGTGAACTGGGGCCGGTGGTGACTGCTTTGCTGTTCGCCGGGCGCGCCGGTTCGGCATTGACTGCCGAAATTGGCAATATGAAGTCCACCGAACAGCTGTCCAGCCTGGAAATGATCGGGGTTGACCCGCTCAAGTACATCATCGCGCCTCGCTTGTGGGCCGGTTTCATTTCCCTGCCGGTGCTGGCGATGATTTTCAGCGTGGTGGGTATCTGGGGCGGCTCGTGGGTAGCTGTCGACTGGCTGGGAGTCTATGAAGGCTCCTACTGGTCGAACATGCAGAACAGCGTGACGTTCGCCGACGATGTGCTCAACGGGATCATCAAAAGTATCGTCTTTGCCTTTGTCGTGACCTGGATCGCCGTATTCCAAGGCTATGACTGCGAACCCACTTCCGAGGGGATCAGTCGTGCCACTACCAAGACCGTTGTGTATGCCTCGTTGGCAGTACTCGGCCTGGACTTTATTCTGACCGCCTTGATGTTTGGAGATTTCTGATGCAAAACCGCACCCTGGAAATCGGTGTCGGCCTTTTCTTGCTGGCTGGCATCCTGGCTTTGCTCTTGTTGGCGTTGCGGGTCAGTGGTCTGTCCCCGACTCCGAGCACCGACACATATAAACTTTACGCCTACTTCGACAATATCGCCGGTTTGACTGTCAGAGCAAAGGTGACCATGGCCGGTGTAACCATCGGCAAGGTCACGGCCATCGATCTGGATCGCGACAGTTTTACCGGTCGGGTGACCATGCAGCTGGAAAAACGCATCGATAATCTGCCGGCGGACTCTACTGCATCTATCCTGACCGCTGGCCTGTTGGGCGAGAAGTACATCGGTATCAGCGTGGGCGGGGAAGACACCCTGCTCAAGGATGGTGGAACCATCCATGACACGCAGTCATCGCTGGTGCTTGAAGACCTGATCGGTAAATTCCTGCTCAATACCGTTAGCAAAGAAGCTAAATGAGGAACTGTTAAATGATCTCTACCTTGCGACGTGGCCTGTTGGTATTGCTCGCGGTGTTTCCGTTGGTGTCCCACGCTGTGGCGTCGCCTTCCGCGCACGATCTGGTACAAGACACCACTAATCGGATGCTGGCCGATCTGGCGGCCAACAAAGAAAAGTACAAGCAGGATCCGAAAGACTTTTATGCGGCGCTGAACAGCATCGTCGGGCCGGTCGTGGATGCCGAGGGCATTTCCAAAAGCATCATGACGGTCAAATACTCGCGCAAAGCCACGCCTGAGCAAATGAAGACCTTTGAAGAAAACTTCAAGAAGGGGCTATTCCAGTTCTATGGCAATGCCTTGCTCGAGTACAACAACCAGGGCATTACCGTTGAACCTGCCAAGGATGAATCGGGAGACCGGACGAGCATTGGCATGACGGTCAAAGGCAGCAGCGGCGCGATCTATCCAGTGTCCTACACGTTGGAAAAGATCAACGGCGAGTGGAAACTGCGTAACGTCATCATCAACGGCATCAACATCGGCAAGCTGTTCCGCGATCAGTTCGCCGATGCGATGCAGCGCAATGGCAATGACCTGGACAAGACCATCAATGGTTGGGCCGGGGAAGTCGCCAAGGCCAAGGAAGCCACCGACAAGAAACCAGGGCAGTCAGCCCAATGAGTGAGTCGGCAGTCCTGATGGACGAAGCGGGCGAGCTGCGACTCAGTGGCGTGCTGGATTACCGCACCGGCCCTGGCCTGCGCGAGCAGGGCAAAGCGCTGATCAAGGCCAGCAAGGCCGCGGCGCTGGTGGTCGATTGCTCGGCGGTGACCAAGTCCAGCAGTGTCGGTTTGTCGTTGCTGCTGTGCTTCATCCGCGATGCGCAGGCGGCCGGCAAGGCCCTGAGCATCCGTGGGATGCCGGAAGACATGCGTGAAATCGCTCAGGTCAGCGAGATGACCGAGCTGTTGGCGCACCCCTGACACGCATCTATAAAGAAGCCCCCCGTCCGAGTCCTGCTTGGCGGGGTTCGCAGGCGCGGGGCTTTTTTGTATGATGTCCGACCCGCGCGCACAGGGCGCCGATTGAGGTTTAGCATGCAGGCCAATGAAGTTAAGAGCTTTCTTGAAGGAAAGCTGCCCGGAACGAAAGTAGAAGTCGAGGGCGAAGGCTGCAATTTCCAGCTGAACGTGATTAGCGATGAACTGGCGGCATTGAGCCCGGTCAAGCGTCAGCAGCAGGTCTATGCCCATTTGAACCCGTGGATCGTCGATGGCAGCATCCATGCGGTCACTATGAAATTTTTCAGCAGCGCGGCCTGGGCCGAGCGCACCTGAGCCCAAGGGCGTCGAGATTCTTATGGATAAATTGATTATTACCGGTGGCGTTCGTCTTGATGGCGAAATCCGCATCTCCGGGGCAAAGAACTCTGCCCTGCCGATCCTGGCTGCCACCTTGCTGTGCGATGGCCCGGTGACCGTGGCCAACCTGCCGCACCTGCACGACATCACCACTATGATCGAGCTGTTCGGCCGCATGGGCATTGAACCGGTGATCGACGAGAAACTCTCCGTCGAAATCGACCCGCGCACCATCAAGACCCTGGTCGCACCGTACGAACTGGTTAAAACCATGCGTGCGTCGATTCTGGTACTGGGCCCGATGGTTGCCCGTTTCGGTGAAGCCGAAGTCGCCTTGCCCGGCGGTTGCGCCATCGGTTCGCGTCCGGTTGACCTGCACATCCGTGGCCTGGAAGCCATGGGCGCGGTCATTGACGTCGAAGGCGGCTACATCAAGGCCAAGGCGCCTGAAGGCGGCCTGCGCGGTGCGCACTTCTTCTTCGATACCGTCAGTGTGACCGGTACCGAAAACATCATGATGGCCGCGGCCCTGGCCAAAGGCCGCAGCGTCCTGGCTAACGCCGCGCGCGAGCCTGAAGTGGTCGACCTGGCGAACTTCCTGAACGCCATGGGCGCCAAGGTTTCCGGCGCCGGCACCGACACCATCACCATTGATGGCGTCGAGCGTCTGCACACCACCACTTACAAGGTGATGCCGGACCGTATCGAAACCGGTACCTACCTGGTTGCCGCTGCCGTGACCGGCGGCCGCGTGAAGGTCAAGGACACCGATCCGACCATCCTCGAAGCTGTTCTGGAAAAGCTCCGTGAGTCCGGTGCCGAAATCACCTGTGGCGAAGACTGGATCGAGCTGAACATGCACGGTAAGCGTCCGAAAGCCGTCAACGTGCGGACCGCTCCGTACCCGGCATTCCCGACCGACATGCAAGCACAGTTCATCTCCCTCAACGCCATTGCCGAAGGCACGGGCGCTGTGATCGAGACGATCTTCGAAAACCGCTTCATGCACGTCTACGAGCTGCACCGCATGGGCGCCAAGATCCAGGTCGAAGGCAATACTGCCATCGTTACCGGCACCGAGAAACTCAAGGGTGCGCCAGTGATGGCGACCGACCTGCGTGCTTCGGCCAGCCTGGTGATCTCGGCCCTGATCGCCGACGGCGACACGCTGATCGACCGCATCTACCACATAGACCGTGGCTACGAGTGCATCGAAGAAAAACTGCAGATGCTGGGCGCCAAGATCCGTCGCGTTCCGGGCTAGTACCTGCTGCATGGGCATAAGGACATGCCCGTTGATTTGTTGAAGTCGAGCCGTTTTCGGCTCGATGTGTGTCCGGCGCCATTTGCGACCGGGCATGAGTACCTTGATAAGGACTGACGTTTCCCATGTTGACCATCGCACTGTCCAAGGGCCGCATCCTTGACGACACCCTGCCGCTTCTGGCTGAAGCGGGCATCGTGCCGACCGAGAATCCGGACAAGAGCCGCAAGCTGATCATTCCCACGACCCAGGAAGATGTACGCCTGCTGATCGTGCGTGCCACCGATGTGCCGACCTATGTCGAACATGGTGCTGCCGACCTCGGTGTCGCCGGTAAAGATGTGCTGATGGAATATGGCGGCCAGGGCCTGTACGAGCCACTGGACCTGCAAATTGCCCAGTGCAAGCTGATGACTGCCGGCAAGGTCGGCGCGGTCGAGCCCAAGGGCCGTCTGCGGATCGCCACCAAGTTCGTCAACGTTGCCAAGCGTTATTACGCTGAACAGGGTCGTCAGGTCGACATCATCAAACTGTACGGCTCGATGGAGCTGGCACCGCTGATCGGCCTTGCCGACAAGATCATCGACGTGGTCGACACCGGTAACACGCTGCGGGCCAACGGCCTGGAGCCACAGGATTTCATTGCTGCCATCAGCTCCCGGCTGATCGTCAACAAAGCTTCGATGAAGATGCAGCACGCCCGTATCCAGGCGTTGATCGACACCCTGCGCAAGGCAGTGGAGTCTCGACACCGCGGCTGATTCACCTGCGCGACCTTGAGTCGCGCCCGTCTATCCGCCTCATAGCCAGAATTCTCAGGTGCCCAAGCGGAAACGACTGCTAAGTTAGGGCGCCTGAGTTTTTGCCATTCCTATGAGGCTCTCGCTATGACCGCACTGACTGCAATTCGCCGACTCAACGCTGCTGACCCGGATTTCGCGCATCATCTGGATCATCTGCTGAGCTGGGAAAGTGTGTCTGACGACTCGGTCAATCAGCGGGTGCTGGACATCATCAAGGCCGTGCGTGAGCGTGGCGACGCGGCACTGGTGGACTTTACCCGCCAGTTCGACGGCCTGGACGTGAAGTCCATGGCCGACCTGATCCTGCCGCGCGAACGTCTGGAGCTGGCGCTGACCCGCATCTCCGTGGCCCAGCGCGAAGCCCTGGAAGTCGCCGCGGCTCGTGTGCGCAGCTACCACGAAAAACAGAAGCAGGACTCCTGGAGCTACACCGAGGCCGACGGCACCGTGCTGGGCCAGAAAGTCACGCCGCTGGACCGCGCCGGTCTGTACGTGCCGGGCGGCAAGGCGTCGTACCCGTCGTCGGTGCTGATGAACGCGATTCCAGCCAAGGTCGCTGGTGTCACCGAAGTGGTCATGGTCGTTCCGACCCCACGCGGTGAAATCAACGAACTGGTACTGGCCGCTGCCTGCATCGCCGGCGTCGACCGCGTGTTCACCATCGGCGGCGCTCAAGCCGTTGCTGCATTGGCTTACGGCACCGAAAGCGTGCCGAAGGTCGACAAGGTGGTCGGCCCGGGCAACATCTATGTGGCTACCGCCAAGCGCCACGTGTTTGGCCAGGTCGGAATCGACATGATCGCTGGCCCTTCGGAAATCCTCGTGGTGTGCGACGGCCAGACCGATCCGGACTGGATCGCCATGGACCTGTTCTCCCAGGCCGAGCACGACGAAGACGCCCAGGCCATTTTGGTCAGCCCCGACGCCGGGTTCCTCGACAAGGTCGCCGCCAGTATCGCCAAGCTGATGCCGACCATGGAGCGTGCCGCGATTATCGAAACCTCGATCAATGGCCGTGGTGCACTGATCAAGGTGCGTGACATGGAGCAGGCCATCGAAGTGGCCAACCGCATCGCGCCGGAGCACCTCGAATTGTCCGTTGCCGATCCTCACGCCTGGCTGCCGCAAATCCGCCACGCCGGCGCGATCTTCATGGGCCGTCACACGTCCGAAGCCCTGGGTGATTACTGCGCAGGCCCGAACCACGTGTTGCCAACCTCCGGCACCGCCCGTTTCTCCTCGCCGCTGGGTGTGTACGACTTCCAGAAACGTTCGTCGATCATCTTCTGTTCCGAGCAGGGCGCTTCCGAGTTGGGCAAAACCGCTTCCGTGCTGGCCCGTGGCGAGTCGCTGACCGCGCACGCCCGCAGCGCCGAATACCGCATCATTGACGAACAAAAGGGGAACTGAACATGAGTAAATTCTGGAGCCCGTTCGTCAAGAATCTGGTGCCTTACGTGCCGGGCGAGCAGCCAAAGCTGGCAAAACTGGTGAAGCTCAACACCAACGAAAATCCGTACGGTCCATCGCCGAAAGCCTTGGCTGCGATGCAAACCGAACTCAATGACAATCTGCGCCTGTACCCGGACCCAAATAGCGATCTGCTGAAGAACGCGGTCGCCAAATACTACGGCGTGCAGAGCAATCAGGTGTTCCTCGGCAACGGTTCCGATGAAGTGCTGGCGCACATCTTCCACGGTTTGCTGCAGCACGATCAGCCGCTGCTGTTCCCGGACATCAGCTACAGCTTCTATCCGGTCTACTGCGGGTTGTACGGCATCAAGTTCGACGCGGTGCCGCTGGACGAGCAATTCCAGATCAACCCGGCGGACTACGCCAAGCCGAACGGCGGGATTATTTTCCCCAACCCGAACGCGCCGACCGGCTGCCTGTTGGCGCTGGAAGCGGTGGAGCAGATTCTCAAGGCCAGCCCGGATTCGGTGGTCGTGGTGGACGAGGCTTACATCGATTTCGGCGGCGAGACGGCAATCACGCTGGTCGATGATTATCCGAACCTGCTGGTGACCCAGACCCTGTCCAAGTCCCGTTCCCTGGCCGGTCTGCGGGTTGGCCTGGCGGTCGGGCATCCGGACCTGATCGAGGCGCTGGAGCGGATCAAGAACAGTTTCAACTCCTATCCGCTGGATCGCATGGCGAATGTCGGCGCTGCCGCGGCGTTCGAGGATCGCGAGTATTTCGACAAGACCTGCCGGTTGGTGATCGAGAATCGCGAGAAGGTCGTTGCACAGCTAGAGGAGAAGGGGTTTGAAGTGCTGCCATCGGCGGCGAACTTCATTTTCGCCCGTCACCCGCAACATGATGCGGCGGGCCTTGCGGCGAAGCTGCGTGAGCAGGGCGTGATCGTCCGGCACTTCAAGCAGGAGCGGATTGCCCAGTTCCTGCGGATCTCCATCGGCACGCCAGAGCAGAATCAGGCGCTGATCGACGGCCTCGGCGACCTCTAAAACCAGGCACGACCCTGTGGGAGCGAGCTTGCTCGCGATGGCGGCCTGACAGTCAACAATGATGTTGAAWGTTATGGCCTCATCGCGAGCAAGCTCGCTCCCACAGTAGTTTTGGGCGCTACGTTACTCTTCTTCTTTATCCTTGACCGGAGCCGGCGGCGGACGCAGGCCGACTTCCGCGGTCAGCTTTAGCTCCTTGCCGTTGCGCATCACCTCGATCGCGACCTTGTCGGTCGGCTTGATCCGCGCCACCTGATTCATCGAGCGACGGCCATCACCGGCCGGTTCGCCATCGATGGCAAGAATCACATCACCCAGTTGCAGGCCGGCCTTCTGTGCCGGACCGTCGCGGAAAATTCCCGCCACGACAATGCCCGGACGCCCGGACAAGCCGAACGATTCGGCCAGTTCCTGGGTCAGCGGCTGCACTTCGATACCCAGCCAGCCACGAATCACTTGGCCGTGCTCGATGATCGACTTCATCACTTCCATCGCCAGCTTCACCGGGATCGCGAAACCAATGCCCTGGGAGCCCCCGGACTTGGAAAAGATCGCCGTGTTGATGCCGGTCAGGTTGCCGATGGCATCCACCAGCGCACCGCCTGAGTTGCCGGGGTTGATCGCCGCATCGGTCTGGATGAAGTCTTCGTAGTTGTTCAGGCCCAGTTGGTTGCGCCCGGTGGCGCTGATGATGCCCATGGTCACGGTCTGGCCGACGCCGAACGGGTTGCCGATGGCCAATGCAACGTCGCCGATGCGGATGTTGTCGGAACGCCCCACGGTGATCGACGGCAGGTTTTTCAGATCGATTTTCAGAACCGCGAGGTCAGTCTCCGGGTCGCTGCCGATCACCCGTGCCAGGGTTTCCCGGCCGTCCTTGAGCGCCACCACGATCTGGTCGGCGCCGCTGGTCACGTGGTTGTTGGTCAGGATGTAGCCTTCCGGGCTCATGATCACACCGGAACCGAGGCTCGACTCCATGCGTTTCTGCTTGGGCGAGTTATCGCCGAAGAAGCGACGGAACTGCGGATCTTCGAACAACGGATGGTTGGGTTTGTTGATGACTTTGGTGGTGTACAGGTTCACCACCGACGGCGCCGCGGTGGATACCGCTTCGGCATAAGACACCGGGCCCTGCTGCATGCTGGTGGTTTGCGGCGCTTGTTGCAGATTGACGTCGAGGCTCGGGAGCCCGACCCACTGCGGGTAACGCTGGATTATCAAAAGAGCGACAAGCACGCCGGCCAACAGCGGCCAGCCGGAAAAACGCAGCGCCTTGAGCATTAAGCACTTCCTGAGAGAGTTGCAGGCGGAATGAGACCGCTCATAATGACGCGCATTATACGAGGCCGCACGCGCCTCTGAACGGGATATTTAGGAGTCTTTCATGGCCGTCGCCCTGAGCACCCTGGTCGAAGAAGCCGACCGTTACCTCAACAGCGCCAAAATCGCCGATTACTGCCCCAACGGCTTGCAAGTCGAAGGCCGTCCGCAAGTGATGCGCATTGTCAGTGGCGTCACCGCCAGCCAGGCCTTGCTCGACGCTGCCGTGGAAGCCAATGCCGACCTGGTGCTGGTGCACCATGGCTACTTCTGGAAAGGCGAGAACCCGTGCATCACCGGCATGAAACAGCGCCGCTTGAAGACCCTGCTCAAGCACGATATCAGTCTGTTGTCCTATCACCTGCCGCTGGACCTGCACCCGGACGTCGGCAATAACGTGCAGCTCGCGCGGCAGCTCGACATCACTGTCGAAGGTCCGCTGGACCCGGACAACCTGAAGATTGTCGGCCTGGTCGGCTCGCTGAATGAACCGATGATGCCCCGGGATTTCGCCCGCCGCGTCCAGGAAGTGATGGGGCGTGAGCCGCTGTTGATCGAAGGCAGTGCAATGATCCGCCGCGTCGGCTGGTGCACCGGCGGCGGCCAGGGTTACATCGATCAGGCCATTCTGGCCGGCGTCGATCTGTACCTCAGCGGCGAGGCTTCCGAGCAAACCTTCCACAGTGCCCGGGAAAACGACATCAGCTTCATCGCCGCCGGTCACCATGCCACCGAGCGCTACGGCGTTCAGGCGCTGGGGGATTATCTGGCGCGGCGCTTTGCGCTGGAGCACATCTTCATCGATTGCCCGAATCCGATTTGAATCAACCTGCTCCCACAGAGGCTTCCGCGCCCAAACAGGCAGGCATATTCATATGCTCTTTCGATCTAGTTGGTGTCCTGATTAGAAGAGGTCGCTGTGCTAGGATCCCCGCTCGAACACGGCCCGCTGGCCGTTCATAAGAAAGCTTTCGTGAGTAGCCATGGTCGACAAACTGACGCATCTGAAACAGCTGGAGGCGGAAAGCATCCACATCATCCGCGAGGTGGCCGCCGAGTTCGACAACCCGGTGATGCTGTACTCCATCGGTAAAGACTCCGCCGTGATGCTGCATCTGGCACGCAAGGCGTTCTTCCCGGGCAAGCTGCCGTTTCCGGTGATGCACGTCGACACTCGCTGGAAATTCAAGGAGATGTACAGCTTCCGCGACAAGATGGTCGCCGAGCTGGGCCTCGACCTGATCACCCACGTCAACCCGGACGGCGTGGCGCAGGACATCAACCCGTTCACCCACGGCAGCGCCAAGCACACCGACATCATGAAGACCGAGGGCCTGAAGCAGGCACTCGACAAGTATGGTTTCGACGCAGCATTCGGCGGCGCCCGTCGCGATGAAGAGAAATCCCGCGCTAAAGAGCGTGTGTACTCGTTCCGCGACAGCAAGCACCGTTGGGACCCGAAGAACCAGCGTCCCGAGCTATGGAACGTCTACAACGGCAAGGTCAACAAGGGCGAGTCGATCCGCGTCTTCCCGCTGTCGAACTGGACCGAGCTGGACATCTGGCAGTACATCTACCTGGAAGGCATCCCGATCGTCCCGCTGTACTTCGCCGCCGAGCGTGAAGTCATCGAGAAGAACGGCACGCTGATCATGATCGACGACGAGCGCATCCTCGAGCACCTGAGCGATGAAGACAAAGCGCGCATCGTCAAAAAGAAAGTGCGTTTCCGTACCCTTGGTTGCTACCCGTTGACGGGCGCGGTGGAGTCCGAGGCCGAAAGCCTCACGGACATCATTCAGGAAATGCTCCTGACGCGAACTTCCGAGCGCCAGGGCCGTGTCATCGACCACGATGGCGCCGGCTCGATGGAAGACAAAAAACGTCAAGGTTATTTCTAAGGGGCTGTCATGTCGCATCAATCTGATTTGATCAGCGAGGACATCCTCGCCTACCTGGGCCAGCACGAACGTAAAGAGCTGCTGCGCTTTTTGACCTGCGGTAACGTCGACGACGGCAAGAGCACCCTGATCGGGCGCCTGCTGCACGACTCCAAGATGATCTACGAAGATCACCTGGAAGCGATCACCCGCGACTCGAAAAAAGTCGGCACCACCGGCGAAGACATCGACCTGGCGTTGCTGGTCGACGGCCTGCAGGCCGAGCGCGAGCAGGGCATCACCATCGATGTCGCGTACCGCTATTTCTCCACCGCCAAGCGCAAATTCATCATCGCCGACACCCCTGGCCATGAGCAGTACACCCGCAACATGGCCACCGGTGCTTCCACCTGTGACTTGGCGATCATCCTGGTCGACGCCCGTTACGGCGTGCAGACCCAGACCCGTCGCCACAGCTTCATCGCCTCGTTGCTGGGCATCAAGCACATCGTTGTGGCCATCAACAAGATGGACCTCAAGGACTTCGATCAGGGCGTGTTCGAGTCGATCAAGGCCGATTACCTGCAGTTCGCCGAAGGCTTGAAGATGAAGCCCACCACGATGCACTTCGTGCCGATGTCGGCGCTGAAGGGCGACAACGTGGTGAACAAGTCCGAGCGTTCGCCGTGGTACACCGGTCAGTCGCTGATGGAAATTCTCGAGACCGTGGAAGTGGCGGGCGATCGCAACTTCACCGACCTGCGTTTCCCGGTGCAGTACGTCAACCGTCCGAACCTGAACTTCCGTGGCTTCGCCGGTACGCTGGCCAGCGGCATCGTCAAGAAAGGCGACGAAGTCGTGGTGCTGCCGTCGGGCAAGAGCAGCCGCGTGAAGTCCATCGTCACCTTCGAAGGTGAGCTTGAGCACGCAGGCCCGGGTCAGGCAGTCACGCTGACCATGGAAGACGAAATAGATATCTCCCGTGGCGATCTGTTGGTTCACGCCGACAACGTGCCGCCGGTGACCGACAGCTTCGAGGCGATGCTGGTGTGGATGGCTGAAGAGCCGATGCTGCCGGGCAAGAAATACGACATCAAGCGCGCCACCAGTTACGTGCCGGGCTCTATCGCCAGCATCGTCAACAAGGTCGACGTGAACACCCTGGAAGAAGGTCCGGCCAGCGCGTTGCAGCTCAACGAAATCGGCAAGGTCAAGATCGCGCTCGATGCGCCGATCGCCCTCGACGGTTACGACAGCAACCGCACCACCGGCGCGTTCATCATCATCGACCGCCTGACTAACGGCACCGTTGGCGCGGGAATGATCGTCGCCCAGCCTGTGGCTCACGGCAGCTCCACGCACCACGGCAAACTGGCTCACGTCGCCACCGAAGAGCGTGCACAGCGCTTCGGCCAGCAACCGGCCACCGTGTTGTTCAGCGGCTTGTCGGGCGCGGGCAAAAGCACCCTGGCGTATGCGGTTGAACGCAAGTTGTTCGACCTGGGCCGTGCGGTGTTCGTACTCGATGGCCAGAACCTGCGTCACGACCTGAACAAAGGTCTGCCACAGGATCGCGCCGGGCGTACCGAGAACTGGCGTCGTGCCGCGCACGTTGCGCGTCAGTTCAACGAGGCTGGTCTGCTGACCCTCGCTGCGTTCGTTGCGCCGAGTGCCGAAGGTCGTGAACAGGCCCGGGAACTGATCGGCAAGGAACGTCTGCTGACGGTCTACGTCCAGGCTTCGCCGACCGTCTGCGCCGAGCGTGATCCGCAAGGCCTGTACGCAGCGGCCGGGGATAACATCCCGGGCGAGTCCTTCCCGTACGACGTGCCGCTGGATGCCGACCTGGTGATTGACACCCAGTCTGTGTCGCTGGAAGAAAGTGTCAAGCAAGTGCTGGCTCTGCTGCGTGAGCGTGGGGCGATCTAAACCTTAGCCGTAAATGAAAAACCCGCCGATGAGTAATCACCGGCGGGTTTTTTGTGTCTTTCAGATCGTCAAAAGATCGCAGCCTTCGGCAGCTCCTACATTGGTTCGGCGTACATCCTGTAGGAGCTGCCGAAGGCTGCGATCTTTTGATCTTAAATCTGCGGATACTCGCGATGCATCTGCGCAAGCAGAGCATCCTTGTCCTGCCACAACTGGTTGATCCAGCCCTGAAACTGCAGGCGGTATTCGCCATCCTGGTCATAGTTCTTGCCAATGAATTGCGGCGGAATCTTCAGCTCTTCAAAGTGCACCACTACGTCCGCAACGTTCCCGCACAACAAATCCCAAAAACCAGGTCGCCCGGTGGGGTAGTGGATGGTCACGTTGATCAGGGATTCAAGCTGCTCGCCCATCGCATCCAGCACAAAGGCAATGCCGCCGGCCTTGGCCTTGAGCAGGTACCTGAAGGGTGACTGCTGTTGCTTGTGCTTGCCCACGGTGAAGCGCGTGCCTTCGACGAAGTTGAAAATGCCCACCGGGTTGTCGCGGAATTTCGCACAGGTCTTGCGCGTGGTTTCCAGGTCCTTGCCTTTCTTCTCCGGGTGCTTCTCCAGATAGGCCTTGGAGTAGCGCTTCATGAACGGAAAGCCCAGCGCCCACCAGGCCAGACCGATCACCGGGACCCAGATCAGCTCCTGCTTGAGAAAGAACTTCAACGGTTGAATGCGCCGGTTGAGCACGTATTGCAGCACCAGGATGTCGACCCAGCTCTGGTGGTTGCTGGTGATCAGGTACGAGTGCTGATAGTCGAGACCTTGCAGGCCGCTGATGTGCCACCGTGTACGGCGCACCAGGTTCATCCAGCCTTTGTTGAGGCTGATCCAGGCTTCGTGGGTATGACTCATCAGCCAGCCCGCGAGACGCTGGGTGAAGGCGAACGGCAATACCTTGACGAGTGCTACGCAGAACAGGAACGAGCAGAGCAATATCGTGTTCAGTGCCAACAGCAGCGCGGCGATCACGCCGCGCAACGGAGCGGGTAGAAAATCCAGCATTTACACATCCATAGGTCGGTTGGCTGCCTGGATCGCGGTCAGGGCGATGGTGTAGACGATGTCATCGACCTGCGCGCCGCGCGGCAAATCGTTCACCGGCTTGCGCAGGCCTTGCAGCATCGGCCCGAGGCTGACGCAGTCGGCGCTGCGCTGCACGGCTTTGTGGGTGGTGTTGCCGGTGTTGAGGTCGGGGAACACGTAAACCGTGGCACGACCGGCCACCTGACTGTTCGGCGCTAGTTGCCGGGCCACGCTTTCGTTGGCGGCGGCGTCGTACTGCAGGGGGCCGTCGATCAGCAGCGAGTGCTGTTGTTCGTGGGCGAGCAGAGTCGCCTCGCGGACCTTCTCGACTTCTTCGCCGCTGGCCGACTCGCCGCTGGAGTAGCTGATCATCGCCACCCGTGGCGTGATGCCGAAGGCGGCGGCCGAGTCAGCGCTTTGCAGGGCGATCTCGGCCAGTTCGCTGGCGCTTGGGTGCGGGTTCATCACGCAGTCGCCGTAGACCAGCACCTCTTCCGGAAACAGCATAAAGAACACCGACGACACCAGGGTGCAGCCCGGCGCGGTTTTAATCAGCTGAAGGGCCGGGCGGATGGTGTTGGCGGTGGTGTTGATCACGCCCGAGACGAGGCCGTCGACTTCATCCAGAGCCAGCATCATGGTGCCGATCACCACGGTGTCTTCCAGTTGTTGCTCGGCCATCGGCGCATTGAGGCTTTTGCTTTTGCGCAGCGCGACCATCGGCTCGACGTAACGCTCACGGATCAAGTCCGGGTCGATGATTTCCAGGCCTGGTGGCAACTCGATACCCTGGGCGCGTGCGACGGCCTGCACGTCCTCGGGCTTGGCCAGCAATACACAGCGAGCGATGCCGCGGGCCTGGCAGATCGCGGCGGCCTGCACGGTCAGCGGCTCGCTGCCTTCGGGCAATACGATGCGCTTGTTGGCCGCCTGGGCGCGCTGGATCAATTGATAGCGGAACACCGCTGGCGACAAACGCATCTCGCGCGGTGTACCGCAGCGCTGATGCAACCAGTTGGCATCGAGGTGGCTGGCGATGAAATCGGTGATGATTTCAGCGCGCTCGCGGTCGTCGATGGGGATTTCCTTGTTCAGGCCATTGAGTAGGTTGGCGGTGTCGTAGGAGCCAGTACTCACCGACAGCACCGGTAACCCGGCCTGCAGGGCGCCGCGGCACAGGTCCATGATGCGTGGGTCGGGCAGGGTGTCGCTGGTCAGCAGCAGACCGGCCAGCGGCACGCCGTTCAATGCCGCGAGGCTGACGGCGAGGATGATGTCGTCGCGGTCGCCGGGGGTCACCACCAGCACGCCGGGCTTGAGCAACTCCACGGTGTTGCGCATGGTGCGGGCGCAAATGATGATTTTGGTCATGCGCCGGGTTTCATAATCACCGGCGTTGAGCACTTGCGCACCCATCAGGTCAGCGACGTCGCGGGTGCGCGGGGCGTTCAGTTCCGGCTGGAACGGAATGCAGCCGAGCAGGCGGAAATCGCCGCTGCGCAGCAACGGCGAATGCTCCTTCAGGCGCGTGGCGAAAGCCTCCATGCTTTCGTCGGTCTTGACCTTGTTGAGGATCACACCAAGGACTTTCGGGTCCTTCGGGCCGCCGAACAATTGCGCCTGCAACTCGACGCGGCCGGAGAGTTCGGTCAGCACTTCGTTTTCCGGCGCCGAGACCAGGATCACCTCGGCGTCGAGGCTCTTGGCCAGGTGCAGGTTGACCCGCGCGGCGTAACTGGCGCTGCGGGTCGGCACCATGCCTTCGACGATCAGCACGTCCTTGCCGATGGCCGCCTGCTGATAAAGGGCGATGATTTCTTCGAGCAATTCATCGAGCTGGCCGTCGCCGAGCATGCGCTCGACATGGGCCAGGCCCAGTGGCTGAGGTGGCTTCAAACCGTGGGTACGCGCCACCAGTTCGGTGGAACGTTCCGGGCCCGTGTCGCCCGGATGCGGCTGGGCAATCGGTTTGAAAAAACCGACCTTGAGGCCGGCGCGCTCAAGGGTGCGCACCAGCCCGAGGCTGATGGAGGTCAGACCCACACCAAAATCGGTGGGCGCGATAAAAAAAGTTTGCATGCGGATTCTCTGAAGGAGCATGGCAATGGTGTCAGCTTATATTTGGCCGACTACCGAAATTCAGTCGCCAAGGTTATCGCTAACCGAGCCTTGTGCGCACCAACCGCAGGCAAAGGGTTGGCCTATTTTTTCCTGGCGCTGCACAGGGTCCATGACCCAGGCGCGGGATTGCCAGGGTGGCTGGTGCCGCAGGTGTTGGGTGTGGCCGCAGGAAAGCTCGGCCACCCAGTGTCCGTCCTCGTCCTGATGGAAGCCTGTGACCGTCGAATCCCGTCTGTCCGGGTTGTGTTCGCTTTCGGACGATTGCTTCGCTAAACTTGGCCTTTCAATCTTCTTATGCAAAAGGTCTCGCCCCATGCTGATCGCCGCCAATAAGGCTGTCTCCATCGACTATACCCTGACTAACGACGCTGGTGAGGTCATCGACAGCTCCGCCGGCGGCGCGCCGCTGGTCTACCTGCAAGGCGCAGGCAACATCATCCCGGGCCTGGAAAAGGCTCTGGAAGGCAAGACTGTCGGCGACGAGCTGACCGTAGCCGTTGAACCGGAAGACGCTTACGGCGAGTACGCTGCCGAACTGGTCAGCACCCTGAGCCGCAGCATGTTCGAAGGCGTCGACGAGCTGGAAGTGGGCATGCAGTTCCACGCTTCCGCTCCGGACGGGCAGATGCAGATCGTGACCATCCGTGATCTGGACGGCGACGACGTCACCGTCGACGGCAATCACCCGTTGGCTGGTCAACGCCTGAATTTCCAGGTCAAGATCATCGACATCCGTGACGCCAGCCAGGAAGAAATCGCTCATGGCCACGTCCATGGCGAAGGTGGCCATCACCACTGATTTCTGCGCTAAGCTCAGATAACTGGAGAGGCGCCCTGTGGGCGCCTTTTTAGTCTGCGGCTGTCCCTGACGACACCGCCAAGTGGCTGTTTCGAGAAGAACACGGGAATCTGGAGTACGCCATGAGTGCTTTTCACGACCTTAAATTGACAGCCTTGGATGGACAGGAGCTACCTCTGGCGCCTTTCAAGGGCCAAGTCGTACTGGTGGTCAACGTCGCCTCCAAATGCGGCTTGACCCCGCAGTACGCGGCGCTGGAAAACCTTTACCAGCTATACAAGGGCAAAGGCTTCAGCGTGCTGGGCTTGCCGTGCAACCAGTTTGCCGGGCAGGAACCGGGGACCGAACAAGAGATCAAGGATTTCTGCAGCCTCAACTATGGCGTGACCTTTCCGTTGTCCAGCAAGCTGGAAGTCAACGGGCATGACCGTCATCAGTTGTACCGCTTGCTGGCGGGCGAGGGCGCGGAATTTCCCGGCGACATTACCTGGAACTTCGAGAAGTTCCTGCTGGGCAAGGACGGCCGCGTACTGGCACGGTTCTCGCCACGCACGGCGCCGGATGATCCGACCATTGTTCACGCGATTGAAAAAGCGCTGAGTTAAGCCATAGATCAAGATCAAAAGATCGCAGCCTTCGGCAGCTCCTACGATCCTGTGTAGGTGCTGCCGAAGGCTGCGATCTTTTGCTTTCTGTCTTTTGACTCTTAATCACCGAAATCAATAATGCTGTTCAAGACTTTGGACTCTCCATATTATCGTCGTCATAAAGTCATTCTTCCGTGGAGCGTCCCATGCCCGTCAAAGCCCTGTTCAAACCGTTCCACCTCGGCACCCTCGAACTGCCGACCCGCGTCGTCATGGCGCCGATGACCCGCTCCTTTTCCCCGGGCGGCGTGCCTAATTCCAAAGTGATCGAATACTACCGTCGTCGCGCTGCTGCGGGCGTCGGCCTGATCATCACCGAAGGCACCACCGTCGGTCACAAGGCTTCCAACGGCTATCCGAACGTTCCGCATTTCTATGGTGAAGCGGCTCTGGCCGGGTGGAAGAAAGTCGTCGATGCCGTTCACGCCGAAGGCGGCAAAATCGTTCCGCAGCTGTGGCACGTGGGTAGCGTGCGGCGGATCGGCACTGAGCCGGACGCCAGCGTGCCGGGTTATGGCCCGTCGGAAAAACTGAAGGGAGGTCAGGTCGTGGTGCACGGCATGACCAGGCAGGATATCCAGGACGTAATCGCCGCGTTCGCCCAGGCCGCCAAGGATGCCCAGAGCATCGGCATGGACGGCGTAGAAATCCACGGTGCCCACGGTTACCTGGTCGACCAGTTCTTCTGGGAAGGCAGCAACCAGCGTACCGACGAATACGGCGGCAGCCTGGCCAACCGTTCGCGCTTCGCCATTGAATTGATTCAGGCCGTGCGTGCTGCGGTCGGTGAAGGTTTCCCGATCATCTTCCGTTTCTCCCAGTGGAAACAGCAGGACTACACTGCACGTCTGGTGCAAACCCCGGAAGCCTTGGACGAGTTCCTCAAGCCGTTGGCCGACGCAGGCGTGGATATTTTCCACTGCTCGACCCGCCGCTTCTGGGAGCCGGAGTTCGACGGTTCCGAGCTGAACCTGGCCGGCTGGACCCGCCAACTCACCGGCAAGCCGACCATCACCGTGGGCAGCGTCGGCCTGGACGGCGAGTTCCTGCAATTCATGGTCAACACCGACAAGGTCGCGCAGCCCGCCAGCCTGGAAAAACTGCTGGAGCGCCTGAACAACGACGAGTTCGACCTGGTGGCGGTCGGTCGTGCGTTGCTGGTGGACCCGGACTGGGCGCAGAAAGTGCGTGACGGCCGTGAAGAAGACATTCTGCCGTTCAGCCGTGAGGCGTTGATGACGCTGGTTTAAGCGGCGACCGGGTAGACCTCATCGCGAGCAAGCTCGCTCCCACATTGATCGATGGTGACCACAAATCCTGTGACCACCGCAGAACTACTGTGGGAGCGAGCTTGCTCGCGATGGCGGACTTCAAATCACCCAGGATTCAGGGAACAGTCGGTGCATTCGGCACCACCATCTCCCCGGCACACGCCCCGCGCAACTGCCCCTCGAACTGCTCGATAATCGACGCCCAACCCTGGCGACTGGCATGCTGGCGCGCATTGAGGCGCACATTGCGCAATGCTTCTCTGTCCTCCAGCAGCCATGCCGCTGCATCGCAGAACGCTTCTTCATCCCCCGGCATCGCCAACACACCGTTGTAGCCATGACGTATGTGCTGGGCGGCCGCTGCCTGATCGAAGGCCACCACGCCGAGCCCCGAGGCGAGTGCTTCAAGCACCACATTGCCGAAGGTTTCAGTCAGGCTCGGAAACAGAAACACGTCTCCGGAGGCATAGTGACACGCCAGAGCTTCACCCCGTTGAGTGCCGCAGAAAATTGCCTCGGGCATTTCGTTTTCCAGTTCCTGGCGCTGCGGGCCATCGCCGACCACGATCAGTTTCAGCGTGCGCTGGGGATAACTCGCCTTGAGGGTATTGAAGGTGCGTTTGAGCAGGCCGAGGTTTTTTTCCGGGGCCAGGCGTCCGACATGAATGACGGCGATGTCTGCCTCGGTCAGTCCCCACTGCTCGCGCAGGGCATTTAACCGTTTGGCCGGATGAAACAATTCGCTGTCGACCCCTCGGGACAGCAACGCCAGTCGTTCGAAATGACGTCGCTCCAGCTCCATGCGCTGGCTGACGCTGGGCACCAGGGTCATGGTCGAGCGGTTGTGGAACCAGCGCAGGTAGTGAGTCAGCAGGCGCGTGAGTAAACCAAACCCGTACTGGTTGGAGTACTGCTGGAAATTGGTGTGGAAACCGCTGACCACGGAAATCCCCAGTCGCCGTGCCGCCCGCAACGCAGAGAGGCCCAGCGGCCCTTCGGTGGCGATGTAGAGCACATCCGGGCGATGACGCGTCCAGCGCCGCAGCAGCTTGTGCATCGACGACTGACCCCATTGCAGGCCGGGATAGCCCGGAAGCGGCCAGCCGCGGCACAGCAGCAATTCATCGTCGCTGCCCAACTGCTGATCGCAGCCCTGACGCGGTCGCACCAGCTCCACTTGATGCCCGCGCGCGCGCAAACCGTCGCACAAGCGACCAAGGGTATTGGCCACGCCGTTGATTTCCGGAGGGAAGGTTTCGGTGATCAGGGTGATATGCAGAGCTGTCGTCATGACCCCAGTGTCGGCTGGGGCCATGTCGTCAGTGTGACGTCGGGATGATGGATTTGTGACTCAGCGCTGCACCACCAGGTTTTCCGCGCCGCGTTCACGCACCCAGAACAGTGTTGCCCCGGCCACCGCCGCCGGCATCATCAGGATGTTCACCACCGGAATCAGCAGCACCAGATAGACGCTGCCGCCGAAGCTCATGCTCTGCCAGCGCTTCTGCCGCAGCCAGGCGAGCATCTCGTTCCAGCCAAGTTTATGGTTGTCCGCCGGGTAGTCGATGTACTGGATCGCCATCATCCACACCCCGAACAGCAGCCACAGCGGCGCGGCGATGATGTTCACCACCGGGATGAACGAGAGGATGAACAGCCCGACTGCCCGGGGCAGGAAGTAGCCGAGCTTGCGCATCTCCCGGGCCAGGGTGCGCGGAATCATCGCGATCAGTTCACCCCAGCTGAAAGCCGGAAAATCATCGGTGCCACGCACCACCACTTCGACTTTCTCCGCGAGGAAGCCGTTGAATGGCGCGGCAATGACGTTGGCGAGCATGGTGAAGGTGAAGAACACCATCAGCACGACGAGCACCACGAACAGCGGCCAGAGGATGTAGCTGAGAAAACTCAGCCAGTCGGGCAGGGACGGCATCAGCGTGTCGACCCACAGGCTGAATTGATGGCCGGCCAGGTAGATCAATCCGACGAACAGCACCAGGTTGATTGCCAGCGGTAACAGCACAAACAAACGCAGGCTGGGGCTCAACACCAGCTTGAGGCCTTCGCGCAGGTATTGCGGGCCGGACAGAACAGGGGCGGGCATAGCGGGCTCCGAGCAGAGGGAAAACGCGCCGACCTTACCGGCTTTGCTTCACAGGCGAAAGCGCGGTGGCGGTATCGACATTCACTGTAACAAAGACGTCGATGTCGTCGGTCAGATGGCATAGAGACCACCTATGAGCTGGATTGTTAAACCGTATTTCCTTAATCTTCGCCCCCTCGATACGCTGCACCCAATCTTTTTACAGGACGGTCGGGTTCAAGCCTTCCCCAAGTGCTTTCAACCGTTCTTTTTTATTCCAGCCGGCAATCCGGCGTTCCGCGCCAGGTATTCCGGGCCGGTCAACAGGAGCAGGTCATGTCTGAAGTCCGTCATTCGCGAGTGATTATTCTCGGTTCCGGCCCTGCCGGTTACAGCGCCGCGGTCTATGCCGCCCGTGCCAACCTCAAGCCACTGCTGATCACCGGCATGCAGGCCGGCGGTCAATTGACCACCACCACCGAAGTCGACAACTGGCCGGGCGACGTCCACGGCCTGACCGGCCCGGCGCTGATGGAGCGGATGCGCGAGCACGCCGAGCGCTTTGAAACCGAGATCGTGTTCGATCACATCAATGCCGTCGACTTCGCTGCCAAGCCGTACACCCTGACCGGCGACAGCGCGACTTACACCTGTGACGCACTGATCATCGCCACCGGCGCCAGCGCTCGTTACCTGGGCCTGCCATCGGAAGAAACGTTCATGGGCAAAGGCGTGTCCGCCTGCGCAACCTGCGACGGTTTCTTCTATCGCAACAAGCCGGTGGCTGTGGTCGGCGGCGGCAACACCGCTGTTGAAGAAGCCCTGTACCTGGCCAACATCGCCAGCAAGGTCACCCTGATTCACCGTCGCGAAACCTTCCGCGCCGAGAAGATTCTGATCGACAAGCTGAACGCCCGTGTTGCCGAAGGCAAGATCGAGCTTAAGCTGAACGCGACCCTGGACGAAGTACTGGGCGACAACATGGGCGTGACCGGTGCCCGCTTGAAGAACAACGACGGCAGCTTCGACGAAGTGAAAGTCGACGGCGTGTTCATCGCCATCGGCCACACCCCGAACACTTCGTTGTTCGAAGGCCAGCTGACCCTGAAAGACGGTTACCTGGTGGTGCAGGGCGGCCGTGACGGCAACGCCACTGCCACTAACCTCGAAGGTATCTTCGCCGCCGGTGACGTGGCTGACCACGTGTACCGTCAGGCCATCACCTCGGCTGGCGCCGGTTGCATGGCGGCACTGGATGCCGAGCGTTACCTCGACGATCTGCAGAACGCTTGATTCTGCTTTCGTTGAAATGAAAAAACCGGCTTCGGCCGGTTTTTTTGTGCCGGCGATTTATAACCCGCTCCCACAGGAATTGTGTTCAGGTCAGTTTTGCAAGGCAGGCCTCAAGAATATCCAGCCCTTCCTCCAGCACCGCAGCCTCGATGGTCAACGGCGCCAGCAAGCGAATGATGTGCCGCGATTTGCCACTGGGCATCAGCAGCAGACCCGCATCCCGCGCCAGCGCCAGCAGTTGGGTCAATTGTGCCGATGCGGGCGAGCCATCGGTATTGATCAACTCGATGCCACGCATGGCGCCGACGCCGGTCAGGCGTCCCAGGTACGGCGTCAGGTTGTTCGCGCGCCAGGTTGCATGGCGGCCGACAATCGCTTCTTCCTGTTGGGTGCCCCAGGCATGCAGGTTGGCGTCGGTCATTTCATCCAGGGTTGCCAGTGCGGCGGCGCAGGCGATGGGGTTACCGGAGTAGGTGCCGCCGAGTCCGCCCTTGGGCAAATTGTCGAGCAGCGACTTGCGCCCGACCACTGCTCCCAGCGGCACGCCGCCGGCGATGCTTTTGCCGAGCAGGATCAGGTCCGGCTCGATGCCCAGTCGCGAGAACGCGAAGCGCTGGCCGGTACGGCCGAAACCGGACTGGATTTCATCGGCGATCAGCACAATGCCCTTGTCGTCGCAGAACTTGCGCAGCGCTTGGGCGAACTCGACCTCCATGGCCAGAAAGCCTGCTTCGCCCTGCACCGGTTCGACGATAAAACAGGCGACGTCTTCGACATCAATCTCGACGCTGAACAGGCGCTCCATGGCTTTGAGGGCCTCGGCACCGGTGACGCCGTTGTCCTGGCTGGGGAAGGGCAGGTGAAACACCGGTCCCGGCAGCACGCCGACTTTCTGTTTGTAGGGCGCGACTTTGCCATTGAGGTTGAGGGTGGCCAGTGTGCGGCCATGGAAAGCGCCGTCGAAGGCGATGACTGCGCTACGGCCGGTGGCGCCACGGACGATCTTCAGGGCGTTTTCCGCCGCTTCCGCGCCGCTGTTGGTGAGCATGCCGCTGACCGGGTAATGCACCGGCATGAACGCACTGAGGCGATCCATCAGTTCGAGGTAAGGCGCATGGGGCGCTGCATTGAACGCGTAATGGGTCAGTCGGGTGGCTTGTTCGCGGATGGCTTCGACGATTCGCGGATGGCAATGGCCGAGGTTCAACACGCCGATGCCGCCGACAAAGTCGATGTAGCGTTTGCCATCGGTGTCCCAGACCTCGGCGTTTTTGCCGTGGCTGAGCGTGACAGGATGAACGATGTTGATCGACTGGCTGATGGTTTCGCTGCGCATGAATGACCGGCTCGGAAGAAGGAGGACTTCTTTTTATCTAAGCCGTGAGCAGCGGTAGGGGGCAAACGAAATAAAGTTGCCGGGTCAATCTTAAAAGTCAGGATGTGCTGTCGATCATCTGTAGGAGCAGCCGGTCGACGCTCGATTGCTCGCGATGGTGGTGAACGATTACGCGTAAAACCAGATGCCCAGCGGTGCTCTTGGGTTTTTCGCGAGCAAGCTCGCTCCTACAGATTTAGCGGCGGGTCAGTGGCTGTTGGGTGAATTTCACACCAGCCAGGCCATGGGCAATCAATGCACGAATGTTGCCGTGATCGCTGCCTTCCGGCGTCGCCAGCACCGAGCGGTAATGCTCGCCAAAAGCCAGCAGCGCTTCTTCATCGCTCAAGCCTTCGAGCAGCGCCAGGCCCAGGGTCTTGCACGAACCTTCGTTCTGCCCGGCCGCGTTTTCCACGCCACCGTTGTTGAAGGCCAGAGGCTGGTAGTCGTAACCGGCGGCGATGAAGGCCAGGGTGTCGGCGAAGGCGTGTTCGCCGCTTTTGAGGCTGGCGCGCAGGGTGTTCAAATCACTCATTGGGTTTTCCTTTGGCGAACGCCGCTTGCTGGTCGGCGCTGGCTTCTTGCTGATATTGGGCTTTCCATTCGGCGTACGGCATGCCGTAAACCACTTCGCGGGCCTCGTCGAGGCTGACCTCGATCTGGCGTTCGTCGGCCGCGGCCTTGTACCACTTGGACAGGCAGTTGCGGCAAAAACCCGAGAGGTTCATCAGGTCGATGTTCTGGACATCCTTGCGGCTGTCCAGGTGGGCCACCAGCCGGCGAAAGGCGGCGGCTTCGAGTTCCAGGCGTTGTTGATCGGTCATGGCGGTCTCTGCGAGACAGCTTCAAGCGGCACGCTTGAAGCTGCAAATTGGATGGCGGTGGCTGCAAGTTTACAGCCTGGCGCTTGTGGCTTGAAGCTAGCGGCTCGCTGCAAGCGTAATCGACACCGACTCGGCGAATCGCAGCGCGTGGGGCTTGTCGACCTCGACCTCGGCGTACAGCACCGATGCGTTGGCCATCACCAGGTCGAGAATTTCCTGGGTCAGGCGTTCGAGCAGCGCAAAGCGGTTGCCTTCCACATGGGCGATGATTGCCTTGGTAATGGTCCGGTAGTTCAACGCGTGATCGATGTCGTTGTCCCGTACCGCTTCCTGGGCTGCGTACAGAATGGTGAGGTTGATCAGCACATCCTGCTTGTTGAGGATTTCATCCTCGTTGATGCCGATGAAGGTACGCAGGCCCAGGTCTTTGACCCGGATGCGTGCCATGCCTGGCTGAAGTTGTGGCATTGCTACTTGCTCCGTCCAATCAATTGCAGGAACTCCTGGCGGGTGTTGCTCGACTCGCGGAAGGCGCCGAGCATCACCGAGGTGTTCATGGTCGAATTCTGTTTCTCGACGCCGCGCATCATCATGCACATGTGCTGCGCCTCGATGACCACTGCGACGCCGGCCGCGCCGGTCACCTGTTGCACCGCGTCGGCGATTTGCCGGGTGAGGTTTTCCTGGATCTGCAGGCGCCGGGCGAACATGTCCACCAACCGTGCAATCTTCGACAGGCCCAGCACCTTGCCGGTTGGAATATAAGCCACATGCGCCTTGCCGATGAAGGGCAGCATGTGGTGTTCGCAAAGCGAGTACAGCTCGATGTTGTCGACGATCACCATTTCATCGTTGTCGGATGCGAACAGCGCGCCATTGACGATCTCTTCGACACTTTGCTCGTAACCATGGCAAAGGTACTGCATGGCTTTGGCTGCGCGCGTCGGCGTATCGAGCAAACCCTCGCGGTCGGGGTTTTCGCCGAGGCCGATAAGGATCTCTCGATAATTCTGGGGCAGGGATAACGTCATGGAAAATCCTCGCGGGACACTTATTTGATGTGCCTTCCGCCATTGACGGTCAGGGTGGTGCCGGTGACATAAGGGTTGTCGAGCAGATAGCGCAGGCTCTGGTAGATCACTTCGCTGCCGGGCTCGATGCCCAGTGCGGATTTGGCCAGCACCTTGGCGCGGTAGGCCGCGTCGTCTTCAGGGTTGAACAGTAGCAGGGCCGGCGCGATCCCGTTGACCTTGATTGCCGGCGCGTACCTGGCGGCAAAGGACAGGGTCAGGCTGTCGAGCCCGGCTTTGCTGGCGCAATAGCCGATGTGCTTGCTGCTGCCCTTGCGGGTCACGTCATCGCTGATGTGCACGATGTCGGCGGGGCTTGAGCGTTGCAGCAGGTCGGCGCAATGCAGGTTGATCAGGTAGGGCGCCAGCATGTGCACGCTGAACATACGGGTGAATGCTGCGGCGTCGGTGTCGGGCGTTTCGGCCAGCCATTCGGAGGCGTTGTGGACAATCGCCCGCAAACAGTCGGTGTGGGTTTTCAGTTCGCTGATGAAGGCGAGGATCCCGGCCTCGGTGGCGAAGTCCGCGAACACCGCGGTGGCCCCCAGATCGCGCAAGGCTTGTACGCCCGGACGCTCGCTACGGTAGCTGAAAATCACGCGATGGCCATCTTCCAGCAATCGTTGGGCGCAGTGCAGGCCGACACGCTGGCCGGCGCCGGTAATGAGGATGGGGGCTGCGGAAGAAGTCATGAACGGCTCGCGTCGCGGTGAGAACAAAACTATACCAGCGACGGGAGCGCTCTACCTATTGCGAGGGAAACAACTGTAGGAGCGAGCTTGCTCGCGATTGCGGACTGTCAGGCGACACATATGTTGACTGACACGCCCTCATCGCGAGCAAGCTCGCTCCCACAGGAGGGATCAATGATTCTGAGTGGAGGGTTCGGCACTCAATGGACGTACCGGCGTGCTGTTCAGCCAGCCGGCCAGCAAACGGGTCGACAACGGAATGAACAGATAAACCATCAGCGGCGTCAGGCACAGGGTACTGATGAACACGCGGGGTAGCAGCGCCATCTCGCTCAACAGCGGCCCCAGCACAAAGTTGAACAGCAGCGAGACCGGAAAGAACGCCAGCCAGATCGCCACGGCCTGTTTCCAGCGCGGCGGGCGTTGGCCGACGGCACCGAACCAACCCTCGATGCCGCTGACCCGATGTTCCGTCGGGTGGGCGAACAGCTCGCTGCCGCGTCCGAGCCAGGCGCTGCGCGAAGCGGAGTGCTCCCAGGCATGCAGGGTCTGCTCGTCGGCGAAGCGGAAGATAATCTGGAATTCGTCATCACCGGGCGGTGGGGCGAGTACGCCGGAGCCGAGGTAGCCGGGAAAGTCGGTGGCCAGTTGTTCGCCTTCGCGCAGCCAGGCGATCAGGTCTTGATAACGTCCATTGGCAACGCGGCGCGCAACCATCAGCGTGACGGGTGGGGTAGACATTGTGTATCTCCGTAAGGCATTTGCGTCGCTCCGGATAGGAACTTCGCCAGGCACAGCGCCGGGGTGGTGGGCTGCGACTCGAAACAAGCAAGGATTATTCCTGATTCTGCCCGTGGCGTCTGTGACGTTTATCCGCTCATTCGCGGCATCGATTTTTTACGGAAACTTTACGGGGTAGGGGCGTTAGAATAACGCTCGGACGATACAGGGATGTTTCAACAGGATGCCCATACTTACAGACGTCGCTTCAGGCTCCACGCAGGCCGTCGCTCTCGAACAGGAAGAACTCTTCCCCATTCGCGAGGTGGCGCGACTGACAGGTGTCAACCCGGTCACGCTTCGAGCCTGGGAACGACGCTACGGCCTGATTGTTCCAACACGCACCGATAGCGGGCATCGACTGTATTCGATGTCCGATATTGAGCGTGTCCGTAGCATTCTCGGCTGGATCGAGCGCGGTGTTGCGGTCAGCAGGATCGGCAAGATCCTGGCCAGGGCCGAGCCACTCCTGGCGTTGTCGCACATCATCCCCAACAGCCTCGTGGAAGCCGATTGCGCGCAGTGGCAGCAGCAGGTTCTTGCTGCGGTCAACGGTTTTGACGACATTCGGCTGGAGCAGGTCTACGGGCAAATCTTTTCCAGTTACTCCCTGCCGGTGGTGATTCAGGACATTCTGATCCCTGTCTGGAAGCGGTTGTTACAACGCCAGGACCAGTTCGGCGGGACCAGCGAGTGGCTGTTCCTGGATGGTTTTCTGCGTTCCCGGGTGGTGCAGCGTCTGTTGTTGCTGCGCGACAAACAGCCGCGTCGGGTGGTCATCTGTGCCTTGGTTGGCCATTGCCACGAGCTGGAACTGTTGGTCGCCGCCCTGTTCCTGAGTGCCGGGCCTGCGGCCGTTCGCGTGCTGAACATTGGTCAGCCGTTCGATGAGCTGGCCCTGATGTGCGAAAGGATCAAGCCCTTGGCGCTGGTGCTGTTCTCCAATCATGCTCCGGCTCCCGAGTTGCCGCGACGCTTGAATCGCCTGGCCATGAGTCTGGAGTGTCGATTGTTGTTGGCCGGTGATGCTTCTGACTTGGCACAGGAGAGCCTGGCCGGGTCATCGATCGGATGCCTGGGCAATGAAGGGGAGGTCATGAGCCAGCGTCTGAAGCAGTTCCTGGCGGGCAGTCTGGATACTTGAGGTTCAGAGATGCAGCGCGGGATGAGTCAACCGATGCTGTTGCAGGATGAACTGGCGCAGGCGCTCGGTTTCGTCCGTATCGCTCTGGTTCAGTTGATAGGCATAGAAGCCCTGTTCGTTTTCTTTCTCGAAAGTGCCGCGCAAGGCAATCCGCTCATAGCCTGACGGGCTGAACCACAAGGCGAAATGCTTCGGCGGCTTGGTCTTGTTGCGAACCTCCAGCAAAACCCCTTTGCACGACACTTCGTGCACCCACAGGGTGCCGGTTTGACCCTTGGCGTTTTCCAGCGCTACCGGTTCATCCAGTACCAGGCGCCAAGGCCGGACCATTGGCCCGTCTTCATAGATGCTCGGCACGCCGAGGCGCAGGTGCAGCGCATGGAACTCGTCTTCCACCAGGTGCAGGGGGAAGGTCATTTGCTGGTTTTCGAAGCTGGCTTGAATGGTGACCTGCTCATGGGCCGCCAGGCGGGTGAGCAGGTCACGAATTTGCGATCCCCCGTTGACGAGCAGGCTCGACGTCGCGTCCCGCACATTGAGTTGCGGGCTGTGTTGCATGGACTGGATGAAATCCAGCTCATCCTGGGTCAGGAGTGCGTCGCGTTGCATGGCCAACTCGAAAGATATAGTTACAAAGTCAGTGGTGATTGTAGTTACTGACCATTAATTCAGAGTTTTGTTTTCGCCGTTCGTCGCTTTGAGCGCAGCAAGCTCGGCCTGGAGTTCAGCCAACCGCCCCTCAAGCTGTGCCACGCGCTGTTGCGCCTTGACCTGCGCGGTGACGTCTTTCTGCACACCGACAAAATAGGTTTGCCCGTCCGCTGGATTTTTCACCGTTGAAAGGGACAGCTCGTTCCAGAACGGCGTGCCGTCCTTGCGGTAGTTGCGCAGTATTTCCCGGCAGGATCCTTCACGGTTCAAGGCGTCGCGAATCAACGGCAGGGCTTCCTGGTCGCGGTCCCCCGACTGCAGGAAGCGGCAATCCTGATAGAGAATTTCTTCGCTGGAGTACCCCGTCAGGCGTTCGAATGCGGGGTTGACGTAAATCAGGATTTTGTCCTGATCGCCTTCCTTTTCGGCGATCACGATACCGTCGTTGGAGGCGTTGATCACCATTTGCAGCAGTTGTGCATTAATCATCGGAGTATCCTTTCCTGATTGATTTTCGATTGCATTCTAAAAGAACAATTACGACCGTGCTGTTAATATCCGGGTCTTTTACTCGGATTCAGGATCAGATTGATGAAAGTCGCCATCATTTCCGGCTCGGTGTACGGCACGGCCGAAGAAGTTGCCCGCCACGCCGCCAGCCTGTTGAACGCCGCCGGTTTCGAAACCTGGCACAACCCGCGTGCGACCCTCGCCGACGTCCTGGCGTTTGGCCCCGAAGCCTTTCTGGCGGTGACGTCGACCACCGGCATGGGTGAGCTGCCGGACAACCTGCAACCGCTGTATTCGACCATTCGTGACCAATTGCCAGCCGCCTGGCGCGGTTTACCGGGTGCGGTGATCGGGTTGGGTGATGCGAGCTATGGCGATACTTTTTGTGGCGGCGGCGAGCAGCTGCGCGAATTGTTCGGTGAGTTGGGCATTCGTGAAGTACTGCCGATGCTGCGCCTGGATGCCAGCGAGAGCGTGACCCCCGAGACGGACGCCGAGCCTTGGCTGGCGGACCTGATCAGCGCACTGCGCACCTGACCGTTGCCGTGGCACCCATGCCAGTCAGGGTTCTGACAGTGCGGTAAAAGCTGCCTGTCAGACCCTTGCTGGCGCCGGTTGTTTGACATGGATCCAGGGCGGCAGGGCGGCTGACTCGCTGGGCCACCAAGCTGGCTGCCAATGCAACTACACGAACCTCAAGGGGTGACTAGACTCGGTAAACATAGGAAACACTCCATCATAAAAACACCGAGGTTCCTTGCCGTGACTGTCGCTCCCGTCCAATCGCCACACAGTGTCAAACACCAGGTCAGTGCTGCCGAGTGGCAGACCCGCGTCGACCTGGCGGCTTGTTATCGCCTGGTCGCTCAACACGGCTGGGATGACCTGATCTTCACCCATATCTCAGCCAAGGTGCCCGGCACCGAAGATTTCCTGATCAACCCGTTCGGGTTGATGTTTCACGAAATGACCGCGTCGAGCCTGGTCAAGGTGGATCAGGCCGGCAACAAGCTGATGGACAGTCCTTACGAGATCAATCCGGCGGGTTACACCATCCACAGCGCCGTGCATGAAGTCCGTCACGATGTCGCCTGCGTGCTACACACCCACACGGCCTCGGGGGTTGCGGTGTCGGCACAGAAGCAGGGCGTTTTGCCGATCAGCCAACAGTCGTTGTTCGTGCTTTCCAGCCTGGCCTACCACGCCTACGAAGGCGTGGCGCTCAACCATGAAGAGAAAGTGCGGCTGCAGGCCGACCTCGGTGAAAACAATTTCCTGATGCTGCATAACCACGGTCTGCTGACCTGCGGCAGCACCATCGCCGATACGTTCCTGATGATGTTTACCTTTCAGCGTGCCTGCGACATTCAGGTCATGGCGCAGAACGGTGCCGCTGAACTGATCGCCATCGAACCGCAGATTCTGGCCGGCGCCAAAGCCATGATTGCGGGTGTCACCAGAAGTGCTCAAGGCATGGGTGGAGCGCTGGCATGGCCGGCGCTGCTGCGCAAACTCGATAAACTGGACGCGGGTTATAAACTCTGATGGAACTCGCCGAGATCCCCCTGTGTGTCTGGCGCAAACGCAGCCAGACGTTCGTATTCCGTGATCAAAGCATCCGTTACTGGACAGCAGGGCAGGGTGAGCCGCTGTTGCTCATTCACGGTTTTCCGTCCGCCAGTTGGGACTGGCATTACCTGTGGCAGCCTTTGACCCAGCGGTTTCGCGTGATCGCTTGCGACATGCTGGGCTTCGGCGACTCGGCCAAACCGGCAAATCACGAATACAGCCTGCTGGAGCAAGCGGATCTGCAACAGGCACTGCTTGAACACCTGAATGTCGAACAGCCGGTGCACCTGCTTGCCCACGATTACGGCGACAGCGTGGCCCAGGAACTGCTGGCCCGGCATTACGAGTCGCGGGTGGAGCTGGCCAGTTGCGTGTTTCTCAACGGCGGGTTGTTTCCGGAAACCCATCGCCCGGTATTGATGCAAAAACTCTTGCTCAGCCCTTTGGGCTGGATGATCGGCCGCGCCTTCAGCCGTGATGGCCTGGTGAGAAGCTTCCGGCAGATTTTCGGTCCGCAAACCCGTCCCAGTGAAAGCCAGATGGATGACTTCTGGAGCCTGGTCGAAAGCCATCAGGGGCCACGGATCATGCATAAATTAATCGCCTACATCCCGGAGCGACGCGTCTGGCGCAACCGCTGGGTGAGCGCGATGCAACGCGGTGAAGTGCCGCTGCGAGTGATCGATGGCGGGGTCGATCCGGTCTCCGGCGTGCACATGGTCGAGCGTTACCGGGAGCTGATCCCGGAGGCGGACACGGTGGTGTTGCCCGACATTGGCCACTACCCACAGATCGAGGCGCCCTGCGAGGTGCTCAAGCACTACCTGGCGTTTCGCGATCAACTGCTCTTGCCGCCGCGCAAGGTGGCGTGTTCCTGAGCAGGCATGTGATCACCTGTGGCGAGGGAGCTCCCCTCGCCCCATTTTCTCCATCAATCATCCCCCAGCCTTATCGCGCACCATTCAGCCTCCCCCGTGTTCATTGTGACCCGCTGCGTCGTGCCTGAAACTCGGGCTCATTGTCCCCTGGCCTGCTGGAGTCCCCCATGAATGAGTCTGTGCGCTTCGAAGATAAAGTCGTGATCATCACCGGTGCCGGTGGTGGCTTGGGACGGGCGCATGCACTGCTGTTCGCCAAACAGGGCGCCAGGGTGCTGGTCAACGATCTTGGCGGCTCGGCCCAGGGCGAGGGCGCCAACGCCTCGGCTGCCGACCGCGTTGTCGCGGACATTCGCGAGGCTGGCGGCATCGCCGAGGCTAACCACGACTCGGTCACTGATGGTGACAAGCTGGTCCAGCACGCACTGGATGTCTTCGGTCGCGTCGACGTGGTGGTCAACAACGCCGGGATCCTGCGTGACAAGACCTTCCACAAAATGGATGACGCCGACTGGGATCTGGTTTACCGCGTCCACGTCGAAGGTGCCTACAAAGTCACCCGCGCCGCCTGGCCGCACATGCGCGAGCAGAACTACGGCCGGGTGATTTTCACCGCGTCGACTTCGGGCATCTATGGCAACTTCGGCCAGTCCAACTACGGCATGGCCAAGCTCGGTCTCTATGGCCTGACCCGCACCCTGGCCATCGAAGGCCGCAAGAACAACATCCTGGTCAACGCCATCGCCCCCACTGGCGGCACGCGCATGACCGAAGGCCTGATCCCGCCGCAAGTCTTCGAACAGCTCAAGCCGGAACTGGTCAGCCCGCTGGTGGTGTACCTCGCCAGCGAGAACTGCCAGGAAACTTCCGGTCTGTTTGAAGTCGGCGGCGGCTGGATGGGCAAGGTCCGCTGGGAGCGCAGCCTCGGTGCCGGGTTCGATCCACGGACGGGTTTCTCCCCGGAAGACGTGGCGGCGCACTGGCAGCAGATTTGCGACTTCGAAGGCGCGGCGCATCCGAAGGACAACATCGAGGCGTTGAAGGAAATGATGGGGAATTTGCATAAGTATTCGCTTTGATAGCGCCGGCAAGGTCACATTGACTGACCTTGCCGGTTGTTGCATTTATCGGCTGGAAAACCGTTTGCTAACGATCAGCCAGGAAAGTATTTGGATACCAGTGCCTTCAGGTTGGCGGCTGTTTGTGCGTCCATTTTTCCGTCGAAGTTTTCCGGGCGAAAATGCAACTGGAATGCCCGCACCAACTGTTGAAAACCGCCTTCCGTTGATGCGCCCGAAACATCGTATCCATAGGTTTTGAACAGCCCCAGCAATTCGCTTCGGGCTGGAACGCCCGATGTGTTGAATTGGTGCAGATACTCGTCCCGAGTGGTTTCATCGAACCAGGCGCCGACGCCTTTCAAGTACAGCGCCTGCCAGGGAAACATCGGCCCCGGGTCACTTTTGCGGCCGATCGAAATATCGGAGTGGCCCAAAACTTGCGTCGGCGTGATATCCGGGTAGCGCTTGAGGATGTTCAGCGCCAGTTGTTCAATCACAGTAATCTGCTCGGGGTGATAGGGCGGGAAGGTGAATTCACCTTTGTTGTCAGTCGCCAGGTTGACGACTTCAATGCCGATGGACGTGTCATTCAGATTGCTGCGGCTGCCCCACTGACTGACGCCCGCGTGCCATGCGCGATGGGTTTCATCCACCAGGTTGAAAACTTCCTGCACGGTATAACCGGCGCTCAGGTAACTGGGGTCGGTAATATCCGGAATCAGATAGTGCGCGCTGACATTCGGGCCAGTCAGGGCACTGACAGAACTTGAAAAGTTAGCGGCCGTGTAGTGAAGAACCAGAAAGCGTACTCGACTGTTGAAACTTCTGGTTGAGCGATAATGGCTGTAGTTGATGGGTTTCATAGTTGCACTCGCAATAAGTAAGTTTGAAGTCGGACGACGATAGAAGTCGTTCGCCGGCTTGCTGTTCAACTTAATGGCTTGAGTGCTTTTGATGTTTACTTATGCCTGTAGTCCCTTTCTGTAAGAAATGTAGGCATGCGAAGTTTTGCCTGGATGGTCAGGGTTACCGACTGGCAGCAGTGACTCATCAAAAACCATCGCCCATAAAAAAGGCCGCTGCAAACGCAGCGGCCAAGGTAAGACGTTGGATCAGGAGCTACAAATCAACGTCAGTGAACACGGGGCGATGAGCCGATTCCTCAATTCATCTGAAATCTTTCAGTCACGGCGCAGGCCGATACATCGTGCCTTGCGGCGGATTACCGTGACAGCCAGGCAAGAATAAGCCCTTGGTGTCGTAGGAAAAATACCAATTCCGGACATGCACTGTTGCAGCCCGGGCAACAGTCAGGATTCGGCTGCTCGTCGTCTGGGTGATGACCCTGTGCCAGTCATCCTTTAGAGGTACACCACGAATACCTCCTTGGTGCGCTTATCGACCCCGGTGCCCGGCAGTAGGGTGGGGCCTTCTGTCACTCACCGGGGAAGACGCATGACAAAAACAACAATGCGCGCCATCTTCACACCACAGGCGCTGGCGGCTGCTGTTGCATTAGGCTGCTGTGCCCAGGCGCAGGCCATTTCGTTCAACATCGGGGAAATCGAGGGGACGTTCGATTCCTCGCTGTCGGTCGGCGCGAGCTGGGGCATGCGTGATGCGGATAACGCCCTGGTGGGCACCGTCAACGGCGGTTCCGGCCAGTCTTCGACCGGCGACGACGGGCGATTGAATTTCAAGAAGGGCGAAACCTTCTCGAAGATCTTCAAGGGTATTCACGACCTCGAACTGAAGTACGGCGACACCGGTGCGTTTGTGCGTGGCAAGTACTGGTACGACTTTGAACTGAAAGATGAAAGCCGGCCGTTCAAGGACATCAGCGATCACAATCGCAAAGAAGGCGCCAAGTCTTCAGGCGGACAAATCCTCGACGCTTTCGTCTATCACAACTACTCCCTCGCCGATTTGCCGGGCACTGTCCGCGCCGGTAAACAGGTGGTCAGTTGGGGCGAGAGCACCTTTATCGGCAACTCGATCAACAGCATCAACCCGGTCGACGTGTCCGCGTTCCGTCGACCGGGGGCCGAGATCAAGGAAGGCCTGATTCCGGTCAACATGCTGTTCGCCTCCCAGGGCCTGACGGAGAAGTTGACCGTGGAAGGCTTCTATCAACTGGAATGGGACCAGACGGTCGTCGATAACTGCGGCACCTTCTTTGGGGTCGATGTGGTAGCGGACGGCTGCAACAAGGGCTACACCGTCGCCAACCCGGCCATTGCGCCGTTGCAGCCGATTGCTGCTGCCTTTGGCCAGGGCTTCGAGGTCAGCAAGGAGGGGGTGATCGTTCCCCGTGGCGGCGACCGCGATGCCCGGGATTCCGGACAGTGGGGTACGGCATTGCGCTGGCTGGGGGACGACACCGAATACGGCCTGTATTTCATGAACTACCACAGCCGCAGCCCGAACGTCGGGACCACCACCGCCGGCCTCAGTACGCTGGCGAGCATTCCGGGGATTGTCGCCGCCGCCAACCGCATCGCCCCCGGCAGCGGTTCAGGCCTGGCCCAAAGTGTGATGCTCGGTCGCGGCCAGTATTACCTCGAATACCCGGAGGACATCCGCCTCTACGGCGCGAGCTTCTCCACCACCTTATCCACCGGCACCGCGTGGAACGGGGAAATCAGCTACCGCCCCAACCTCCCGTTGCAGGTCAACACCAATGACCTGACCCTGGCCATGCTCAATCCGATTGCAGGCGGTGCGGCATCGCCCATTGCCACGTCACCCGGGGCTGACAACAAAGGTTATCGCCGCAAGGAAGTGACGCAGATCCAGAGCACCCTGACGCACTTCATCGATCAGGTCGCGGGTGCGGATCGCCTGACCCTGGTGGGCGAGGCGGCGGTGGTCCGGGTCGGCGGTCTGGAGCCGCGCACCAAACTGCGCTACGGCCGTGACTCGGTGTATGGCCAGTATGGTTTCGGCGGGGATACCAATGGCTTCGTGACCTCGACTTCATGGGGTTATCGCGGCCGGGCCATCCTCGACTACAACAACCTCATCGCCGGGATCAATTTCAGACCCAACCTCTCGTGGTCCCACGACGTCTCCGGCTATGGCCCCAACGGCCTGTTCAACGAAGGCGCCAAGGCCATCAGCCTCGGGGTCGATGCGGACTATCGCAACACCTACACCGCGAGCCTCAGTTACACCGACTTTTTTGGCGGCGACTACAACGTCCTCACCGACCGTGACTTCGTGGCGTTGAGCTTTGGCGTGAACTTCTGATCTGGCTGAAAAGGATGATTTCAATGCGCAAGATGATTCTGCAATTGGGCACCGTTCTGGCCCTGAGTCTGTTGGCCGTCAACGTGATGGCCGCGGTGTCGCCGGAAGAAGCCGGCAAGCTCGGCGCCAGCCTTACACCGCTCGGTGCCGAGAAGGCCGGCAATTCCGATGGCTCGATTCCGGCCTGGACCGGCGGCATCCCGAAAAACGCTGGCGCGGTGGACAGCAAAGGTTTCCTGGCCGACCCGTTCGCCAGCGAAAAGCCGTTGTTCGTGATCACCGCGGCGACCGTCGAAAAGTACAAGGACAAGCTTTCCGACGGCCAGATCGCGATGTTCAAGCGCTATCCCGAGACTTACAAGATTCCGGTCTACCCGAGTCATCGCACCGTGGCGTTACCGGCAGAAATCTATGAGTCGGCCAAGCGCAGTGCACTGAACGTAACACCGGTCAACGACGGTAACGGTCTGGCCAACTTCACCGGCAATCGGTACTACGCGTTCCCGATTCCGAAGAATGGCGTGGAAGTGATCTGGAACCATGTCACTCGTTACCACGGCGGCAATCTGCGCCGCACCATCACCCAGGCGACACCGCAGTCCAATGGCGACTTCACCGTGATTCGTTTCAAGGACGAGGTCGCCGTGCCGTCGTTGCTCAGTGATCTGAAACCGGGCAGCGACGATAACGTCCTCAACTACTTCAAGCAGGAAGTGACCGCACCGGCGCGGCTGGCGGGCAACGTGTTGCTGGTTCACGAGACCCTCGACCAGGTCAAGGAACCGCGCAAAGCCTGGATCTACAACGCTGGCCAGCGGCGGGTACGGCGTGCGCCACAGGTAGCCTATGACGGTGTCGGCACCTCGTCCGACGGCCTGCGCACCACCGACAACTTCGACATGTTTTCCGGTGCGCCGGATCGCTACGACTGGAAACTGATCGGCAAGAAGGAGATGTACATTCCCTACAACAGCTACAAGCTCGACTCGCCCGAGCTCAAGTACACTGATGTGATCAAGGCCGGGCACATCAATCAGGACCTGACTCGCTATGAGTTGCACCGGGTCTGGGAAGTCGTCGCCACGGTCAAGCCGAGCGAGCGGCACGTGTACGCCAAGCGCCACATGTATATCGATGAGGATAGTTGGCAAGTGGCGCTGGCCGACCACTACGACGGGCGTGGCCAGCTCTGGCGCGTCGCCGAAGGGCATGCCCAGTTCTACTACGATCACCAGGTGCCGGCCTACACCGTCGAGGCGCTGTATGACCTGATTGCCGGCCGCTATATCGCCTTGGGAATGAAGAACGAAGAGAAGCGCAGCTTCGAATTCAACATCGATGCAAAAGCGGGGGACTACACGCCAGCAGCCTTGCGTAGCACGGGGGTTCGGTAGGTTTCCTACAGGCTCCTACACAAAAGGGTGACTTTGCGGTCACCTTTTTTATAGCGGTCGATCAGTGTGTTGAATACTTCTTCAACAAGCGCTCGGGAGGGGGCTAGGGTGGCGCCAGAATTATAAAAAAGGCGCACCACAATGACTGCAATGACGCACTGTCTGGACCGCCCTGGCTTCCTGCCCCGACTGTCGTCCCATCATCTGTCCCGCGAGCGGTTGATTGAGCCCATGCTGGTTTCGACCGCGCGGGTGAAGTTGCTTTGCGCACCAGCCGGTAGTGGCAAGAGCGCATTGCTCACCGAATGCCTGCTGCGGGCGCCGGAGCAGTATCGGGTCTGTTGGCTGCCGCTGGCGGGGGAGTCGTTGAGTGCAGCCGATTTTCTGTTGCGCCTGACGCAAGCGCTGGGTCTGCCCTCGGTGGATGAGCCCGGGTTGCTGGCGCATCTGGCCCGATTACAGGCGCCGACCTGGCTGTTTCTGGATGATTACTGTCGAGCACCCAATCCGGAACTCGACCGGATGCTCGATCGCCTGTTGGCCGTCGCCAGCCCGGCACTGACCTGGTGGCTGAGCTCCCGTCGACGACCGCCCTGCAACTGGCCGCGGTTGCTGCTGGATGATGAGCTGTACGAGTGCGAAGGCCGGGCGCTGGCGTTTACCGAGACCGAGGTCGGGCAGTTGCTTGGTCATGTCGAGCCAACCCTGGCTGCACAAACCGCCAAAAGGGTGGTTGAGCGCAGCGGTGGCTGGTGCGCTGGCGTGCGGATCGCGTTACTCAATGGTTGTCCGTGGTCGGGTGAGCAGGGGCGTTCGGCGACATTGCTCGATTATCTGCAATACGAGTTGTTCAACACCTTGCCGTCGGAGTTGGTTGAGGTCTGGCAGGTGTTGGTTCATCTGCCGCGCTTCAATGCCAGCTTGTGCGAGCATCTTTTCGGTGCGGGTGAGGGCGCGCAGTGGCTGCGCGCGTTGCAGGACATGGGCTGCTTCATTGAACCCTGGGAAGACTCCGTCGAGTGGTTGCGGATCTTCGAGCCGCTGGCCCGGGCGATGCGTGAAGAACCGACTTCGGCCGGGCGATCCTGGCATCGCCGCGCGTGCCAATGGTTCAGTGCCGAAGAAGACTGGCAAGGTGCGTTCGAGCAGGCTCTATTGGCGCAGGAGTTCGAAGTTGCGGTCAGCCTGTTGCAGCACTTCAGCCTCGAACATTTGTTCCGGCGCGAAAATGTCTGTCTGTTGTTGAAACTCCACGAGCGTCAACATGCCGAGCTAACCCTCGTTACGCCGCAATTGGTGGGACTGGTTACCGCGGCGTTGTTGTTTGCCGGACGCTTCGATCCTGCCGCCGCGTGCATCGAACAACTGGCACGATTTGCCCCGCAGCCAACACGGGCGCTGCAACGGCAACTGCTGGCATGCTGGCAGGCGCAACAGGGCTGGTTGCTGCATTTGCAAGGCCGCATGGAGGCGGCCCGCGCGCACTTTCTCGATGCGCTGGCCGAGTTGAGCGTCGATGCCTGGCCGACGCGATTGTTGTGTCTGTCCGGGCTGACCCAACAGGCGTTGCTCAACGCCGAACTCGATGCGGCGCAGACGTTCAATCGTGAGGCGCTCTGTCTGGCGCGCGCCCAAGGCTCGCTGTTGTTCGAAGGGCTGCTTGAACTCGATCACGCGCAGTTGCTGGAGATGCGCGGAGCGCCCCGGCGCGCCGAGAGCTTGTTGGCTGATGTTTTTGCGCTGTTGTCTCGACAGGCTGATCGACCGACGCCGTTACTGGGGCGAATTGCCCTGCGGCGAGGACGCTTGGCCCTCTGTCAGGGACAAGATGAGTTGGCTGCTGGTTTCTTCCAGTCCGGCCTGGAGGACTGCCTGCAAAGCCAGGACAAACACGCGTTGTATGGCTTTCTTGGGCAAGCGCAGATGGCCGCCAATCAGCGCGATTACGCCCTTGCGTTTGATCGTCTGCGCGAAGCCGAGCGCGTGATGCAGCAGCGGCAGATTCCCGATACGGTGTATCGCGGGGTGCTGCTGCAAATCAGCAGTCATTTCTGGTTGCAGCAAGGACGACCGGAGTTGGCCTGTGAAGCGCTGACCCGTGTCTTGCGCCACTATCGCGGGCCTCGTGCGCGCCAGGCGCCACCGGCTACCTTTCAGCTGATTGCTCGCATCGAGTATCAATTGGTGTTGGCGCAGATGCATTTGCAACAGACGCAAAAGCCGCTGGATCGGTTGCAGGAGTTGCTCGATCACGCGCAACGGAACGCCATGTTGGCGCTGGAAACGGAACTGCATTTGGCGATCAGCGAAGTGGCGGATCTGACCGGCGAGCCTGCCTTGGCCAGTACGGCACTGGAGAGGGGGATGGCACTGGTGAGTCGTTGCAACGGGCAGCAGGCATTACGCGACCTGAGTCTGCGCCAGCCGGACCTGCTCTGTCGTTTGCAAGGGGAAGCCCCCGGCGCCGCAGTGGCGACAGATGCCAGTCTGCTGAGTGGCCGAGAACTGGAAGTGCTTGATCTGATTGCTCAAGGCAACTCCAATCAGCAAATTGCCGAACGTTTGTTTATTTCATTGCATACAGTGAAAACTCACGCTCGACGCATTAATAGCAAGCTGGGAGTTGAGCGCCGGACACAGGCCGTAGCGATGGCCAAGAAGTTGGGGGTTATATTGTTGCTGTGATGGTTTAGAATCGACGAGCTGTGAAGGGTTTTGTTGTGTAATAGATTTAAATACTCTGTCTCACGCATTGGAGGGGTTGTCAGTTAGTATGATCGTGGTCACGCAGCAGTAACTAATAAATGGTTTGCTTTGAGATGTGGCGCTATCAACTAACTAATAATGGAAATTTGATTCATGGAAGATCTTGATGTTGAACGAGTGCGTGCCATGTTGCACGCCAGGGTTGGTGGTCGGGGCATTGATGTTGATAAGGTGTATATCAATGGGATCTTGTCAGTTGAAAATCCGCAAGTGACTTATTCTCAAGCACTGGTATGGGCTTTTTTTCTGATGTTGCAGGATGGCGAAGTTCCTTATTTTGAGGGTGAGCACCTGGGGATCTTTTCCGAGGCCTACACGTTTGACTCGAAGTATCGCTTCAAAGGCCTGGAGTTTAATGAGATCAATGGAATTGGCGCAGACATCGCCAAAGAGTTTCTGGGCTGATTAGTCACTTGTTGTAGGCGGATGTGCCAATTTATCAGTTGGCACATCCGCTTCGTTCAACTTGCCGGAACATCAGGCTCAAAGCCCATGCGCCAACTCACCGCTTGGGTGGCAGCTAACAAGCGCTGCGCTGCCGGGCCATTTTCATCGGCGTGAAACAGCGACGTCGGCCCCACCACCGTCAACACTGCTGCGACATTGCCCATTGCGTTGAACACCGGCGCCGACAGCGCATCCACGCCGGGCAACAACAATCCATGGACATGATGCAGGCCCCGTTTGCGGATCTGTTCGCACATTGTTGCGTAGGTCTGATCATCCGCCAAGGCGTGGGCGGTAACGTTTTGCAGTTCCTGTACACGCAGATCCACGGTCTCACGTGTGGGCAGGTAGGCGCCAAATACCAGTCCCGTCGAAGAGCTGAGCAACGGCAACACCGAGCCCAGTTGTGTCACCACCGTCACCGCACGCACCGCCGGTTCGATATGCACCACGGTCGCGCCCTGATTGCCCCATACCGCCAGAAAACAGGTTTCGTTCAAGTCATCGCGCAATTCAGCCAGGGGCAGGGCGGCGACTTTCAGCACGTCCATACTGTTGAGTGCCGCCAGCCCCACGCGCAGGGCTTCGCGGCCCAGGCCGTAATGGTTGGTGGCGGCGTTCTGTTCGGCGAATCCGCTGGCGATCAAGGCCTGCAAATAACGGTGAACCTTGCTCGCCGGCATCTGCACGTGTTCGGCCAGGCGCGACAGCGATGTCGAAGGCGACAACTCGGCCAGAGCCTTGAGGATGTCGGTGCCAACCTCGGCCGAGCGGACTTTCTGTTTACCGTTGTTGTCGCTGGTTTTTTCCATGGTGGCTGGGATCCCGGGACGAATGGGCGTCTTTATAGCTTGACGGTCAATACCAATCAAATTACGTTATGCGTAATCGAATTACGATAAAAATAACCGAGGCAGGCCGGTAACTCTTCCAAAGGGTGACCGGCATTGCCGACTCCCTGTTCAGGAGGCTCCATGAACCCCGATTCAACGACGCCAGCGCTGGCCTACCAGTCAGGCTTCGGCAACGAATTCAGCAGCGAAGCGTTGCCCGGCGCACTGCCTGTCGGCCAGAACTCCCCGCAAAAAGCCCCGTACGGCCTTTACACCGAACTGTTCTCCGGCACGGCGTTCACCATGGCGCGCAGCGAGGCGCGGCGGACCTGGATGTACCGCATTCAGCCGTCGGCCAATCATCCGGCATTCGTCAAACTGGACCGGCAACTGGCCGGCGGCCCGCTGGGTGACGTGACCCCCAACCGCCTGCGCTGGAACCCGCTGGAAATTCCTGCCGAGCCGACCGATTTCATCGACGGACTGGTGAGCATGGCCGCCAATTCGGGCGCAGAAAAACCGGCCGGGATCAGCATCTACAACTACCGCGCCAACCGTTCCATGGAGCGCGTGTTCTTCAATGCTGACGGCGAGATGTTGCTGGTGCCTGAAATGGGGCGCCTGCGCATTGCCACCGAACTCGGCGTGCTTGAACTGGAACCGCTGGAAATTGCCGTACTGCCTCGCGGCCTTAAATTCCGCATTGAACTGCTCGATCCGCAAGCCCGCGGTTATGTCGCCGAAAACCATGGCGCGCCGCTGCGGCTGCCGGACCTGGGGCCGATTGGCAGCAATGGCCTGGCCAATCCGCGGGACTTCCTGACCCCGGTGGCGGCCTACGAAAACCTGCAACAACCCACAACGCTGGTGCAGAAGTTCCTCGGCGAATTGTGGGCGTGCGAACTCAATCATTCGCCGCTCAACGTGGTTGCCTGGCACGGTAATAACGTGCCGTACAAATATGACCTGCGCCGTTTCAACACCATCGGCACCGTCAGTTTCGATCACCCCGATCCGTCGATCTTCACCGTGCTGACCTCGCCGACCAGCGTTCACGGTCTGGCCAACCTCGACTTCGTGATCTTCCCGCCGCGCTGGATGGTGGCCGAGAAAACCTTCCGTCCACCCTGGTTCCATCGCAACCTGATGAACGAATTCATGGGGTTGATCCAGGGCGAATACGACGCCAAGGCTGAAGGCTTTGTGCCCGGCGGTGCTTCGTTGCACAGCTGCATGAGCGCCCACGGTCCCGACGGAGAGACTTGCACCAAAGCGATCAATGCTGATCTCAAACCGGCGAAAATCGACAACACCATGGCGTTCATGTTCGAGACCAGCCAGGTGTTGCGCCCAAGCCGTTTCGCCCTCGATTGCCCGCAACTGCAAAACACTTACGATGCCTGCTGGGCTACGCTGCCCGCCACTTTCGACCCGACCCGGAGATAACCCATGACGCAGACTTCCATCACTCGCAGCTGGGTTGCATCCGCCAACGGCCATGCTGATTTCCCGCTGCAAAACCTGCCGCTTGGCGTATTCAGCCTCAACGGCTCGGCACCGCGCAGTGGCGTGGCCATTGGCGAACATGTCTTTGATCTGCAAGCCGCCCTGGAGGCCGGATTGTTCGATGGCGCCGCGAAAGCAGCGGTCGAAGCGACCTGTGGCGGTCAGCTGAATGCGTTCTTCGAACTGGGCCGCGAGGCTCGCGTCGCATTGCGCGAGCGTTTGCTGGAACTGTTCGCCGAGGGCAGCACCCTGCACGGCAAGATCGAAGCCCAGGGCGCAAAACTGCTGCCGCTGGCGGCGGATTGCGAGATGCACCTGCCAGCGAAAATCAACGATTACACCGACTTCTACGTCGGCATCGAGCACGCGCAGAACGTCGGCAAACTGTTCCGTCCCGACAACCCGTTGCTGCCGAACTACAAGTACGTGCCAATCGGCTACCACGGTCGTGCGTCGACCATTCGCCCGTCCGGTACCGATGTACGCCGTCCGAAAGGCCAGACCTTGCCGGCCGGTCAAACCGAGCCGACCTTTGGCCCTTGCGCGCGCCTGGACTACGAACTGGAGCTGGGCATCTGGATCGGCCAGGGCAACGACATGGGCGACTCGATTGCCATTGGCGACGCCGCCGATCACATCGCCGGTTTCTGCCTGCTCAACGACTGGTCGGCGCGGGATATCCAGGCCTGGGAATACCAGCCGCTGGGGCCGTTCCTGTCGAAAAGCTTCATCACCAGCATCTCGCCGTGGGTGGTCACCGCCGAAGCGCTGGAGCCGTTCCGTCGTGCCCAGCCTGCGCGTCCGCAAGGCGATCCGCAGCCGCTGCCGTACCTGCTCGACAAGCGCGATCAGGCCGCTGGCGCGTTCGACATCGAACTGGAAGTGTTGCTGCTCACCGAGGCCATGCGCGAACAGAACCTGCCAGCCCACCGCCTGACATTGAGCAACACCGGGCACATGTACTGGACCGTGGCGCAAATGGTCGCGCACCACAGCGTCAATGGTTGCCAATTGCAGGCCGGTGACTTGTTCGGCTCGGGCACCTTGTCGGGGCCGGAGAACGGTCAGTTCGGCAGCCTGCTGGAAATTACCGAGGGTGGTAAAAAGCCGATCGAACTGGCTTCGGGCGAGGTGCGTAAATTCCTCGAAGACGGAGACGAAATCATCCTGCGCGGACGTTGCCGCCGCGACGGTTTCGCTTCCATCGGTTTCGGCGAATGCCGTGGCAAAGTGCTGCCGGCGCGCTAACAGGAGCGGGGCATGGAACTCTATACCTACTACCGTTCGACGTCTTCCTACCGGGTGCGTATCGCGTTGGCGCTCAAGGGCCTGGATTATCAATCCTTGCCAGTCAACCTGATCGCACCGCAGGGTGGCGAGCATCGGCAGCCACCTTATCTGGGCATCAACCCGCAGGGTCGCGTGCCGGCATTGCGCACCGATGAAGGCGAATTGCTGATCCAGTCTCCCGCGATCATCGAATACCTGGAGGAACGTTATCCACAGGTGCCATTGCTGTCCAAAGACCTCGCCACCCGCGCACATGAGCGTGGCGTGGCGGCAGTGATCGGCTGCGATGTGCACCCGCTGCACAACGTCAGCGTGCTCAACCGGTTGCGCCAGTTGGGCCACGATGAACCGCAGGTGGTGGAGTGGATCGGCCACTGGATCGGCCAGGGGTTGTCGACGGTGGAGCAGTTGATCGGTGATGACGGTTACTGCTTCGGCCCCGAGCCTGGGGTGGCGGACGTCTACCTGATCCCGCAGTTGTACGCGGCCGAGCGGTTCAATGTTTCTCTTGAGGCTTACCCTCGGATTCGGCGAGTGGCGGCATTGGCGGCGACGCACCCGGCGTTTATCAAGGCGCATCCGGCTAATCAGCCAGATACGCCTTAAGTCAGAAGCAGGATTAAAAGATCGCAGCCTGCGGCAGCTCCTACCCCGATCCTCGTAGGAGCTGCCGCAGGCTGCGATCTTTTGCTTTTAATGGACGATGGCATTCGGCGGCAAATGCCCCAGCCGTTCCGTCAGGCGAATCCGCTGGATCGGATCGTCGCTGAGCAGCAGTGCGTGCTCCAGGTCAAAACGCTCGGCGTTCGGGCAGTCCAGCCGTTGGTACAGGCTGGCCCGGGCCAGATAGTCGGCGGCACTGGCGTTGCCCAGTTCCAGGACGCGATCGGCGTCGATCAAGGCATTGATGAAGTCGTCGTGGGACAGGTACAACTGGCGCAGGTTGCGCGACAGCCGTTGCAGCATCTGCACCGGCTCGGCGGTTTCCAGGTGTTCGGCGCTGAGCTTTATGTTCGGGCCGTACTGGCGGTGCAATAACTCCCGACAATCGTTCGGATAAAGGCGTCGGCCGCCACAGGGATCGAGCAAATGATCGGCGCCCGGCACCCGCAGCAGGAAATGCCCGGGAAAGTTGACCCCGACCATGGGAATTTCCAGGCCCCTGGCCAACTCCAGCGCAATCAGCCCCAGCGTCAAGGGTTGCCCTCGTCGGCGCTCCAGTACTTTGTCAAGCAGTGCTACTTGCGGGCGCAATGGTGTGAAGTCGTCCTGGGCATAACCAAGGTCGTTCATGCGCCGCAGCAGCGGCTGGGCCAGTTCACTGACCGGCAGCATCGGCAAGCCGCCACTGACCCGTTGTTGCAATGCCTGGAAATCGGCCAGCAGTGTTTGCGGGTTCACCTCGCTGTCATGCTCGACCGCAATCCACAGTGCCGCCTCGAACAGCGCGGGCGGTGAACGTTGCAGGCAGGCGAAGAACGATTGGCGCGGGGTCATCAAAATCTCCGGGCAATGCCTCGTTTTAGCCCCCTCTCCGGCATTCGTCCAGTGCCGCACAAGGGCGATCAAGGGTTATTTCCGAAAGCCTGCATCGGGGCCGCTCTTATTCCGGTGCGCTTCTGCAATTTTTGGGCGCAAGCCTATACTGGCGACTACAAGAAGTGATTCGGGAGCCTTACGATGTTCGCTCTCATGCAAAGCACCCGCCTTGAATCGCTGCATCTGAGCGTTGACTCGGTCACCGGGTTGAAGGCGGTCATTGCCATTCATAACAGCCGGCTGGGGCCTGCCCTGGGTGGTTGTCGTTACCTTGCCTACCCCAGCGACGAATCAGCGGTCGAAGACGCTGTGCGCCTGGCCCAGGGCATGAGCTACAAAGCCGCGCTGGCCGGTTTGGCCCAGGGCGGCGGCGTGGCGGTGATCGTGCGCCCGGCCCATGTGGAAAACCGCGCGGCACTGTTCGAAGCGTTCGGACGCTGCATCGAACAGCTCGAAGGCCGCTACATCACCGCCATCGACAGCGGCACTTCCGTGGCGGACATGGATTGCATCGCCCAGCAAACCCAACACGTCACCAGCACCACCTCGGCGGGCGACCCTGCGCCACACGCGGCGATGGGCGTGTTCACCGGCATCCGCAGCACCGCCATGGCCCGGCTGGGCAGCGACAACCTCGAAGGTCTGCGCGTGGCCATCCAGGGCTTGGGCAATGTCGGCTATGCATTGGCCGAACAACTGCACGCCGCCGGTGCCGAGCTATTGGTCAGCGACATCGATCACGGCAAGGTGCAACTGGCCATGGAGCAACTGGGGGCGCACCCGATTGCCAATGAAGCGCTGCTCAGCACACCTTGCGACATCCTCGCGCCTTGCGGGCTGGGCGGTGTGCTCAACAGCCATACCGTCTCGCAATTGCGCTGCTCGGCGGTGGCCGGTTCGGCGAACAATCAGCTGACGCATCTGGACGTCGCCGACCAACTGGAACGCCGCGGCATCCTGTATGCGCCGGATTATGTGATCAACGCCGGCGGGCTGATTTACGTGTCGCTCAAGCACCGCGGCGAAGAGCTGTCGACCATTACCGCGCACCTGTCGAAAATCAGCTCGCGCCTGACCGAAGTGTTCGCCCACGCCCAGGCGGAAAAACGTTCGCCCGCGCGGGTGGCCGATGAGTTGGCGGAGAAAGTCTTGTACCGCTGAATGAGTTTTCCACAGGCATGAAAAAGGCCCTGAGCCATTCGACTCAGGGCCTGTTCAATTTGCGCTTTGCTTACTTGGCGGCTTTGGGGGCCTTGGCAGGCTTGGCTGGGACGATCGGCTCAACGGCTTCAACGACCTCGGCCGCTGCGACTGGTTCTGCGACTTCAACCGGTGCGCTGAGCAGTTCGGACAGGGCGTCCGGCTGGCTCTTGAACGCCTTGGCGAACACATCGCGATTCTTCGCCATGTAGATCCCGGCTTCTTCCACTTGCTGCTCGGTCAGGGACGGAACGGCTTTCTGTAACACTTCAGCCAGCAGTTCGGCCAGTTCGAGCATTTTGTCATGACGGTCAGCTTCGGCTTTATCCATGAACAAGCGCTCCAGATCTCGGCTGCTGCGGTATACCACTTCGACGGCCATTCACCACCTCACATGCCTTCACATTGGTTGTCGATTTCGACTACTGTATCTATATACAGCTAAAGAATAAGCGAAACCCTGTCTTTTGGATAGTGGCTTTTCAATGTAGACCGGATTCGACATTTGTCAGGTGAGGCGCCGCACAGGTGCGACCAAACGCCACGGCGCGCAATCCAGAGCGGCTCGCCATCATGGGCTGGCCTTTTTTCTGCATGCAGAAAAACCGTCACGTCCAACCCGCATCATCCGGTCGAACCGACCTAAGGAAGCATCATCGTGAAAATCAACTGGGCCGAAAAGCTGCGGCAGAACGTGCATGAACTGGCCGAGTCCCTGGGCAATCTGTTCGTCGAAACCTTTCACTACCTGGCGCTGTTCGCCATTGGTGCGGTGACCGCGTGGGCGGCGGTGATGGAGTTTCTCGGCATGATCGAAGAGGGACACATCAAGATCGATGACATCTTGCTGCTGTTCATCTACCTGGAACTGGGGGCGATGGTCGGGATTTACTTCAAGACCAATCACACGATACTAACACTCGAAATAAAATGTAAATCCAGCCAAAACGTGCTTCTGGCTGCTTGACCCTTTGCTGTACGTTTCCTCGTCTGATCGGAGCGGTAGAAAATGGATAACCTGAACTGGGCTGAAAAGCTTCGCAAAAACCTTCATTGCTCGGCTGACTCGCTGGGGAATCTGTGTGTTGAAGCCTTCCACTATCTAGCCTTGTTTGGCATTGGAGCTATCACTGCCTACGCTGCCGTTGTTACGTTTATCAGGATGCTAGGCGAAGGTAGCGTGAGTGTTGACGACATTCTCTTGCTATTCATTTACCTAGAATTAGGGGCAATGGTAGGTATTTATTTTAAAACAAACCATATGCCGATCAGATTCCTTCTTTATGTGGCTATTACCGCTTTGACAAGATTGTTGATTGGTGACGTGTCACACCATAAAGATCCAGATTCTGGTCTGTTGTATGTATGTGGTGGGATTTTATTGCTTGCTTTTTCAATATTGGTTGTTCGTTTTGCATCCTATAAGTATCCGTCTACAAAAACTGTGGGTGCAAGTGGTGGAGACATAGAAAGTGGTGAACGTTGAAATGTTGGGGCTAGATTGTTTTTTTGTCACGGCTCATGGTTAACGGGTACCCGGGTCTAGCTGATTTACGCCCTAGATCACCAAATTTTTGGTGGTCTAGGGGACGAAAACTATTAGATTTTTCCGAAAATGCATTCCTCCAGTTCTAGATAAGTTGGAGAGTCTGGTGACATGGTTTTGGATATGTTAAGTTTTAATTTGTCGGCGTTGATGCTGGTTGATAGGCTGCATATGTTGCGAATTCTTGAAGAGTCTTCCTTTATGCTTTGGTTCTCTATATCGGTGACTAGCTTGTCGTAACTATCTTCATCGAATTGCAGGTTGTTGTTGTGGCAGTAACTTTGTAGTGCGTCTTTGCTAAATAAGTAATTTTCAATTTCCCAGCGTTTCAACATGCGATGATTATCTGGGTTGTTTTCTAGATAAAGTTCTCTGTCATGAGAGGTAATAGGTTTTCCTGAGCCGGAATCACGATCTTTAAGAACAAGAATTTCCACAGTGGGTAATGCTTTAGAGAGAATGGAAATTGCGATTTGACTCCGTTGATCAAGCTCTGTGTTTCCTCCGCTGGATACAAATAAAGTATCAGGGTACTTTTCGTTGAAAATATTATTGAAAGCTTGAGCGTCCATGCCTCTCTCTTTCCCTCCGATGCCCGGTGCGTCACGCCCTTCGCAGTATATTATTCTCTTTGGGCTTAGTAGATGGGCCAAGTCGTCAAGTGCTACTTCAAAAAGCTTACGCCAAATTGCTGAACTTTTTATTGATGGTTTTATTACTATCGTTTCTGATGCATAGTTTTGAGTCTGGTCAAAGTAAATGAGTTGGCATTCTTGCTTGAATTCTTCTTGTAGTGCTCTTATGAAACCTATGCTGTGAGTTGTGAGCCATATTTGGCAGTTCTCCCCAACTAATTTATTAATTTCTATGAGAAGTTTTTTCTGAATTGATGTGTTTATGTGTAGTTCGGGTTCGTCTAGAAGAAAAATTGTGTTGTCGAAATTTTCCTGTCTTAGATACAGGTCAAGAAGTAGGTCGACTACTTCCTTTTCTCCAGAGGAAAGAACATTGAATGGAAATGGAGTAGGGTGTCCTCGTTTTTTGAAAAATAAAGTTCCTTGGGAGCTTTCTATATTGCCTATGTTATCTATTTCGATCTCTAGGCAATTTCTTAGTGATGAGTTAAGGTCTTCGATGATTTTTAATTTTGCTTCGCTTGGTTTGCAGTCATTATCGTTCATGTATTTCATGAATTTAATGTTTAGGCGTCTATAGCTTTCTTCCATTTTGTCATCGAGATCTGAAGCGGAAGATGCTCCGTAGTTATTCAGTGAGATTTCGCTGACGGCTCGGCTTTGAGTGACATTTAGGTTGCTGTTATAACGATATGGGCTTCGGAAAGAAAATATGGTGTTCTCCATTCCCGGGCGTGATGCTCTTATTTCTTGGTAGCTACCTCCATCAAAATCTAGCCTTACACTTTCATAATTAAAGCTTCTATCTCCTCGCATAGAGTGATAGTTGTGGTCTTTTCCTCCCTTGTCTCCGAGCATGTTCCATGCGTTGTGATGGAATAATATCCCATCAAGAACACTGCTCTTACCACAGCCATTAGCTCCTACTAAAGCAACAACTCTTGCAGGAGAGTCTCCTAAGTCGATGGTTATGTCATGAAAACGCTTATACCCGTTAAAAAGTCTAACTTTCTTGAGCCGCATGTTAAGTCTCTAAGGTTATGACCTCATCATTGTGGTCAACTTGAGAAGTTAGCATGGCTGAATGCTTGATGGCGATAGGCCTGTAATTTGAAAGAATTCCGATCTCTTGAGCATAAGTAGGCTGCAATGGTCTTCGGTGTGGTCAAGACCAACCATATGCCCGTGCGCTTTCTGATCTACGTGGCGATCACCGCGCTTACGCGGCTGCTGATTTCCAACGTTTCGCACCACAACCCGCCGGACCTGGGGATCATCTACCTGTGCGGCGGGATTCTGCTGCTGGCGTTTGCGATTCTGGTGGTGCGTTACGCTTCGTCGCAATTTCCTTCGGTGAAAATTGAGAACCCACACCGCAAAACAGGTGCGGGCTCCAGTGAACATCCGGAAGTAGAAAAGGGCGAGCTTTAAAGCCCCATGGCGGGTCGGGGCCGGCCTTTGGTTGGTGGTGGCAGGTTGGGCGTGCCGCCATCGGTCATGGATTCGAGGATGGCCACGGCACTGTGGCCTTGTTCGATGGCAATGCCGAATTGAATGCTTTGCACCAGACGCTTGAGACGTTGCGGGTCATTGCGTTGTTCGGCGCTGATCATGCGTTTGGCCATCACGCGGCCACTGTTGGAAAGGGTCAGCATGATGCTGCCGTCCAGGCCCTGAATGCTCAGGTTGATCTGGTAATCCGCTGCAAAGGCATCGGTAATGAGCTGGAAAGGGTTGTCCATGATGCGTCACCGCCTGATTGAACGTGCAGTTGTTGACCGGCCGTGATCGGGTTGGTTCGCAATGCCTGACCACCGGCCATCTCGCCATCATTGTTCCTGCAGGGAAGTAGCAAGGCCCATGCCGGAAAAATTGTCGGACAAAAAAACCGTTCTGTAGGAGCGAGCCTGCTCGCGATGGTCGTGAACGATAACGCGTAAAACCAGATGGTTCGCGGCTCCTGAGGGTTTTTCGCGAGCAAGCTCGCTCCTGCAGGGGCCGCGTTTTCTGCCCGTTTCAGGGCAATAACGGCTGTCGTGCAACCAAAACGGTCAACATTCCACCCAGTTCACCGCCAATCCGCCCCGTGACGTCTCTTTGTACTTGTCGTGCATGTCGGCCCCGGTGTCGCGCATGGTACGGATCACCCGGTCCAGGGAAATGAAGTGCTTGCCGTCGCCGCGCAAGGCCATTTGCGTGGCGTTGATGGCTTTCACTGYGGCGATTGCGTTGCGCTCGATGCACGGCACTTGCACCAGTCCGCCAACCGGGTCGCAGGTGAGGCCGAGGTTGTGTTCCAGGCCGATTTCGGCGGCGTTTTCCAGCTGCTCCGGGGTGGCGCCAAGCACCTCTGCCAGGCCTGCGGCGGCCATGGCGCAGGCGGAGCCGACTTCGCCCTGGCAGCCGACTTCGGCCCCGGAGATCGAAGCGTTTTTCTTGCACAGGATGCCGACGGCCGCTGCGCCCAGGAAAAACGCGACCACGTCGTCGTCAGACGCATCGGCATTGAATTTCATGTAGTAGTGCAGCACCGCGGGAATGATCCCCGCCGCACCGTTGGTCGGCGCTGTGACCATGCGTCCGCCAGCGGCGTTTTCTTCGTTCACGGCAAGCGCGTACAGGTTGACCCATTCCATTGCTGACAAGGTGGAGGTGATGACATTCGGCTTGCCGATTTCCTGCAGGCTGCGATGCAGTTTCGCCGCTCGACGTGGAACATTCAGACCGCCGGGCAGTACGCCTTCGTGGCGCAAGCCTTGCTCGACGCATTCGCGCATCACCGACCAGATGTGTAGCAGGCCCTGGCGGATTTCAGCGTCACTGCGCCACGCCCTCTCGTTGGCCATCATCAATTCGGAAACACGCATCCCGTGCTGGTCGCAGAGCTTGAGCAGTTCGGCGGCACTGGAAAAGTCGTAAGGCAGCACCACATCGCCAGCCGGTGCGATACCGGATTCGGCTTCAGCCGCTTCGATGATGAAACCTCCGCCAACCGAGTAGTACGTTTGCTCGAACAATTCGCCGGTTTCACCGAAGGCTGTCAGGGACATGGCATTGGGGTGGTAGGGCAGGCTTTCGTCGAGCAGCAGGAGATCGCGTTGCCAGTCGAAGGCAATTTCCGCAACGCCTGCCAGACACAATTTGCCGGTTTCGCGCAGGGTGTGAATGCGCCTGTCGATGGTGGTGGGATCGATGCTGTCGGGCCATTCGCCCATCAGGCCCATGACGCAGGCGCGATCCGTTGCGTGGCCGACGCCGGTCGCCGACAGAGAACCGTAAAGGCGAATCTCTACGCGTCGCACGTCAGCCAGAAAACCGTGATCGACCAGTGCCTGGGCAAACGCTGCGGCAGCGCGCATCGGACCGACGGTATGGGAACTGGACGGACCGATGCCGACTTTGAAGAGATCGAAAACACTGATAGCCATGCTAAAGCCTTTACATGCAATGGAAGGGGAATCGCTGCCATTTCTGTAGGACAAGCGCAATTTCAGCGATACTGCCCGTCAAGGTCCTACGTGACCAACGAAAATTCCTAAGACATCCTTTAGCAGGACTAAACGATGAGCCGTCAACTGCACGCCCAGACCTATGTCTGGCTGAACGTGTTTGCCTGTGCCGCGCGGCACTTGTCGTTCACCCGCTGCGCCGAAGAGCTGCACATCACACCGGGGGCGGTCAGCCAGCAGATCCGCCAGTTGGAAGAACGCCTGGGTTTTCGTCTGTTTCACCGCCGCGCCCGCGGAGTGGAGTTGAGCGCTGAGGGCCAGCGCCTGGCTATTACCGTCAACGAAGCCTATGGCAGCATCGACGCGGAATTGCGGCGACTGGATGCGGGCATGATCAGCGGGATTCTGCGGGTGCGTTCGATTCCGTCGTTCCTGAGCAAATGGCTGACGCCGCGCCTGCCACGTTTGCAGCAGCGTTTTCCGGACATTCAGTTGCGCCTGGTGGCCGAGGACAGCAGCGTGCCGTTGCATGAAGGCGACTTCGACCTGGCGATCGACCTGAACGACGGCAGTTATCCGGGCCTGTTATCCACAGCCTTGCTCGATGAACAGATTTTTCCGGTGTGCGCGCCGAGCCTGTTACGTGGTCGTCCGCCGCTGCACGGTCCGGCAGACCTGATGCACTTTCCCTTGCTGCACGACATCACCGCCTGGCGCGGCAGCTATGAGTACGCGGAATGGGAGTTTTACCTCAATGCCATCGGCTTCGAGGGGGCGGATGTGCGACGCGGGCATACGTTCAATCGCAATCACCTGACGATCGAAGCGGCCATCGCCGGGATGGGCGTGGCGATTGCCCGACGAACGTTACTCAATGATGAGTTGGAGCGCGGGGCGTTGATCGTGCCGTTTGGTCTGGCGGTGCCCAATCACAAGCGCTACATGCTGCTTTACGCACCGGGGGCGTTGAGCCATCCGGGTGTGCGCGCGGTGCACGATTGGTTGGTGGAGGAGGCGGGTGCTTTTCGCAGCCTGCACCCGTTGGCGGAGCGGCAAATGTGAGCAATTATTACGTAAGAGCAGGGCGACCCAACTCCCGACCTTAACAGCGCTTTTACCGGTTGTCCGGATTTTTTTACGATTGGAAATTTATCTTTTTTAGGGGGTTGAATTGTTCAGCGTACAGACCGATTGTGTAAGTAAGAGGTCACGGTGATGACGCCCAAGGGCTTAGCTGACCGGCCTCTCGCGAGCTAGCTGAAATAAGGGATGAACTATGCAAATCCAAGTCAATAGCGATAACCATATTCAAGGCAGTAAACGACTGGAGGAGTGGGTACGTACGACCATTGAGAGCACGCTCGAACGCTACGAAGAGGACCTGACACGAGTCGAGGTTCACCTGCGGGACGAGAACGGCGACAAGCCGGGTCCCCACGACATGCGCTGCCAACTGGAGGCGCGGCCAAAAGGCCATCAACCGGTTTCCGTCACCCATAAAGCCTCCACCATGGAGCAGGCGATCGACGGAGCGGCCACTAAACTTGAACATGCGCTGGAGCATATGTTCGGCAAGTTACGCGGCAAACGAGCCAATGTGGTGCCCATCGAGAGTGGCACCCATGCCGATCAGCTGCTGGAAGAAGAGTTTCTGGAAAACGAACAGGCGGCGCTTAACGGCTGACACCTGATTCACTTTTTTACCTTCCCATGAAAACGGGCCTGCATTGCAGGCCCGTTTTCGTTTCGGTGGCTTTTGGATTCCATGGCCATTGGCCTGGGCTATCGGGACGGCCGAGTTTGCGGTGCAGCCAGTGGGCGTAATAGAGGGCTGCACCTGATCCTTTTGCATATGAGAATATTTATCATTAATATTGCGGCCTTGCCGGCCCCCTGACGCTGTCGTGGCCTCACCGGTTTTCAGGTCGAAACATGAACGATGATCACTCTCCCACCCGACCCCCGCGATATCGAGCGCGATCAACAGCGCGGCGACCGTGCGCATTTTCTCCAGGTGTTTCTCTCCCAGCGTTCACAAATGGAAGCACTGGTGAATCGTCGCGTCGGTTGCCGGGCGACGGCGGCTGATCTGGTGCAGGATTTGTTCCTGCGTTTCTGGCGGCGGCCGCTGGTGCAAGTCGAGGAGCTCAGCACTTACCTGCTGCGCTGCGCCGGCAACATCGCCATCGACCATTTGCGTAGTGAAGGCACGCGGGTCCGGGCCAGCGAAGGCTTGATGGTGGAGCCACCGGACAGCCATGACGTTGGACCGCAAGCGGCGCTGGAGGCGGGTAACGATTTGCGTCATGTCGAAGCCGCGTTACGCGCGTTACCGGAGCGCACGCGGCAGATCTTTTTGCTCAATCGCATTCACGGCCGTAAATACGCCGAGATCGCCAAGGCCATGGGCTTGTCACAAAGTGCCGTGGAAAAACATATGATGCGCGCCCTCGAAGCCTGCAAGGCGAGCCTTCGGGAGCCCGAAACACGAACGCCAGGGAAAGCACCGTGAACCACTTCGAACGCGTCACCCCGACGCCCGCGCAGGAGCAGGCCGCGCTGGCCTGGCTGAGCCTGTTGCATGACCAGCCCGGCAGCGGTGACCAGGCTACCTTCAGCCAATGGCTGCAAGCCGACCCCGCCCATGCCGAGGCTTATGCCCAGGCGCAGGTCTTGTGGGAGTTGAGCGAAGGGCCGGCGCGTACGCTCGCCAATGAAGACGCTTTTGCCTTGCAAGGGTATCTCAATGCCATGGACAAGCCGCGGCGCAGCACGGTCGGGCGCAGGTCCGGTGCACTGGCGATGGCCGCGTGCCTGCTGTTGATGATCAGTCTCGGCACAGGCTGGCAGCCGATGCGCTGGATTGATGACCTGGGGGCGGATTACGTCTCGGCACCGGGGGAAATTCGCACCGTCACCCTGGCCGATCAGTCGCAGGTGACACTGGATGCCGACAGCGCCATCGCCGTGGATTTCAGTCGCGGCGAGCGGCATGTGCAACTGCGTCGCGGCGCTGGATTTTTCAGCGTGACCCACACCGGCGAGCCCTTTGTGGTGGGTGCCGAGAAGGGGCAGGCGCGGGTCTTGGGCACGCAGTTCGAAGTCCGTTTGCAGCCCCGCGGCGCGCAGGTCACGGTGTTGTCCGGACGGGTTGGCGTTACGGCGGAGCAAAACGCCGAACAGCAAATTCTCACCGCCGGCCAGCAAGTGGCCTACGGCGAAGGTACGGCAGAAAAACTCCACGCGGTGGACAGCGAAGCGCAGTTGGCATGGCGCCAGGGTTGGCTCAATTACTACAAGGCGACGCTGGCCGATGTGGTGAATGACCTGAGTCGCTATTACCCAGGGCGAATCGTGCTGCTCAATGATGAACTGGCGGCACGCCGGGTCAGTGGCAGCTTTCCGAGCAGGAAACCGCAGGCGGTGTTGAGTTCGTTGCAGGGAGTGTTGGGGTTTGAACAGCATCAGGTGTTGGGGCATCTGATTATTCTGCGATGACGGCAGAACAGGCACTCAATCACTCAAGTAAAAATATTTTCAAATTGTGATGAGGTAAACCCGATTGCCATCCGTGTAGTGACTGAAACTGCGAGTCATTCGCATCCGTTGCAGTTCTACACAGGTCATGAGCAATGAAGTCCAGGGCAAAATCGGGTTCGGTCAAACAATGGTTGGGTGTTTCTGCGTTGAGCTTTTCGGCATTGGCGTTGCTGCCGCCGAGCGTGGCGCTGGCCGCTGAGGCCGGTAACAGCCAGCAACGTGCGCAGTTCAGTTTTTCCCTGGCCGCCAAACCGCTGCCCCAGGCCCTGAGTGATTTCAGCCGGGTGACCGGCATCAGTGTCGTCTACACGAATGAAGCGCCGTACGGCCTCAATGCGCCGGCGGTCAATGGCCAGATGAGCGCCGAACAAGCCCTGCAGCGACTGCTCGCAGGTTCGGGCTTGACGTTCCGTCGCACCGACGGCCACACCATGGCGCTGGAACCGCGGCCGACCGAAGGTGCGTTGAACCTGGGCGCGACCACTATCACCTCGGTGATGGACGATTCCATGAGCTACCAGCCGCCATCGACCTCTTCGGTGATGCGCTCCTCGGCCCCGATTCAGGAAATCCCGCAGACGATCAACGTCGTCCCGGCCCAGGTCATCCGCGACCAGGCGCCGCGCAATCTCGATGACGCCCTGGCCAATGTCAGCGGCATCACCCAGGCCAACACCTTGGGCAGCACCCAGGATTCGGTGATGGTCCGCGGTTTTGGCGACAACCGTAACGGCTCGATCATGCGTGACGGCATGCCGATCGTGCAGGGCCGTGGCCTCAACGCCAGCGTGGATCGGGTCGAAGTGCTCAAGGGCCCGGCCTCGTTGCTCTACGGCATTCAGGATCCGGGCGGCGTGGTCAACATGGTCAGCAAGAAGCCCGAGTTTGAGCAGTACAACGCGCTGACCGCGCGCGGTTCGAGCTATGGCGACGGCAAGAACGGCAGCGGCGGCGGCCTCGACAGCACCGGTGCCCTCGGCGATTCCGGGTTGGCCTACCGCATGGTGCTGGACTACGAAGACGAAGATTACTGGCGTAACTTCGGTGTGCATCGCGAGAGCCTGATCGCACCATCCCTGGCCTGGTACGGCGAAAGCACCAAGCTGCTGTTCTCCTATGAACACCGCGAATTCCTCACGCCATTCGACCGCGGCACGCTGATCGATCCACGCACCAACCATCCGCTGGACATTTCGCGCAACGAGCGTCTCGACGAGCCGTTCAACAACATGGAAGGGCGTTCGGACCTCTATCACTTCGAGGCCGATCACGAACTCAACGACAACTGGAAAGCCCATTTCGGCTACAGCTGGAACCGCGAAACCTACGACGCCAGCCAGGTGCGCGTGACCGCCATCGACACCAAAAAGGGCACGCTGACCCGCAGCATGGACGGCACGCAGAACGCGATCAGCACCGACCGTTTCACCACCGCAAGCCTCGAAGGCAACGTGAATGTGCTCGGCATGCAGCACGACCTGCTGTTCGGCGTCGATGACGAATACCGCAAGATCTTCCGCGAAGACCTGATCCGCCAGAAAAGCCTGACCACCTTCAGTTACGTCAATCCGGTATATGGTCGCGAAGTGCCGGGTACCACCGTCAGCGCTCCCGACAGCGCGCAGACCGATGAACTGCGTAGCGATTCGGTGTTCCTGCAGGATTCCATCCACCTCAACGATCAGTGGATTCTGGTGGCCGGTGCGCGCTTCCAGGCGTACGACCAGTACGCCGGCAAAGGTGTGCCGTTCCACGCCAACACCGACAGTAACGGGCAGAAATGGGTGCCGCGCGCCGGCCTGGTGTACAAGTACACCGACGCATTGTCGTTCTACGGCAGCTACACCGAGTCGTTCAAACCCAACTCGACCATCGCGCCATTGAGCGGCAGCAGTACCGTGCTTGACGGCGGCATCGCGCCGGAAGAAGCCAAGTCCTGGGAGCTGGGGGCCAAGCTTGATCTACCGGGCCGCGTCACCGGCAACATCGCGCTGTTCGACATCAAGAAGCGCAACGTGCTGGTGGCCAACGCCGAAGGTCCGACCACGATTTACAGTGCCGCCGGTGAAGTGCGTTCCCGTGGCCTGGAAGTGGACTTGAGCGGGCAGCTCACCGATCGCTGGAGCATGATCGGCAGCTATGCCTACACCGATGCCGAAGTCACCGAAGACCCGGTTTACAAAGGCAATCAGTTGCAAAACGTCGCCAAGAACAGTGGCTCGTTGTCGGCCGTCTATGACTTCGGCAGCGTCATTGGCGGCGACCAACTGCGGGTCGGCGCCGGGGCGCGTTATGTGGGTGAGCGGGCGGGCAACGCGGTGAACGATTTCGATCTGCCGAGCTACACCGTGGTGGATGCGTTCGCTACCTACGACACCAAGGTCGAGGGGCAAAAGGTCAAGTTTCAGCTCAACGTGAAGAACCTGTTTGACCGCACTTACTACACCTCGGCGGCGAGTCGGTTTTTTGTGTCGATGGGGGATTCGCGGCAGGTGACGCTATCGAGCACCTTGGAGTTCTGACGACAGACCGCGTCATCGTTCATCGTCGGAACGCCGCCCGGAGCCGGCTCGCGATGGCGGCCTGAAAGACACCGAAAATCCCGCACCTAGCGCAAAAACGCCTGTCGATACTCACCAGGCGTTCCGCCCAGGGCCTGGCGAAAGCGGTTGGTGAAATGGCTGGCGCTGGAAAATCCACAGGCCAGCGCAATCTCCCCCAGTGGTTGCGAGGTCGTGCGCAGCAACTCCCGCGCCCGGTTCAGGCGTCGTGCCAGCACATACTGATGGGGCGGCAAGCCGAAACTCTCGCGGAACATCCGTGCGAAGTGGTATTCCGACAACGCGCACAACGCCGCCAACTGACCGAGGCTGATGGCCTCGTCCAGATCGCTGTCGATGAACTCCACCAGATGCCGACGCTGATGCGCGGCCAACCCGCCTTTAAGGCGCAGGCCTTGCCGGGCGTTGACCTGGCTGAGCAGGGCATGGCTGAGCAACTCGTGAGCCAGGCTGCTGGTCAGCAGGCGTTCGCCCGGCTCGTCCCAGTTCAAGGTGATCAACTGCCGAAAGCGCAGCGCCTGCTGCGGATCATCGAGAAAGGTCTGTTCGCGCAGTTGCATTTCCCGTGGCTCGCGATCGAGCAGGGTGACGCAGCCGAGGGCAAATTGTTCGGGGCTGAAATACAGGTGCGCCAGGCGAATATCGCCGTTGATCACCCAACCTGACTGGTGGTCGGCCGGCAGGATGCACAGTTTGTCCGGACCACCCTTGTTGCCGGGCTGGTCGCGGCGAAAGGTGCCGGTGCCGCCGGCGAGGTAACAGGACAACGTGTGGTGGCTGGGCGCTTCGTAATCCTGGGCATCGTGGTGATTGCTCCACAAGGCTGCGGACAAGCCGTCACCGAGCTCGGCGCTGTGCTCGAGACGAGCATTCGGCGAGCGGTTGAGGGCTTGAAAGACTTGCAGGTTGTCCAGTGCGGCCATATCGGTTCTCTCCAACGCCTTGCATCCTACTCCGTAGATGTTCCCCTGCCAGCCTGTCGCCAGACAAAAGCGCAAGTTTATGCAAGTGCGCCAGGACGTGGCGCCGGACACTGGGCACCTATCGAGGAGCCTTTGCCATGAACCTTTCTTTGTATTTGCTGACCGTGCTGATCTGGGGCACCACCTGGATTGCCTTGAAATGGCAACTGGGCGTGGTGGCCATTCCCGTGTCGATTGTCTATCGCTTCGGCCTCGCTGCGCTGGTGCTGTTCGTGATCCTGCTGCTCAGCCGGCGCCTGCAAGTGATGAACCGTCGCGGGCACCTGATTTGCCTCGCTCAGGGCCTGTGCCTGTTCTGTGTCAACTTCATGTGCTTCCTCACTGCGAGCCAGTGGATCCCCAGCGGCCTGGTGGCTGTGGTGTTTTCTACCGCCACCCTGTGGAATGCCCTCAACGCGCGGGTGTTCTTCGGTCGGAGAATCGCCCGCAATGTGCTGATGGGCGGTGCGCTGGGCCTGCTTGGGCTGGGGCTGCTGTTCTGGCCGGAACTGGCCGGGCATACCGCCAGCCCGGAAACTTTGCTGGGCCTCGGTCTGGCTCTGTGTGGCACTTTGTGTTTCTCGGCGGGCAACATGCTTTCGAGCCTGCAACAGAAAGCCGGTCTCAAGCCGTTGACCACCAACGCCTGGGGCATGGCTTACGGCGCGGTAATGCTTTCGGTGTGGTGCCTGGTCAAAGGCATTCCCTTCGATATGGAAATGAGCGCGCGTTACATCGGGTCGTTGCTGTACCTGGTGATTCCGGGGTCGGTGATCGGTTTCACCGCTTACTTGACACTGGTCGGCCGCATGGGGCCTGAGCGGGCTGCGTACTGCACGGTGCTGTTCCCGGTGGTGGCGCTCAACGTGTCAGCGTTCGCCGAGGGTTATCAATGGACGGTGCCGGCACTGTTGGGGCTGGTCTTGGTGATGTCGGGTAACGTACTGGTGTTTCGCAAACCGAAAATGCCGCAGGTGCTGGGCAACGGCAAGCTGGCCTGAGGGGGCGAATGCTGAGTGACTCAGCGCTCGATTTTCATCGCGATGTATATCAAGAGCGGAAAGATGAAATCAATAATATGTCGAGCCCTGTCCTTGTAGTTCCATGTTTTCGACTCATCCATGTTGAACCATTCGGCGCCGATCACTTGAAAGCCAACGTAATAAAGAAAAAGGGCGATCACTAACCCTATTAGTGCAGGTTTTTTAGCTTCGTGAAATTGTTCGCGGCTGGTGTTGATATTTTTGTAAAGGTAATAGGTGCCGAGTAGGCAGCATAGGGTGTAGACCACTTCAAGTGTAATGATCAGCCAGTAAATGCGGTGGTGCAGTATGGTTGAAGTAATAGCCCTGTGGCTGTATTTGTGTTGATCATTGGTGGTGTCCATGCTCAGGATATGAGCAATGTATTCATAATTGGTCGAGTAGTCCGTGAAGTTGTTGTATAGCATCAGCAATCCAAAGAGGCTGATAAATAACATCAGTGTGGCTTTGCTGAGTCGAATGACTTGGCTTGTTGTGAATGGGTTCAAGTTGGTGATCTCCGTTATTGTTCCCGTAGTGCTTGGGTAAGTGCGGAGAGTCTATCGCGTGTCTTTGTTGTTTGGAGGTTGACTGGGTTGCAGTGTGTGTACTCAGAGAGTTGTTTAATAAGTTGAGAGTGGATTTTTTGTATTAAACGGGCAGGCGCTTGTAACACCTGCCCGTTTTGCGTTAACCCTTCCAGACTTGCGGGTTGACCAGGTCCTGCGGTCGCTCGCCCAACAGGGCGCTACGCAAGTTGGCCAGGGCACGGTTGGCCATTGCATCGCGGGTTTCATGGGTGGCCGAGCCGATGTGCGGCAAGGTCACGGCGTTTTTCAGCTGGAACAGTGGCGATTCGGCCAGCGGTTCTTTTTCGTACACGTCCAGCCCGGCACCACGAATGCGATTGTTTTGCAGTGCTTCGATCAGCGCCGGTTCATCCACTACCGGGCCACGGGCGATGTTCACCAGAATGGCGCTCGGCTTCATCAGTGCCAGTTCGCGATGGCTGATGAGGTGTTTGGTCTGCTCGCTGAGCGGCACCACCAGGCAGACGAAATCGGCCTCGGCCAGCAGTTGATCAAGGCTGCGTAACTGCGCGCCGAGCTCCTGTTCCAGCTCGGTCTTGCGACTGTTACCGCTGTAGATGACCGGCATGTTGAACCCCAGGCGACCGCGTCGGGCGATGGCCGCACCGATGTTGCCCATGCCGACAATGCCCAGCGTCTTGCCGTGCACATCGCAACCGAACAGCTGCGCACCGACAGTGGCCTGCCATTGCCCGGCCTTGGTCCAGGCATCCAGTTCAGCAACGCGGCGCGCGCTGCTCATCAACAGGGCAAACGCCAGGTCGGCGGTGCTTTCGGTGAGCACATCTGGCGTGTTGGTCAGCATGATCCCGCGTTCGTTGAAGTAGGCCAGGTCATAGTTGTCGTAGCCCACCGAGACGCTGGAGACCACTTCCAGCCTGGCGGCGTTTTCCAGTTGGGCGCGGCCGAGTTTGCGACCGACGCCGATCAGGCCGTGGGCGTGGGGCAGGGCTTCATTGAATTGGGCGTTGATGTCGCCGTTTTTCGGATTCGGCACGATGACATCGAAATCTTGTTGCAGGCGTTCGACCATTTGCGAGGTGACGCGGCTGAAAGCCAGGACAGTCTTTTTCATGGGAGGCGGGCTCGTCGGGCGATGAAGAATGATGAGCACGCTAACATTCTTCGCGGGATTTGTGCGAGTCGTCAGGCGGTCAATGCAAGCTTGCAGCTTGCGGTGCTCCATCCAGTTATACTGCCGCACTTCTTATACTGTGGCATGCGGCCCACTCACCGGGCCCGACACTTCATGCATCACCCGGAGCTTTCATGACTTCCCCGAAACAACCGCCGGTCGCCGACGCCCAGAGCGACGTGCAGGCAGCACTGCCAGACAGCGTCGACTCCAGCGCTGACAGCGAAACCAAAGCCGAGATCCCTGCATTCAAGTTCCCGTTCAAGCCGGGCGAACTGGCGGCCGCCAAGGGCTCGAACCAGCCGTGGTACAAAAACGGCGCCAAGAACGGCCACACCAAGACGCCGGGCATGGCACCGCCGGGGACTCGTCGGTCGATGGGTAAGCGCTAAATCCGGACTTTGCGATAACAGCGCCGCCGTCATCGCGGGCAAGCCCGCTCCTACAGTAATCATCGTCGTACACAAAATATGTGTTCATTGGTGATCCTTGTGGGAGCGAGCTTGCTCGCGATGGGGCCATTACAGGTGACGAATCCTTCGGATCAAGCCGCCCGCAATGAAATAAACGCATAGTTCGCCGGCGCATCCGCTGCCACTTGCGCACCTGCGGCCAGCACTTGGCTGGCAATATCATCCCCCGACACATGAAACCGCCATTCGCTGGCCCACTCAGGCAGCGTTTGCCCGGTCAGTTCATCGATGATCGTGGCGAACTCCGCCATATCCGGAAGATAAGCGGTAAACCCGTCGCCCTTCAGGGCCGTCGTGCGAATCCCCAGCAACGCACAAATCGCGTCCTTCATCAGAATGTCATTACGATCCGCCTGACGGGAGCGCTGGATCAACTCCGACAATTCCCGGTCGACCAACTCACCACCGACAATCAGGTCCGGTCCTTTTTCCCACGACTCAGGTGGACATTCCTTAACGGCGGTGTTCAGGGGAATGTGCGGATTGATTTCCATCGGATAGATACGGCACACCAACGGCCGGCGTTCGTAGATGCGGCAGAGGTTGTCCTCGTCAAGATTCCGGCAGGGGCCGACATTGTAGGCGGCGAAGGTGATGGCTACGTACACCTCGGATTCGCCGCTGCGCACTGCTGCCGAACGGCGTTCGGCGTGTTCCCGTTGTTGCACCGGCAGACCCAGGCCGTTGCCCAGAAACGCTTCCACCAGGACGATCACCTGACCACCGTCGGCTGCCCACATCCGGGCTTCGCTCAGGGTCAGGGGCACATGGTGGTCGTTGCAGCATTTGCCGCAGCCTACGCAGGAAAACGTCGTATTCATTTAGCGTTCATTCGCATCACAGGGCATGAAACGGCGACAGAATGCCGCCACAAAAGCCGCTATCGAAGCAAATTATGCGCCACTCAGTTCGCCTTGCTGGCCGGGCGGATGGAGTCCCATTCGGTGACGTACGCGGTTTTGCTCTTTTTGTTGTAGAGGCAAAGCTCGGTGCCTTGTGCACCTTTCATGTGCTTTTGCGGGTACTGGCCCTGGAGCAGCAGTGCGGTGTAGCCGACCCGGTCATCGAACTGCGCAGCGTTGCCCACGGGTTTGGCGTCCTTCAGGCCGCTGGCCTTGGTGCATCCGGCGAGTACGGCTTTATCGTAGGTGGCCCAGGCGTCGGGGCTGGAGGCGTGGGCCTGGATGGTAAGGGCGGTGAGGCAGAGGAGGGTGAGGCTGGCAGTCTTCATGGCTTGGGCTTCCTTGGTATCGAGTGGCCAAGGCGTGAGTATGCCTGAAGGTTTTAAGTCGAATATGCGGACCCCATCGCGAGCCTGCTCGCGATGGCGGTATCAGAGCGGAACCGGTTCCCGGCGGACTGCGCGCATCCCGACGCTTTCATACAAGCGCCGCGCCCGAAGGTTGTCTTCACGTACCTTGAGGTCCACGAAGCCTTCACGCCGCTGCTGGAATATCTTGAACGCCTGCAACAACAGTGCACGCCCTAACCCGCGGCCCTGAAACCGCGGATGCACCACCAGGTTCTTGATATAGGCACTGGTCCAGCACTGACACACGCCCACCACGCCTTCGGCATCCAGGGCAATGAAGCACAGGGCCGGGTCATATTCCGGATCGGTTTCCAGCTGCCGTTGCCACATGTCCAGCGCGGCTACACGCCCGCCGCCGTCGAGATAACCGAACTCCATCAACCGGTGCACGGCGGTGGCCAGTTCGGGGTGGTATTCGCTCAGTTGCAGGCCGGCTGGCCAATCGGGGGACGGCACGACGACAGAGAGGTCGCGCCGCATCAGCCAGCAGAATTCTTCGGTCAACACTCAATAACCCTGTTCGGCAACAGCCTTGGCCGCGGTGATCAGGCACTGGGTCAATTCCGGCGAAGAGAATTTGGTCAGCACCGCGTTCGCCCCCGCCAGCCGTGCTTTCTCGGCGTTCATCGCACTGTCCAGCGACGTGTGCAGCAGTACATAAAGATGCGCGAAATCCGGGGTTTCCCGCAGGGTGCGGGTGAAGGCGTAGCCGTCCATTTCCGACATTTCGATGTCCGAGACGATCAGGTTGATCTGCTGCGCGGTGCCTTGCAGGTCCAGCAGGCAGTCGATGGCTTCCTTGGCGCTGCGGGCTGTATGGCATTGCAGGCCAAGGTTACGCAGGGTGTGCACCGATTGCTGCAAGGCGACCTGACTGTCATCGACCACCAGGATGCGCGCGTTGCCGAGCAGTTCGGCGTCTTCCATGCTCAGTTCGGTCGGCGCCATTTCGATTTGTGCCGGGGCGATGCCGTGGATGACTTTTTCGATGTCCAGCACTTGCACCAAGGTGCCATCGACCGACGTCACGCCGGTGATGTAGGCGCGCAAACCACCGGAGCCGAAGGGCGGCGGGCGGATGTCGGTGGTCAGGCAATGGACGATCTTGCTCACGGCCTGCACGTGCAGGCCCTGCTTGGAGCGGCTGACGTCGGTGACGATCAGGCAGCCGCCATTCGGGTCTTCCAGCGGACGCTCGCCAATGGCACGGCTGAGGTCGATCACCGACAGCGAGGCACCACGCAGGGTGGCGATGCCTTTGACGTGGGGGTGCGACTCCGGCAGTTTGGTCAGCGGCGGGCAGGGAATGATTTCGCTGACCTTGAGCAGGTTGATTGCCATCAGCTTGCCGCTGCGCAGGGTAAACAGCAGAAGCGAAAGTGAGTCTGCGCGGGCTTTGGTGGAGGACATAGGAACCTTCTCTGGAAAAAGGTGACGGGCAATCCCGGGATCGCCAATGACTTCGATGCCGGGTTATCGACTTGTTTGGGGCAGGCTTTAGTAATTCAGTGAGTGGTAGAACGCCATCGCGAGCAAGCTCGCTCCCACAGGTGGCCGAGGTGAACACAAATGTTGTGTCCACTGAAATCCACTGTGGGAGCGAGCTTGCTCGCGATGGGGCCATCACTTCATGCCGAGCCTTTTGGCCATCCGCCCCAGGTTCGCCCGATCCAGGCCTAGCTCACGGGCCGCGCTTGCCCAGTTGTTGTCGTGCCGTTCCAGGCAAGCACCGATCAATTGACGCTGATAACGCTCGGTGGCCTCGCGCAAATCGCCGGTCACCGCTTGCGTGACGCTGGCGACGGGTTGTTCGGTAGCGGCTTCAACGCTGACGTTGGGCAAGTCCAGGTCGGCGGCACTCAAGCTGAGAATCCTTGGCCGTTCCTTGCAGTTACCCAAGGCCTTCAAGGCGCTGCGGCCGATCAAATGCTCAAGTTCGCGCACATTGCCGGGCCAGTCGTAGGCCAATAGCGCGGCCTGGGCGTCGCTGTTCAGGCGCAGGCTGTTGAGGCCCATGCGCGAGCGATTTTGCTCCAGGAAGTAACCGCTGAGCAGCAGCACATCGCGCCCGCGATCGCGCAGGGCCGGCACTAGCAGCGGATAAACGCTGAGGCGATGGTAGAAGTCGGCGCGGTAACGGCCGCTGCGTACTTCTTCGGCGAGGTCGCGGTTGGTCGCCGCGATCAGGCGCACGTCGACCTGATGCTCCTTGTCCGAGCCCAGTCGCTGCAGTTGACCGCTCTGCAACACCCGCAGCAATTTGGCCTGCACGGTCAGCGACAACTCACCGACTTCATCGAGAAACAGCGTGCCGCCATTGGCCAGCTCGAACTTGCCGCGGCGGTCGTTCATCGCCCCGGTGAAGGCGCCGCGAACATGGCCGAACAACTCGCTTTCCACCAAGGTGTCAGGCAGCGCGGCGCAGTTGAGGCTGATGATCGGCTTGTCGGCGCGGGGCGAGGCGGCATGGATGGCCTGGGCCACTAACTCCTTGCCGACCCCGGTTTCGCCAGTGATCAGCACGGTCAAATCGCTGCCGCCCACCAGACTGATTTCTTCGACCAAACGCTTGTGGGTCTTGCTCTGGCCGATCATCTCGCGATTCTGCTGGCCGCTGGCCTGGCGGTAGACCTCGGCGCGCTGATGTTCATCTTCGACCCGGTTGTTCAACCGCTCGATGCGTTCGGCGGCGTTGACCGTGGCGGCCGCGAGGCTGGCGAAGGCTTGCAGGGCATCCAGCTCGATGGGCTCGAAGCGCTCCGGGTCGAGGGCATCGAGGGTCAGCAGGCCCCATGGGCGCTCGTCGATGAACAGAGGGCAACCCATGCAGTCGTGGACTTCCAGATGATCATCCAGGCCATCGACCAGGCCGTCATAGGGGTCAGGCAAGTCGCTGTCGGCAGCGAAACGGGTCGGGCCGGGGCTGCTGAGCAGCGCTTCGAAACGCGGGTGTTCGCTGACCTTAAAGCGTCGACCGAGGGTATCGGTACTCAAGCCGTCGACGGCCAGCGGCACCAGCCATTCACCATCAAGGCGCAGCAGGGCGGCGGCGTCGCACGGCAGCAGGGCGCGCATGGCTTCCAGCAGGCGGCGATAACGCTCGCCCTCGGGCAGTTCGCGGGACAGGTCGGAGACCAGGGGTAGCAGGGCGGTGAGCAGGGGTTTTGCAGTCATAGTGACTCCGTGTAGTCGGTATGACTATAAGTCAGGCAGTGTCTAAATGACTATCTTGTTATTAACTTATTGATTTATAACGATTAAATAGTTGGCATGGAAGCTGATAAGCATAGGGTAATCCGTTAGCAATCCAAGAAGACCAGGAGTCACCTTATGCTGAGCGTTCAAGACCGTGCCATCGTCAAATCCACCGTGCCGCTGCTTGAAAGCGGTGGTGAAGCGCTGATCACGCACTTCTACCGCATGATGCTCTCCGAATACCCGGAAGTCCGCCCGCTGTTCAACCAGGCCCACCAGACCAGCGGTGATCAGCCGCGTGCCTTGGCCAACGGCGTATTGATGTATGCGCGCCATATCGACCAGCTCGATCAGTTGGGCGACCTGGTGGCCAAGATCATCAACAAACACGTGGCCTTGCAGATCCTGCCGGAGCACTACCCGATTGTCGGCTCCTGCTTGCTGCGGGCCATCGCCGAAGTGCTGGGCGAAGAGATCGCCACCCCTGAAGTGATCGCGGCCTGGGGCGCGGCTTACGGCCAACTGGCGGACATCCTGATCGGTGCCGAAACCAGCATCTACGACCAGAAAGAGCAGGCCCCCGGTGGCTGGCGCGGGGCGCGGGAATTCATCGTGGCGGGCAAGGTCGAGGAGAGCGCCGAGATCACTTCGTTCTACTTTGAACCCGCGGACAAAGGCCCGATCCTGGTGGCGGAACCTGGCCAGTACATCGGCATGAAACTGATCCTCGACGGTGAAGAAATCCGTCGCAACTACTCGCTGTCGGCGCTGGCGAACAAAGGCCAGTACCGCATCAGCGTCAAGCGTGAAGCCGGTGGCCGCGCTTCCAACTACCTGCATGACCAGTTGCACGTCGGAGCCAGCATCCAGTTGTTTCCGCCATCGGGCGAGTTCACCCTGACCGCCAGCGACAAACCGTTGGTGTTGATCAGCGGCGGCGTCGGCATCACCCCGACCCTGGCGATGCTCGAAGCGGCGCTGGAGACTCAGCGGCCCGTGCATTTCATCCACTGCGCGCGCAACGGCAGCGTCCATGCCTTCCGCGACTGGATCGATGGCCTGGCCGAGCGTCACCCGCAACTCAAGCGCTTCTATTGCTACTCCGAGGACGACGGCGTGAGCCCGGCGGCGCACAAGGTCGGTTTGTTGAGCCAGCAGCAGTTGCATGCATGGCTGCCGGAGCAGCGTGACCTGGATGCTTACTTCCTGGGGCCGAAAGGTTTCATGGCGTCGATCAAGCGCCACCTCAAAGCCCTGGGCGTGCCGGAGAAGCAAAGCCGTTACGAGTTCTTCGGGCCGGCAGCGGCGCTGGAATAAGACCGAGTCGCCTCCATCGCGGGCAAGCCACGCTCCCACAGGTTTTGTGTCGTTCACATCAATCAGGATCGACACAAATCCCTGTGGGAGCGGGCTTGCCCGCGATTGCTTCACCTCGGTCCTGAACTGAAAAAAGCTGAAAAGTTAATCCCTTCTTAACCGCCTTGTCGTCTATTCCCCCGAATCCCCCTGACATGCTCCAGACTCTCAAAGGTCCGGGCCAGCGTGTAGACTGGCGGGCAATCGAAATTTTCAAGGGAAACGCGATGAGCGATGAATCCATGCGGTTGGGGCGTGAACGGCGCTACCTGGTGTTGTTGGGCATCATTTGCCTGGCGTTGATCGGCGGCGCGCTGTACATGCAAATTGTTCTGGGCGAGGCGCCTTGTCCGCTGTGCATCCTGCAACGTTACGCGTTGCTGCTGATCGCGATCTTTGCCTTCATCGGCGCGGCCATGCGCAGCCGTCGCAGCATCACGGTGTTTGAAACCCTGGTGGTGATCTGCGCGCTGGCAGGCGTCGGCGTTGCCGGGCATCACGTCTATACGCAGTTCTATCCGGCGGTCAGTTGCGGCATCGATGTGCTGCAACCGATTGTCGATGATTTGCCGCTGGCGAAGATCTTTCCGTTGGGTTTCCAGGTCGATGGTTTTTGCTCCACGCCATACCCGCCGATCCTCGGCCTGTCGCTGGCGCAGTGGGCGCTGGTCGCCTTCGTGCTGATCGTGGTGCTGGTGCCTTTGCTGACGTCGCGTAACCGCAAAGCGCTGCGCTGAGGTCATCTGCCGCCACGCATTGTCGGACAAAAAAGCCCCGGTCCTCGCAGAGAGGGCCGGGGCTTTTTTTGTCTTGCAGAGCGCATTTCAGAGGCCGGGTAAAAAGACCGTGACGGGTGGCAATCAAGGGTGCGACACATGTGCGACATGTTGTCACAGAGTCGGTGTCGTAGGGCGTTCGAGGAAGCCGGATTGGTGCATGAAAACGTAACGAAATTGGGCTGTTTTGCAGGCTTCTGGTTTTTTCCATTCCGAACGCGAGCAGGCAGTTTTAACAGGGGCTGGCGAATGGCCGGAGCCCCCGTCATATCGGGCCTCGGGCAAGGTGAGGGGCAGTGAGGAGGGACCCGATACTGTCTGAACTGTGGGTGGAAGACCTACTTATTGTGGTGTTTTTGTTGAGAATTAATTTCGATAAGATGCGCCACTTTTGCGAAAACGGTTAATGATTGTTGCCGGTTCAGATAAAAATTATTTCGGGATGAGACATGGTTTATAGGGCGTTACATATCTACAATCGCCCGCACTGAATCCCCGGCACTGCTCAAATCTTAACCAGGCGTGAGCAGAAACAGGGTGTCGAGAGGTCTGGTGGCTTCATGCGATGCCCAGGTGTCGGAGCCTCCAACTACCCGCACCAAATGGAATTGGTCTGTAACAAGGCCTTTGACCACGAATTCGAATAAGAACTCACCGCAGGCCCGGGATTTGTCGTACAGCGTCTGACGCACGACGGGCATGCCCTTATTCAATCCAAGAAAAATGCCAACCCTTGGCAGGGTGAAGTGTTGGCGATCAAAACCCAACTGCATTGCGCAAGCTGCTTTAGAGGTCGTGAGATGAGTAAAAACAGGTACCCCAGACTACTAGGCTTATTGCCGCTGATCGGCACGTTGTTGCTGTCAGGCTGCAACATGACCTTGCTCAATCCCAAGGGCCAGGTTGGTCTGGACGAGCGAAACCTGATCATCACCGCAACGCTGCTGATGCTGTTGGTCGTGGTGCCGGTCATCGTCATGACCTTCCTGTTCGCCTGGAAATACCGCGCGTCCAACACCAACGCCACCTATACCCCGAAATGGAACCACTCCACCAAGATCGAGATCGCGGTGTGGGCTGTTCCAGTGCTGATCATCATTGCCCTGGGTTACGTCACCTACAAGTCGACCCACGCGCTGGATCCGTACAAGCCGCTGGAGTCCGACGTCAAGCCTGTGACCATCGAAGTGGTCGCGCTGGACTGGAAGTGGCTGTTCATCTACCCGGAACAAGGTATCGCCACGGTCAACAAGATCGTTTTCCCGGCGCACACCCCGATCAACTTCAAGATCACTTCTGACGCCGTGATGAACTCGTTCTTCATCCCTGCGCTGGGCGGCCAGATCTACGCGATGGCGGGCATGCAGACCAAGCTGCACTTGATCGCCAACGAGAACGCTGAGATGGACGGTATCTCCGCCAACTACAGCGGCGCGGGTTTCACCGGTATGAAATTCAAAGCGATCGCAACTTCCCAGGAAGATTTCGACGCCTGGGTAAGTGAAGTCAAAAAGGCACCTAAACAGCTTGAACAAGTTGAATACGCAGCCCTTTCCAAGCAGAGCCAGAACAACCCAGTCGAGCTCTACTCCTCGGTGACGCCGAACCTGTTCCAGACCATCGTCGACAAGTACGAAGGCATGAAACCGGGTCCGAAAGTGAAGCACGAGAAAGAAGAGAAAGAAGTGGCCGCTACGCAAGGAATGGACATGAACTCGCATTCAGCTGCCGGGGCAGAGGAGTAAACGATGTTTGGTAAATTAAGTTGGGAAGCGATCCCGTTCCACGAACCGATCGTGATGATAACCATCTCCATGATCGCGCTCGGTGGTCTGGCGCTGTTCGCTGCAATCACCTACTTCAAGAAGTGGACCTACCTGTGGACCGAGTGGCTGACGTCGGTCGACCACAAGAAAATCGGCGTGATGTACATCATCGTCGCCATGGTCATGCTGCTGCGCGGCTTTGCCGACGCCATCATGATGCGTACCCAGCTGGCCATGGCCACCGAGGGTTCGCCTGGCTACCTGCCACCTGAACACTATGACCAGATCTTCACCGCTCACGGTGTGATCATGATCATCTTCATGGCGATGCCATTCTTCACCGGCCTGATGAACCTTGCAGTGCCGCTGCAGATCGGCGCGCGTGACGTTGCCTACCCGTTCCTGAACTCCCTGAGCTTCTGGCTGCTGGTTTCCGGCGTAGTGCTGATCAACCTGTCCCTGGGCGTCGGCGAATTCGCCAAGACCGGCTGGGTTGCTTATCCACCGCTGTCGGGCCTGCAATACAGCCCTGGCGTGGGGATGGACTACTACATCTGGGCGCTACAGCTATCCGGTTTAGGTACGACGCTGACGGGGGTCAACTTCCTGGCCACCGTGCTGAAAATGCGTACCCCTGGCATGAAGCTGATGGACATGCCGATCTTCACCTGGACCTGCACCTGGGCCAACGTCCTGATCGTGGCTTCGTTCCCGATCCTGACCGCTACCCTGGCACTGCTGACGCTTGACCGTTACATGGATTTCCACATTTTCACCAATGAACTTGGTGGCAATCCGATGATGTACGTGAACCTGTTCTGGGCGTGGGGTCACCCTGAGGTGTACATCCTGATCCTGCCAGCGTTCGGTATCTTCTCCGAAGTCATCTCGACCTTCACCGGCAAGAAACTGTTCGGCCACCACTCGATGGTCTACGCATCGGGCGCAATCTCGATCCTGGGCTTCATGGTTTGGCTGCACCACTTCTTCACCATGGGTTCGGGTGCCAGCGTCAACGCCTTCTTCGGTCTGGCGACGATGCTGATTTCCATTCCGACGGGTGTGAAACTGTTCAACTGGCTGTTCACCATCTACCAGGGCCGTCTGCGTTTCACCAGCCAGGTGCTGTGGACCCTGGGCTTCATGGTGACCTTCGCCATCGGCGGCATGACCGGCGTACTGCTGGCCATCCCGGGTGCCGACTTCGTTCTGCACAACAGCCTGTTCGTGATCGCGCACTTCCATAACGTGATCATCGGCGGTGCGGTATTCGGTTACATCGCCGGTTTCGGTTTCTACTTCCCTAAAGCGTTCGGCTTCAAGCTGCACGAAGGCTGGGGCAAGGCTGCGTTCTGGTTCTGGATCTCGGGCTTCTTCGTCGCGTTCATGCCGCTCTACGCTCTGGGCTTCATGGGCATGACCCGTCGCCTGAACGCCACCACCAACCCTGAGTGGGTGCCGTACCTGTACGTCGCCATGTTCGGTGCGGTGATGATCGCCGTGGGTATCGCTTGCCAGCTGATCCAGCTGTACGTCAGCGTGCGTGACCGCAACAAACCAGAAAACATGTGCGAACACGGCGACCCGTGGAATGCACACACCCTGGAATGGTCGACCTCGTCGCCACCTCCGTTCTACAACTTCGCCGTGCTGCCAAAAGCCGACGTAGTCGACCCGTTCACCGAAGCCAAGGAAAACGGCACCGCGTACAAGGCCCCGGCCAAGTACGAGCCGATCCACATGCCAAACAACACCGCGACCGGTGTGGTCATGGGCGCGCTGTTGACCGTGTTCGGTTTCGCGATGATCTGGCACATCTGGTGGCTGGCAATCGCTGGCCTGGCCGGCACCGTGATCTACTTCGTGATCCACGCGGCCCGTGATGATCAAGGCTATATGGTGCCGGTCGACGTGATCGAGCGCATCGAAGCCGAGCAGCACAAGCGTCTGGTTGCGGCAGGGAAAATCCCGGCCACCGCCACCCGTGTTGAAACCTCGTTGGAACAGGCTTAAACCATGTCGAACTTAGTGACCAATGCTGGACACACCCATGTCGATGGACATGGGCATGATGACCATCACCACGACTCGGGCGAGATGACCGTATTCGGTTTCTGGCTCTACCTGATGACCGACTGCATTCTGTTTGCGTCTATCTTCGCAGCGTACGCGGTACTGGTTAACAACGTAGCGGGTGGCCCGTCGGGCCACGACATCTTCGAACTGCCATACGTACTGGGCGAAACCGCTCTGCTGCTGTTCAGTTCGATCACCTACGGCTTCGCCATGCTGGCGTTCTTCCGTGGCAACAAGAAGCAGGTCCTGGGCTGGTTGGCCATGACCTTCCTGTTCGGTGCCGGCTTCATCGGCATGGAGATCAACGAGTTCCACATGCTGATCTCCGAGGGCTACGGCCCTAGCCGTTCCGGCTTCCTGTCCGGGTTCTTCACCCTGGTCGGTACCCACGGTCTGCACGTGACCAGCGGTCTGATCTGGATGGCGATCATGATGTATCAGGTGCAGAAAAACGGCCTGACGGCGACCAACAAGACCCGTCTGAGCTGCCTGAGCCTGTTCTGGCACTTCCTGGACGTCGTGTGGATCTGCGTATTCACCGTTGTTTACCTGATGGGGACTATGTAAATGGCTAACACACACTCCCATGACAGCCACGACGCCGGTCACGGCAGCGTCAAGTCCTACGGCATCGGTTTCATCCTGTCGGTGATCCTGACCCTGATTCCGTTCGGTCTGGTGATGTACCCGACGCTGCCGAAGTCGATCACCCTGATGATCGTCGTCGCGTTCGCAGTCATCCAGGTGCTGGTGCACCTGGTGTACTTCCTCCACCTGGACCGCTCGGCCGCGCAGCGTAACAACGTGATTGCGTTTGTCTTTGCCGCGATCGTGATTGTCCTGCTGGTTGGCTTGTCGCTGTGGATCATGTTCAGCATCCACACGTTCATGATGGCGAAGTGAGGTAGATCCGCATGTCCCTTAAGCACTTTATCCAAATCACCAAACCGGGGATCATTTTCGGTAACGTGCTTTCTGTGGCAGGCGGATTTTTCCTGGCCTCCAAAGGGCATGTCGATCTGGCCATTTTCCTGGCCGCCATGATCGGCACGTCCCTGGTGGTTGCCTCCGGTTGCGTGTTCAACAACTGCATCGACCGCGACATCGACCTGAAGATGGAGCGCACCAAGAACCGCGTGCTGGTCCAGGGCTTGATCTCCCTGAAACTGGCCCTGATCTATGCGACCGTCCTGGGTGTCGCCGGCGTTGCCCTGTTGTACAAAGTGGCCAACCCGTTGGCCGCGTTGTTCGCGGTGATCGGCTTCGTGATCTACGTCGGCTTCTACAGCCTGTACCTCAAGCGCAAGTCGGTTCACGGCACGCTGGTGGGCAGTCTGTCGGGCGCCATGCCGCCGGTGATTGGCTACGTCGCAGTCAGCAACACCTTCGACATGGCCGCGCTGACCCTGCTGGTGATGTTCAGCCTGTGGCAGATGCCGCATTCCTATGCCATCGCGATCTTCCGCTTCAACGATTACCTGGCCGCATCGATTCCGGTGCTGCCAGTGAAGCGCGGCATCCAGGTGGCCAAGAAGCACATCCTGATCTACATCCTGGCCTTCCTCGTGGCGACCTTGATGCTGACCTTCAGCGGCTACGCCGGCATGAGCTACCTCGCCGTCGCCGCGGCCATGGGCATGTACTGGCTGTACATGGCCTGGACCGGCTACAAGGCAGTGGATGACACGGTCTGGGCACGCAAGCTGTTCGTGTTCTCGATCTTCACCATTACCGCGTTGAGCGTGATGATGTCCCTGGACTTCAAAGTGCCGACCGAGTTGCTGCTGACGTACGCGCCTTAAGCGTCGGATGCTGTAAAGAAAAGCCCCGCCTTCGAGAGAAGAGCGGGGCTTTTTGTTGGGGTAATTTTGATGAACCGTGTTGCCGCCATCGCGAGCAGGCTCGCTGCCACATAGGACTAGTGTCTTCGCTGATATCGAGCACGACGCTGAACCCTGTGGGAGCGAGCTTGCTCGCGATGGCAGCGCGGCGGAGTACCTGGTTCATCGAAATTACAGCCCATCTCAAAGAGCACTCTTGGTTTGCTTAGCTATAAGCAATTTGCCTATAGTTGCAAGTCGATACCACGAGGTACCCCATGAAAAAACGCGACCTGTTTGCAGAGTTGATGCAGGGCGTTGATGAGATGGCGGCTCAACGCGAAGGCAAGATTACATTGCGCAATACGGTTGTGGAGGACATCCCTGCACCAGAGGTGGGGGCGCAAGAAATCGTTGCGCTACGGGAAAAGCTACACATGTCCCAGGCCGTTTTCGCCAAGCGAATTCGAACCAGCCCCAGCACCCTGAGAAACTGGGAGCAGGAAAAGTCGAAGCCCAATGCTCAGGCCGCCTTGCTGATCAGGTTGGTTGAGAAGTTTCCGGATATGGTTGATCGACTGGCAGTCGTCTGATCACATCGTCGAATATCTGAAAAGCCCCGCGTTTCAAACGAAGCGCGGGGCTTTTTCATTTATGTGCGGTTGTTACACGGTGCATCGAGCACCTTCACCACGTCATCGATAATTGCCTTGCTCATGTCCTGCAAAAAATGTGAGGCCCAGGCGTGTCGGTCGGAGTCGCGAACCATGGCAGCGTCTGAGGCGAGATGTTTTGCGAGGTGGAGCAGGTCGGAGGCGTGGTAGAGGGCTTCGATCAGCGGGACACCGGCGTTGATGCGGAACAATGGTTCGTTGGCGTGGTAGGAGAAGGGGGTGAGGCCGATGGTTTTGAGGTCTTGGGGATTGGTCATTGGGCTTCACCTCTTGTTGGGCTGGAGGTGGAGGGGTATGACTGGTGTAGCAGACGGATCAATAGCGTTCATGAGTAAAACTCCCGTATCAAGTTGAGAGCTACCACGTTCGTTATCAGGCGAAGGGTGGCAGCTATGCGTGGGCTGATAAACCGGAGATACAGGAAACCGGCAGACCCGAAGGTCTCCCACGCACAGCCGCCATTGCACGAGTGTGTAGACACAAAAAAGCGCCGGCAATCGTGATTGGTGGCGCTTGTGCGCCCGTATCTTACCCGGGTTATCAGGCCCGGTCGCTGAATTGGCAGCGACCGGGCGAAGTTAGCCGGCAAGGATGAGGTCGGCAATCGTAGCGATCTGGTGGCCGGGGATCTCATTGGGCACCGCAATCCCTGTGGGAGCGGGCTTGCTCGCGAAGGCGGTGGGTCAGGCAATATTGATGCTGGATGTGACGGCCTCTTCGCGAGCAAGCCCGCTCCCACATTGGACTAGCGTCATCGCTGATATCGAGCATGACGCGGGCCCCTGTGGGAGCGAGCTTGCTCGCGATGGCGGCGTGTCAGGCAGCATCAATTTTGAATGTGACGGCCTCATCGCGAGCAAGCTCGCTCCCACAGGGTTGGGGGGCGTCGGTTATTTACTTTGTGTATCGAGTAACCGGAAAAACCGCTCCCGCACCTGCAAGCTGTCGCTGTGCGCCACATTGAATCGCAGGAAATGGCTGGCATCCGGCCCTTTGCTCAGCAACGTGCCCGGCGCCAACACCATATTGTTCTCCAGCCCTTGGCGAGCCAGATTCTCGGCGTGCAAGCCCTCCGGCAACCGCGCCCAGATAAACACGCCTTCGCCGGGCAGCGAGGAAAGCGAACACCCAGCCTCCGCAAGCCAACTCGCCACGCGGCTATTGGATTCGTACAACCGATCCACCGTGCGCCGCGCATGCTTGGCGTAGCTGCCGTCGCTGAGCATGGTGCAGGTGATCTGCTCTGCCAGCTCCGACGTCACCCCGCCGCAGGCCATTTTCAGGGCGACCATGCGTGCCGCCAATTGTGGCGAGAGCACGGTGTAGCTGACGCGGCTGTTGGCGGTCAGGGTCTTGGAGAAGCCGGAGACATAACTCACGTTGTCCAGCCCGCTGGCCGCCAGGCGCGGGGTGCGGCGTTGCTGGATGTCGCAATACAGATCGTCTTCGACGATGTGGAAGCCATGGCGGTGGCTCAGTTCCAGCAAGCGGTAAACCTGGGCCGGGGTGAACGAGTGACCGGTGGGGTTATGCAGCGTGCTGTTGGTCATGTACAGCACGGGTTTGTGGGCGATCAGCAGTTGCTCGAAGGCGTCGAGGTCCATGCCGTCGCAATCCCGGGCGATGGTGATGACTTTGGCCCCGTGCAACGCCAGGTTGGCGTGCATGTTGAAGTAGCAGGGGTCGTCGAGCAGCACGGTGTCGCCGGGTTTGACCAGCAGGCGCATCAGCAGGTCGATGGCCTGCATGGTGTTGGCCGTGGTGATGATCTGGTCCACCGGCGCTTCGATGCCGAAGGTTGCCAGTTTGACCCGCAAGGCCTGGCGCAACGGCAAGTAACCGCCGGCCACGCCGTACTCGCCCATGCGCAACGACGTTGCTCGCAGGGTACTGCGCACGGCTTTCTGCAATTCTTCGGCGGGTAGCCACGAGGTCGGCAGAAAACCGCAGCCGGGGCGCAGTGCGCCGTTGTCCAGCAGCAAGGCGCGACGAATCACGCTGAGGGTGTCCTGGGGTTGCAGGTCCGGGCCGGTGCCACTTTTCAGCGCCGCTTCGGAGCGATGCACGTAATGCCCGGAGCCCTGGCGAGACACCACCAGCCCCTTGGCCCGCATGCGGTCCAGGGCATCGACCACCGTGGACTTGCCCACGTTCATCAAGTCGGAGAGTTCGCGAATCGGCGGCAGCTTGGCGCCGTGGGGCAGGCCACCCGTGCTGATGGCCTGGGTCAGTTGATCGACGATCTGCTGCACCAGCGGCACGCCGGGCTGGAATTCAATGGCGGCAATGACTGCACGTTGAACCTGCATTTTACTGGTCTCTCCGGCAGTAAAGTTCGTTGGATTCTATACGAACTTGCTCTGATCAGGACAAGACTCTCTCTCTACCATGCCCTTACAGACTTTTCTGAATGTCGGCCTTTGTTGGCGGGCGTTCACCCGGTTCCTGAGGTGTTGCATGAGTGTCGAAACAACGGTCGCGGTGGCTAAACCGGTCATTAACCTGCGGTTATTCACGATCCGGATCATCACCGCCGTCTCGCTGTTCGCGGTGCTGGGCAAGGCCAACGTCTGGCTCGACACGGCCACCAACAGCATCCTGGCCCTTGGATATCGCGCCTTGTTGCTGCTGTTGCCCCTGACTTTACTGGTGCTTGGCCGCCGTTCCCTGAGTGTCACGCTGCTGTGTGCCGGCCTTGGCCTGGTGCTGCTGGCGCTGACCAGTAATCAAGGCATGGTGATGTTTGCCGCCGCACTGTTTGCCTACGGCATTGCCATTGCCGGTTACCTGATCAAGAGCGAAGCGGCCCAGACCAAGGAAGGCGCGGCCTACAATCGCGTGGCCATGAACATGGGCAGCCTGGTGGCCGGTTTGATCCTGCTGTCGCCACTGCTCACTCCAACCATGTTTTTCCTCGGTGCGGCGGCGTTCGTTTTGCTGTGCCTGCCGATCGCCCTTGGCGCGACCTTCACCTCCGAGCCGGTGGTAGCCCGCCCAGCCAGTCAGGTTGGCAGCAACTGGGGCAACAAACTGCCCTGGGTAATCGCCGGGATCATCATGGGCATCAAGCTGTTCGGGGTGTTCTCGATTCTGCCGCAAGCGATTCTGCTCAAGACCGGCGAGCTGCCGGCCTGGTACGGCTTGATGCTGATCCTCAACAGCGCCGTGGTGGTGTTCGCCCAGGTGCCGGTGATGAAACTGATCGAGCGCACCGGGCGCTTCAAGGTCGTGGCGGTGATCGGGATCATCGTCGGCGGCTTTGCCGTGCTGTCTTCGCCTGCCGCATTCCACGTCGAAACCCTCGCCGGGGCGCTGATCTGGGTGGCGCTGCTGTCGATCGCCGAATGCGCCTTCAGCTACCTCGATTACTTCTCGGTCAAGCAAAACAACATGTTCGTCAAGGAAGTGTCCCTGGGGGTCGGGGCCGGGCTGACCGTGTTGATCATGCGAGTGGTGCCGGCGCCGTACAACGCGCTGGTCCTCGCCGCCATCGGCGCCGGCGGGATCCTGGCCTGGTACTGGCTCAACCGTAAATCCAATGCGTCGTTGCATGACTGAGTCATCGCCGTTGCGGATTTCACTTTGCAGGTCGGGGGCATCAATGAATACGACTTCATGCGTAGTAGTGGTTGGTTACAACGGCAATCGGGTTCACGACATCCAGAAACTGCGCGAGCTGTGCAAGTCGCTCTACAACGCCAGGCTCATCCTGCTGGTCGAGAAAATTCAGCCCCATGATGAACAGGTGGCCGATCACGTCTGCAGCACTTCGCTGGCCGAGAAAGACGTGGCAGCGTCCCTTCAATTGGTGGTCGGGTGCCTGAATGCCGACAGCTGGAAACTGATCGGCGTGCTGCCGTTTTCCGATCGCGGCGTGCTGCTCGGTGCAGCGCTGGCCAGTCACTTCGGCCTGCCGGGCATTACCCCAGGCGAAGCGCGGGCGGGCCTGGACAAGCAGATCTTCCGTCGGCTCGAAGCGGCGGCCAGCACCTCTCCCGGAGAATACCGACCGGTGTTTTCCGCGCGGGTCGAAAGCCTGCCGGAACTGCGCCAACGCGTCGTCGAACTGGGCGGCAAGGGCTTCATCAAACCGGCCTGCGAAGGCGCGAGCCGGGGCTGTCGTGTCATCCATCACCCTTCGGAATGCGATGACGCCTGGCTCGCCCTGAAGCCTTACCGCGAAGGCGGCATCGTCCTTGAAGCGCTGGTGCAGAACGCCCGCGAATACAGCTGGGACTACGTGGCCGGCAGCACTTGGGTGACTGAAAAAACCACCACCGAAGGCGCCTACCGCGCAGAGATCCAGCAAGTCGTACCCGCACCGCTTCCGGCTGAAGTACAGACGCGTTTGATGGCAGCCGGTCGGCATATGTCGAGTTTGGTATCCCAGACCAATGGTGCCTGGCACAACGAAGTGTTCCTGCGCAGCGACAACCTGACCTCCGCCGTGGAAACCAACATGCGTCCCGGCGGCATGCACATCTGGGACCTGGCCAAACGCGCCTTTGTCAATTTCGATCCGTGGGAACGCTGGGTGCGCTGGGCGGTGGAAGGCCAGACCGAACAGCATGAACCCGTGGCCCATGGCTATTGCGGCATTCGCCTGCTCAGGGCGCCGGACGGCGGCATCTTGCGTGCGACGCCTGACATCGAGGCCCTGGCCCGCGCACTGCGTATCGATCTGGTGGAAGGCCAGTACGCCAAGCGTATCGGTGACTCGGTCAGCGCGCTGGTCAAAGACAACTTCTCATTCATCGGCCACATCGTGTTGTTCAACGAACACTACGGGCAACTGAGCAACGACCTGTTGCGTCTGGCCGAGGCGATTGAGTCACGCATTGAGGTGACTTGCCTGGCACCGGCCACCCGCGCCGTGTGTTGAGCCAGCAAGCATCAGGTTTTTGCATTACTGATTAAGAGGGTTCGATCAATGATCCAGCACATGACCTGCGATGAACGCTTCATCGCCCTGGCCAAAGAGTTTGGCTACGACATCTACGGCGAAAACACCGCAGGCGGGCATTACGCGCCGCTGATCCGTCATCACGATGAGCTGTACATCAGCGGCCTGGTGCCGCGTATGAACGGCAAGATTCATTACCCCGGCCGCGTCGGGCTGGACCTGAACATGGCCGATGCGCAAGCGGCTGCCAGCATCAGTGCGATGCGCGGGCTGGCCTTGATCGTCGATGCCATTGGTTCGCTGGACAAGATCAAGTCATTGATCCGGGTAACGGTCTATGTGAAGTCCACGGCGGATTTTGTCGATTTGAGCGAAGTGGCCAACGGCGCCTCGGATGTATTCAGCCATGTGCTGGGCGATGCCGGTAAACATACGCGCACCACAGTCGGTGTTTATCAGTTACCCAAGAATGCCGCGATAGAAGTGGACATGATTGCCGCCTTGCGTCCATCGGTTTTGTAAATTATTCCCCGGCTTTACAGCGCTGAACCGTTAACTTAAGGTTTAGCGCCAAAGTATGGGTAATAAAAAGAAAGGACGTGCAAATGGATAACTTTCAAGGTGCGTTTTTTTCATATAAGGACTTTCGTCAAAGCCTGCACCATCGAACGCCAAGTCCCAAGGTGTGGAAAGGCAGTGAACTTGCGGGTATGCGTCAAACACTTGAAGCCAGCGACGTTGATATTGTCGCGTTGGCTCACGACAAGAGCATTGAGGGCTGTGAAGTGACGCCTGGAATGGCGATCGCCATGCAATGGCTGAACCCCGGTGTGACGCTCAACGGTCATGCCCATTCCTGGTGGCATCTGTTTGTCATCCAGTGCGGCAGCGGCGTGATGACCCTCGGCGATGCCGATGAGGTCAACGTCAGCAGCGGCGACGTGCTGCTGGTGCCGGCGTGGACTAAACACGGCTTCGTCAACACCAGTAAACACGAGCCACTGGCGATGCTGAACATGAGCAACATGCCGCAGATGGCATTGCTTTCCAACTTTGCCGACAGTCATGGCCTGATCACCACCCAGCCGTAATTTCCCAGCGCATCAGCCCAGGGAGCCCACCTTCGTGGGCTCCCTTTTCTGTTTTTCAGACCTGCCCCGGTATCGCCCTTTGCAGCGCTATTGCCGGGGTTTTGGCTGCGTGTCTACCGGTGGAAAACAACTTTCTGTATCGATTGAAACGGGCAAATTCTGTATCTATTCAGCCTTCATTCAACTAACTACGATCACTTCAAATGCACGTTAATCCCTGCAGTTGGTCAAAGGAGTGTTCTATGGAAAACAGGAAGCTAAAACTGTATGTCGGCGCCGATTATGTCAGCGCTTTTGCAATGTCGGCTTTTGTGGCGCTCAAGGAAAAGCAACTTTCATTTGAACTGGTTGCGGTTGATCTAAAAACACGCGAAAACTATCTGGCGACTTATCGCGATCTTTCGCTGACGTGCAAAATTCCAACGTTAGTCCACGAAAATTTTGCCTTGTCGGAATCATCGGCGATTGCCGAATATCTCGATGAACTCACTTCAGGGCATAAAAAACTCTATCCGCAGGACATCCAGCAGCGCGCCCGTGCCCGTCAATTGCAGGCCTGGTTGCGCAGTGACTTGCTGGTGGTGCGCAAGGAGCGCCCGTTTGACCTGGTCTACTTCGGCAAGAAAAACACCGCGCTGTCCGACGATGCCCAAGCCGCCGTCGAGCGCCTGTTCTTCGTCGCCGAGCATTTGCTGGAAGAGGGCGCCGAGCATCTGTTCGGTGACTGGAGCATTGCCGACACCGACCTGGCAATCATGCTCAACCGCCTGGTTGCCAACGGCGATCCGGTGCCGGCACGGCTCGCGGCGTATGTGCGCCGCCAGTGGGATCGCGACAGCGTCCGGGCGTGGATGGACATAGAGCGCAAAGCGCCGGCCATCGCGTAACAACACTCAGGGCAATCACCAGGAGCGCGGCCATGCAAGGACTGTCGGAGCACGAACGCTACAAACCCTATAACTCACGCACCATCCGCGATTCACCTTACTGGCAGAAGCTGACGCCGGCATTGCAGGAGGCCATGACCGTGGTGGCGCGGGTCATGCCGTTTCGCACCAACGAATACGTGCTGGGTACGCTGATCGACTGGAACAACATTCCGGACGATCCGGTGTTCCGCATGACCTTCCCCCACAAGGACATGTTGCTGCCGGAGGAATATGCCTCGCTCAAACACCTGATCGAGCTGGATGACAGCGCGGCGATCAAGCGTCGGATCGAGGCGATCTGGCGCCGCATGAACCCGCATCCGGCCGGGCAGTTGACCCACAACGGTGTCACCCTCAACGGCAAAGTCCTGCCGGGCATCCAGCACAAGTACCGCGAGACCGTGCTGTTTTTCCCCGGTGCCGGTCAGACCTGTCACGCGTACTGCACCTTCTGTTTCCGCTGGGCGCAGTTCATTGGCGAGGAAGAACTCAAGTTCAACGCCCGCGAGTCCCAGGAGCTGGTCAGTTACCTGAGGGTGCACAGCGAAGTGACCGACGTGCTGATTACCGGCGGCGACCCGATGATCATGAACACCCGCTCCCTGGCCGGTTACATCGAGCCGCTGCTGGCGTTGCCGCACCTGAAGAGCATCCGCATCGGCACTAAATCCGTGGCGTACTGGCCGCAGCGTTTTGTCAGCGACAAGGATTCGCCTGAGTTGCTTATGCTATTCCAGCGCATCGTCGCGGCGGGGAAAAACCTGTCGATCATGGGCCACTACAACCACCCGGTGGAGATCCGTCAGGCCATCGCCCGTCAGGCCATCGAGCGCATCCGCTCGACGGGCGCGACGCTGCGCATGCAGGCGCCGCTGATCCGCCATATCAACGAAAACCCCGCCGATTGGGCCGCGCTGTGGACCGAAGGGGTGCGGCTCGGGGCCGTGCCTTATTACATGTTCGTCGAGCGTGACACCGGGCCCAGCCACTACTTCGCGATGCCGCTGGCCCGGGCCTTCGAGATCTTCCAGGCGGCGTACCGCACGGTGTCGGGGCTGGCGCGCACGGTGCGCGGGCCGTCCATGAGCACCTTCTACGGCAAGGTGTTGATCAACGGCATCGAGACCGTCGCCGGGGAAAAGGTCTTCGTTTTGCAGTTCCTCCAGGCACGCAATCCGCAATGGGTGTTGCGCACGTTCTACGCGCGCTTCGATCCGCAGGTGACCTGGTTCGATGACCTGCAACCGGCCTTCGGCGAGCGTGCGTTCTTCTTTCAGACCGAGCTCACCGTCGTGCCGGAATTGATACCCGTGTTGCTGGAAACGGCGTAGGAAAATTCATGAACAATGGGGAGATATGGATATGAGCAGTATCCCGTTTGATCAACGCGAGGGCGTTATCTGGCTCGACGGCGAGTTCGTCGAGTGGTCCCGGGCGCAGTTGCATGTGTTGACCCATGGCCTGCATTACGCGAGCACCGTGTATGAAGGCGAGCGGGTCTACAACGGCAGGATCTTCAAGCTGCGCGAACACAGCGAGCGGCTGTACCGCTCGGCGCAACTGATGGACTTTGCCATCCCCCATGAGCTGGCTGAACTGGAAGCGGCCAGCCATGAACTGCTGCAACGCAACAAGGTCGTCGACGGCTACCTGCGCCCGGTGGCCTGGCGTGGCAGCGAGATGATTTCCACCTCGGCGCGTTTCAACCGTGTGCACGTGGCCATCGCGTGCTGGCAGTGGCCGAGCTATTTCGACCCGGCGGCACGTATGACCGGCATCCGCTTGAAAACCGCGACCTGGCGTCGTCCGCCACCGAGCAGCAGCCCGTTCGAAGCCAAGGCTTCCGGGCATTACCAGATCGCCACGCTGAGCAAGCACGACGCCGAGAACACGGGTTACCACGATGCGCTGATGCTCGACTGGCGCGGCCATGTTGCCGAAGCCACCAGCGCCAATGTGTTCTTCGTCAAAGGCCGGACGCTGCATACGCCGCTGCCGGATTGTTTCCTCAACGGCATCACCCGCCAGACGGTGATCGAGTTGGCCAGGGCGCTGGACTACCAGGTGGTTGAACGCACGATTTTGCCTACAGAGCTTGGCGACTTCGATGAGTGTTTTCTCACCGGCACCGCCGCCGAAATCACCCCGGTGCAGAGCATCGACGGGCAGCGCTATCGACCGGGTGACGCCTGCCGCGACTTCATCACCGCGTACACCTCCACCGTCAACGCCGGATAACCCGCCAGGAATCTCACCATGTCAGACCAAGGGATTGTTGCGTCTCAACCTCGCATTTCGCTGGGCCATCGTCACGAAGAACTGTCGACGTTGGGCTGGACGGTGCTGACCCCGGACGAATTTGCCGAAGATGTCGTAGGCACCTTGTGCGAATTCGGTCCGATCATTCCGCAGTTCAACGGCCAGATGGCCTTTGCCATTACCCGCAAGCCGGGTTACGAAGACTTGCCGTATTCCCAGAGCATGAACGGCATCGGCCCGCACACTGAAGCGCCGGTGTACGGCCCACCACCGCGCTACCTGGCGCTGCATTGCCATAAACAGGCCACGTGCGGTGGCGGGCACACCGGATTGGTGGACGGTTACGAGTTTCTCAAGTCCCTGGAACGCAGTGAACCAGAACTGCGTGAGTGGCTGGATGACACGCCGGTAGAATTTGTCGCCACCGCCAAACCGGGGGAGCCGGGACAGCGGCGGGTCAAGGAGTACATCCTCACGCCTACGGAGGACGGGGATATTTTCCGCTTCAGCTACAACCAGTTTCACTACGGCGACGTGAACCCGTCCAAGGAAGCGTTGCAGCAATCGCTGGTGACCAACAGCACCTCGCCGCTGGCCAGGTTTGCCGTGCTCGGCGAAGCGTACTTCGTCGAGCACAACGTTCCGGTGCTGATTCCCGACGGGTGCCTGCTGATTTGGGACAACTGGCGAATGATCCACGCCCGCAGTCGTTACACTGACCCGGCGCGCAACCTGACCCGCTATTGGCTGGCCTGATTTTTCCGTCGCCCTTCATTCTTTTGGCGTATCCCTTGGCGGGTACGCGTCTTACAGGTATCGCGTCATGCAAACAGCAATCGAGATCGCCCAGGTCGATCATCAACTGATCGTGCGGCTCAACCAGGCCTGGACCAAGCGCGCCACGGTATGTTCGCCGGACAGGGGCCAGGTCGAAGAAGTGTTCGACCCGGCGCGCCCGGATTACCCGGAGTGCATGGTGCCGTTCTTTCATCATCCGAAATTCCAGGCGTTGAGCGACGAGCTCAAAAGCAGCGTGGTGACCTGGGGCTGGATCGGCTACAACCTGCGCACCGTCACCGCCGAGGAACATGTGGTCAATCCGGCGCTGAGCGTCATCGCCAATCAGTACCTGGGCAAGGATGACTGGCATTTTCGCGAGGCCATGCAACAAACCCTGATCGACGAGCACTACCACACGTTGATGCACCTGCGCGCCATCGAACGGACCAAACTCGACCGGGCGCTGGATCAGGATCTGGACTTGCCACCCTCCGTCACTTACCTGCGCCTGAAAGCCCAGTGTGACGCACTGCCCGAGCAATGGCAGCGGGATCTGGCGGCGATTACGTTTGCGGTAGTGGCCGAGATCAGCGTCAACGCCTATCTGGACTTGCTGGCGGACGACCAGACCATCCAGCCGCAGAACCGCCGGGTGGCCGAGCTGCACAACCGTGACGAATACGCTCACAGCAAGGTGCTGGCCGAAGTGGCCAAGGTTATGTACGCAAACATGCAGCCTATCCAGCGGGAATTTTTCGCACGCAACCTGTCGGTGGCGCTGAGTGCTTTTATCGCCCAGGACTACTCCATGTGGGAGGCGATTCTGACGCAGCTCGGGGTCGAGGATGCGGCGCTGATCATTGCCGACACCCGCGAGAGCAACAAGAACGCGACCATCATGCGTGACTACAGTGGCCTGCATAAGCTGGCTCAGGACCTGGGCATCAGCGACCAGGTCGATTTCGACTTCCGTCCGACCCTCAAAACCACCGCAGCGGCCTGAATCTGGAGGTGTCCATGTCCATTCCCGTGTACGAAGTGTTCGCTATCCGTGTCGGCGCAAACGCCCAGCGCACCGCCAAAGAGAACTTTCTCTATGACGCCTGCTGCGGTGATCCGAATGCGCCGATGCCGCTGGATTACTACTTCTGGGTCATCCGCAACGAGCAGCAGGTGATCGTGGTCGATACCTGCTTTCAACCGGCCACAGCGCAGCGGCGCAATCGCCAGATGTATCGCCTGCCGGAAGAATCCCTGCGGCAACTGGACATCGATCCGGCCCGGGTCGAACACCTGATCCTTAGCCATTTGCATTGGGATCATGCCGGCAACCTCGGGCTGTTCCCCAAGGCCACTGTGCATTTGCAGGAAGCGGAACTGCGTTTCTGCACCGGGCCGAAAATGGCCCATCGCACGGTGAACAAAACCTACGAAGTCGAGGACGTGATGTCGGCGCTGCCGCCGCTGTTCGAAGGGCGGATGCGTTTGCATAACGGTACGGTGCAAGTGCTGCCCGGCGTGACCCTGCACCCGGTGGGCGGGCATACGCCGGGCAGTCAGGTCGTGCGGGTGAATACTGAACGCGGCTGGATTGTGCTGGCCTCGGATGCCGCGCATTTGTGGGTCAACATCCGTGAGCGCAGTCCGTTTCCGATTCTCGATGACCTGGCGCAAACCCTCGAAGCCTTCACCGAGATCGATCGCCTGGCCGACAGCGAAGACCACGTCATCCCCGGCCACGACCCGCTGATCGCCGAGCGTTTTCCGCGCTGGAATGACGACCTGCATATCATTTGCTTGCACCAACCGCCCCTGTAACCCTCCGTAGGAGGTGTGGTTAACCCTGTGCTGTCAGGATTTTGCCCAACGTCTGCAGTGCTTCATCAATACGTGGCGAATACGGTGCGCCACAGCCAATGCGCACAAAGTGATCGAAGCGATTGGCATTGGAAAAGATATCCCCAGGTGAAATCTGGATGCCGGCCTTCAACGCTTCGTGAAAAAACGTCATCGATGAATGCCGGCGAGGCAGTTCAACCCATAACAACGTGCCGCCCTGGGGGTTGGTCACGTGGGTGCCGAGGGGGAAGTAGCGGGTAATCGCCTCGCTCATCTGTTGACGTTGTTGGGTCAGGGCTTTCCTCAACCGCCGCAGGTAACGCTCGTAGGACGGTGTTCGCATGAACTCGCTGACCGCCAGTTGTGATAACGCCTCGCACCCCCGCGACTGCGCATGTTTGAGCATCTCCACGCGGTCGTGCCATTTGCCGGCACTGATCCAGCCCAGGCGCATGCCCGGTGCCAGGGTTTTGTTCAGCGAGGCGCAATAGATCACGTTGTCGGTGCTATCCCAATGTTTGAGCGTGGACAGCGGCTGCTCGGTGTCCACCAGGTCGCCGTAGGTGTCGTCTTCGATCAGCACGGTGTCGTGCTCGACGCACAGTTTCACCAGCCGTGCCTTGTTGGCGTCGGGCATGATGCTGCCCAACGGGTTTTGCAGGTTGGGAATGACGATCAGCGCCCTGACCCGTTCGGGACCTTGCAGCAACCGTTGCAGGGCCTGCAGATTGAGCCCTGTGTGGGCCGAGGCCGGGACTTCCAGCACGCGAAGGTTCAGGCTTTCGAGAATTTGCAGCAGACCGTAGAAGGTCGGTGACTCCACGGCCACGGTGTCGCCGGGGCGGGTGACCGCACGCAAGGCCAGGTTGATCGCTTCGGTGGCGCCGTTAGTGATCACGATCCGCTCGGGGGGCAGGTGGGTCTTGCTGGCCAGTGCCCGCCGGGCCAGGATGTTGCGCAAAGCACTGTTGCCGCAAGCGCCGCCCGCGGTGCCGAACAGGCAAGCGTCGTAGCGCAGCGCCTTGATCATGTTGTCTTGCAAGGTCTTGAGCGGATAAAGCTCCGGCGCGCAGTAGGCGCTGGCAAAGTTGACCTTGATCGTCGCGCGCTGGCTGGCCTTGAGTACCGCGCAGACCTGTTCATGAATGCCGACATACGCGTGGGTATCCAGCGCTGGCGCCAGGGCCATAGGGGCGGGCCTGGGCAGGGTGTCGGGCTGGCGAATGTAGTTGCCGGAGCGCGGCCGGGCTTCCAGCACACCGCAGTCTTCCAGTTCCCGGCACACCTGCACGGCGGTCGACAGGCTGACGGCGTGTTTTTCCATCATCAACCGGATCGAGGGCAGGCGTTCACCGGTTTTCAGCGTGCCGCTGCGGATAGCGTCCAGGTAGTGGTTGGCCAACTGGCGATACAAGGGAGTCGTGTTCATGATGACCTCGGCAGTTGCACCACTGAGGTCTGGGCTGGAAAGTGAGTTGACGCTCCCCGCAGGCGGACCCGTGGTGCTCATGGGTGAAGGGAAGTGGTGTTCTGCGTCGATACTGGAAGAGTAATCGCGGTTTTGCCCGAATCACGGGCAATAAAAAGCCCCGCTCAGTTGGCGGGGCTTTTTAGTCAGTCGCTGACGACCTTGTGGCGAGGGGGCCTTACTGTGCGGTGATGGAATAACCATCGAACGCAGTCTGCTGCTGCAGGGCAATAATGATGTTCTTGCGGTTGACCGCTTGCTCGGCGCCGCTGTTGTCCAGGAACGTCTCGCTTTCCAGCTCTGCTTCCTCGCCTTCGCCAACGAAGGTGAAACCGAGGAATTCCAGGGCTTCACGGTCGACGTTCAGGCGCGAGCGCGGGGTGCGCAGCGGCAAGGTGACGTTCATGCCGTCCTTGCTGATGGTGAACACTTCGACTTCTTTCTTGGCCTTGGCGGCTTTGCTCTTGCCGCCGCTCGGGTTGCTGATGGCCTGGTGCGTCTGGTTCAGCACCTTCAGGGCCAGGCCGTAGACGATTTCCTGGAACGCGGGGTCGTCCTTGAAGCTGGACAGGATGCGGCTGATCGGGAATTTGCTGCTCAGGTCTTCGAGGGCGGCGATGTCGGCGGCCTCGGCGTCCTTGAGTTGCTTGAGCTGGCCCATCAGTTCGTAGGCTTTGTCATCGTCGAAGCTGTCGTGGGCCTGACGGATGGCGGCACGCAGTTCGCGGATCTGGTCGCTTTCGCGGGTGGACTGGAAAGCATCCAGCACCATCTCGCTGATGGTCTTGGCCTGGGGCACGTGCTGTGAAAGATTGATGGAGTTTTCGTATTCCGCTTTGGACGACAGGGTGACTACGGATTCAGCGGTATTGGAATCGGACATTGAAATTTCACTACTTCTTTGAACTTGAATAGGGGCGAGAAAGCACGGGGGCTTTTTCAGGCCGACTAATCTATTGGACCGGGGCGGCGTTGTCACGACCCAACAGGCCAACGGGCGATTTCGCAGGAGTCGCGACTGATCGAAAAACTTTGTTTTATTGGCTGACGTCATCGCGAGCAAGCTCGCTCCCACAGGGTTAGTGGGTGTACGCAAGATCTGCGAACAACCAAAACCACTGTGGGAGCGAGCTTGCTCGCGATGGGGCCCTGACATACACCACCGTCTGTCAGGCCTGCCTCGGTGTATTGAGGTTCATCGACCGCACCGCCAACGCGGTTGCCGTTTCCTCATCGATCGGCAGCGAAAAACGAAACGTCGCCCCGCGCCCAGGCACGTCGATCAGCTGAATCTCGCGCCCGTGCAATTGCAGGATGCGATGCACGATCCGCAGCCCCAACCCGCCATCACGCCGTGCGCCGCCGATATTGAACGGACGCAGGAACAAACCTTCGCGCAATTCCGGGGCAATGCCGGGACCAGTATCGCTGACCGTGACTTCGATGAATGAGCCTTGCGGGCGCAGGCCCAGTTCGACCTCGCCCCCCGGCGGGGTATGGCGCAGGGCATTGTCGAACAGGTTGGTCAGCACCCGCTCGATCAAGCCGAGATCAGCACAGGCCGCCGAGGCATTCGGCGCGAACGTGGCCTTGAGTTCGACCTTGCGCGCTTCGGCGGTGAGTTCGAATTTCTGGAAAATGTCCTGGGCCAGGTCGGTCAGGGAGAAGCGTTCCAGCACCGGCTGCACGAAGCCGTGCTCCAGCCGCACCAGCTCCAGCAGTGACTGCGCCAGACCACCGACCTTGCGGCTCTGGTCCAGCGCGATGCCGAGATAGCGACGACGGTCGGCGGGGGACAGGGTGGCGTCCTTGAGCGACAGGGTTTCCAGATAGCCGTGCAGCGAGGCCAGCGGCGTGCGCAAGTCGTGGGAGATGTTCGCCACCAGTTCGCGGCGCTCCTGATCCTGGCGGGTCAACGAACGCCATTGTTCGCCGAGGCGTGCCTGCATCTGCCGGAACGCGGCATCGAGCACGGCGATTTCATCGTGGCTGGCGGCTTTTTCCACCGCGACGGGCAGGGCCGGTGTGACCGGAACGCCATCGATGTCGAACTGGCTGACGGTTTCGGTCAGGCGGCGTAATGGCCGGGTGATCAGGGCAAACGCCGTGAGACCGGCAATCAGGCACAGCAACGCCACCAGGCCGATGGACAACAGCGCTGTGTTGAGCGCCGCGCTGGTCGCACCGCGTTCGGCCAGGCGGTCGTGATCTTCACCGAGCAGCACCACGTAGAGATAACCGGCCGGCTTGCCATCAACCTTCAGCGGTGCAGCGCTGAACACCTTGCGTGCATCGACGCTGCGTGGGTCGTCGCCGAGAATCGGCAGGGCATCGCCCCGCAACAGGCGCTGGATCGGCGCCAGGTCTACCCGTTCGCGACGGATCCGGCCCTCGGGCGCGGCGCTGCCGACAATCTTGCCCTCGGTGTCGAGTAGATACACCTCGACGCTCGGGTTGACCTGCATCAGTTTGCTGAACAGGTCACGCACGGCATTGGGCATCAGGCCCTGGGTGTCCATCAGCACCGTGTCACTGGCGATGTGCTGCGCCAGGTCCCGGGACAAGCCTTGCACCACTTCCTGCTCATGCATCTGGTTGGAGCGCACTTGCAACCACGCCGAGGTGCCGCAGCACACCAGCAGCAGCACGGCGAACACCAGGGACAGGCGTTGCGTCAGGGTCAGCCTCATGGCTGCGGCTCCTCACCGGTGGCGAATTTGTAGCCGCGGCCCCAGACCGTGAGGATGCGCACCGGTTGCGCCGGGTCGGCCTCGATCTTGGCGCGCAGGCGGTTGATATGGGTGTTGACCGTGTGCTCGTAGCCTTCGTGGCTGTAGCCCCACACGGCATTGAGCAGGTCCATGCGCGAAAACACCTTGCCGGGCTGGCGGGCGAAGAAATACAGCAAGTCGAACTCCCGGGGCGTGAGGTCGAGGCGACGGCCGTCGAGGGACACTTCGCGGGTGATCGGGTCGATGGCCAGGCCGTCGGTGAGCAGGCTGCCGGCGTCCATCTTCAGGTTGCGCGCCATGGCATCGACCCGGCGCAGCAACGCTTTGACCCGGGCCACCAGTTCGAGCATGGAAAAGGGCTTGGCCAGATAGTCGTCGGCACCCAGTTCGAGGCCGAGAATCCGGTGCACTTCGCTGGAGCGCGCGCTGGTGATGATGATCGGCGTGTAGCGCGCCATGGCGCGGGCGCGGCGGCAGATTTCCAGGCCGTCGACACCGGGCAGCATCAGGTCGAGAACCAGTGCGTCCCAGTTGCCTTGCTGCAGCAGGCGCATGCCTTCATCGCCATCGGCGCTGTGCACCACCTCGAACTGCTCATCGCGAAGATGCAGGCAGATCAGGTCGGCGATATGCATATCGTCCTCGACCACGAGGACGCGTTTGGTCTGTTCCATACAGCTCAATCCTTCGGCGCAATGGACGCATTGTGCGGGTTTTTCGGGGCCTGAGTTATCACGAATTGTTTAACTTCCCGTGAGGATTTAGCGATCACCCAAAGCCTAGGCTGTGTTCTATGAAACACCCCTGGATTTTTTGGAGGCGAGCATGTTTTCAAGACGGCAATTTCTTGTCGCGAGCGGCGGGCTGGGGATGACGGCCCTGGCAATCGGCCTGTTGCCGAAGTTTTCCACAGGCCCGGCATTGATCAGTGAGGCCAGCGCAGCGGAGGTATTCGAAGTGACCCACAGTGACAGCGAATGGCACGCGATCCTCAGTGACGAGCAGTACGACATCCTGCGTGAAGAGGGCACCGAACGGGCCTACAGCAGCCCGCTGAACAACGAGCACCGCGACGGCACTTTCGCTTGTGCCGGTTGCGACCTGCCGCTGTTTTCCTCTGCGACCAAATTCGACAGCCGCACCGGTTGGCCGAGTTTCTGGGCGCCGCTGGACAAGGCCGTGGCCACCCGCCAGGACCGTGCGTTCGGCATGGTCCGCGAGGAAGTTCACTGCCGGCGCTGTGGCGGGCATTTGGGCCATGTCTTCGACGACGGCCCGAAACCCACCGGCCTGCGTTACTGCATGAACGGCCTGGCGATGAAATTCGTGCCGAAGACGGTGTGATTTCCTTCCACTCACTTTTTGCAGGTAATCGCCATGTGGCTGCTGGTCCTCGCTTATCTCGGTGGTGTGCTGACGATTGTCAGCCCGTGCATTCTGCCGGTGTTGCCGTTTGTCTTCGCCCGCACCGGGCAACCCTTCGTCAAAAGCGGATTGCCGCTGTTGGTGGGGATGGCGCTGACTTTCGCGCTGGTCGCCACGTTGGCGGCGGTGGGCGGTGGCTGGGTGGTGCAACTCAATCAGTACGGGCGCTGGCTGGCGCTGGTGTTCGTCGCGTTGTTCGGTCTGACGCTGTTGCTGCCGCAACTGGCCGAGCGCCTGACCCGGCCGCTGGTGGCGGCGGGCAGTCGTTTGTCGGAGGCGGCGGGCGCCGATGCGCGGCCACATCCCGGTGCTTCGTTCCTGATCGGCGTGGCCACCGGCCTTTTGTGGGCGCCCTGCGCCGGGCCGATCCTGGGTTTGCTGCTGACCGGTGCAGCGCTGCAAGGCGCGAGCATTCAAACCACCTTTTTGCTGCTGGCGTATGCCGCGGGTGCTTCCACCTCCCTCGCGTTGGCCTTGTTGCTGGGCGGCAAAGTCTTCACCGCGATGAAACGCTCCATTGGTGCCGGTGAATGGGTGCGTCGCGGTCTCGGCGCGGCGATGCTCGCCGGTGTAGCGGCAATTGCCCTGGGCCTGGACACGGGGGTTCTGGCGCGGTTTTCCACGGCGTCGACCGGCGGTATCGAGCAAGCGTTGGTGGAAAAACTGGGCGGTAAGCCACCGCGTAGCAGCGAGGCGATGACGGTGCAAAACCCGTCCGCCGAAGGCGCGATACCCGTGGCCGAGAAAACTCCGGGCAGCTTGCCGGTCGAAGGCAACCTGCCGCCACTGGAGGGCGCCGTGCAATGGCTCAACTCGCCACCCCTCGATGCCCAGGCCTTGAAAGGCAAGGTCGTGTTGGTGGATTTCTGGACCTACTCCTGCATCAACTGCCTGCGTTCGCTGCCCTATGTGAAAGCCTGGGCCGAAAAATATCGCGATCAGGGCCTGGTGGTGATCGGTGTGCATGCGCCGGAGTTTGCCTTCGAGCGCGACGTCAGCAACGTCACCAAAGCCATGAAGGATCTGGGCATCACCTACCCGGTGGCCATCGATAACGAATTCAAGATCTGGCGCGCCTTCAACAACGAGTACTGGCCAGCGCATTACTTTGCCGACGCCCAGGGACGTATTCGTTATCACCACTTCGGTGAAGGCGCGTACGCCGAATCGGAGCGAGTCATCCAGCAATTGCTGCGTGAGGCCGGTGCGGCCAAGGTCGCCGATGGACTGATCAGTGCCAAGGCCGACGGCGTGCAAATGGCCCCGGACGACAGCGAAGTGCAGTCGCCGGAAACCTATGTCGGCTATCAGCGTGCGGAACATTTCGTACCGGAAACCGCGCTGGTGCCGGACAAGGTCGCGGCCTACAACCCACCGGCGCAACTGGCTCTCAACGACTGGAGCCTGGGTGGCCAATGGCATGTCGGCCCGGAGCGGGCCACCGCCAGCGCACCGGCCAGTCGCATCGTCTATCGCTTCCACGCCCGTGATTTGCATTTGGTGCTCGGTCCTGGCGCCGATGGCAAGCCGGTGCGCTTCAAGGTGCTGATCGACGGCAAGGCGCCGGGCGATGACCACGGCATGGACGTGGCGCCCGATGGCAGCGGCACCGTGACCGACCAGCGCTTGTATCAACTGGTGCGGCAGAACGGCGGCGTGACCGACCGGACTTTCAGTATCGAGTTTCTTGATCCGGGTGCGTCGGCTTACGCCTTCACCTTCGGCTGATTACTTTCCAACGCTTCAGGAGTTCGCCCCATGAAAACCCTCTTTACCTGGCGCCGTACCCTGTTGGGGCTGGCGGCTGCCGGCATCATCAGCCAATGCTCGGCCTTCTCGTTCGGCGGTGCCGAAGAGGCGGTGATCATCCCACCACCGGCCCTCGACGAAACCACCCAGGCCCATAGTGAAACCGCCGTGTTCGCCGGTGGTTGTTTCTGGGGTGTTCAAGGGGTGTTCCAGCATGTCAAAGGGGTGAAGAACGCCGTCTCCGGCTACGCGGGCGGAGCGGCCAATACCGCGCAATATGAGCGCGTCAGCGGCGGCAATACCGGCCATGCGGAATCGGTCGAAGTCACTTTCGATCCCGCTCAGGTCAGCTACGGCACCTTGCTGCAGATCTACTTTTCAGTGGCGCACAACCCGACCGAACTCAATCGCCAGGGGCCGGACAGCGGCACCCAGTATCGCTCGGCGATCTTTACCAAAAGTGCCGAGCAGCAGCGGGTCGCACAGGCCTACATCACCCAGCTCGACGCCGCCCATGCCTTCGACAAGCCGATCGTCACCAAGCTCGAAACCTTCAACGGTTTCTACCCGGCGGAGGAGGAGCATCAGGATTTCCTGACCGAACATCCGACCTATCCGTACATCGTGATCAACGATTTGCCGAAGGTCGCGCAGTTGAAGCAGCTGTACCCGAATCGTTATCAGGAACAGCCAGTGCTGGTGAAGGCGGGGATGTAAATGGCGATCAGCGACTGCATGGCCTGTTCGGCCGGCTAGTGCTTGCCCCACCTCTGTACGGCGAATTCGACGAAGCGCCGCAGTTTCGGCAAACGGTGGCGATCCTGGGCATAGACAAGGTGCATCGGCCGGCTGGGCGGGCAGTGGTCGGGCATCAGGGCCAGCAGCTTTCCGTCCTTGAGGTCTTGCTCGACCAAGGCGTCGGGCATCATCACGATGCCCATGCCGGTGCGCGCCGCTTGATGCAGCCCCGCCGAACTGTTGATCAGCATCGGCCCGCTGACCCCCACGCTGACTTCGCCATCGGGACCGGCCAGGCGCCATTCCTTTTGCACCGATTGCCAGTCATCCCCGGCCGGATAGGCAAAGGACAGGCAGTCGTGATGGCGCAGGTCTTCAGGCGTTTGCGGTGTGCCTCGCCGTGCGAGATATTCCGGCGAGGCGCACATGGTCAGGGTGTAGTCGATCAGCGGGCGGGCGATCAGGTTGGAGGGTTCCAGCGCGCCGAGGCGAAACGCCACATCGAGGCCGTTTTCCAGCAGATCCGGGCGCCGATTGGTCAGCACCACGTCGAGTTTCACCCGCGGGTTTTGCCGGCTGAACTCACTCAGTGCCGGCGCCAGGCGCTCGGTACCGAAGGTCAAGGGCGCGGTGATGCGCAAGATGCCGCTCGGCTCGTCAAGCGCCTGCTCGGCCAGTCGCTCGGAATCGGCCACCAGCCCCAACACTTCCAGGCAACGCTGGTAATACGCAGCACCGAACTCGGTCAGCCGCTGGCGCCGCGTCGTGCGGTTGAGCAGGCGCACACCCAGCCGTTGCTCCAGGGCCTTGAGGTGGTTGCCGACCATGGTCGTGGACATTTCACACTGCAAGGCGGCGGCGGTCATGCTGCCGGTCTCCACCACTTTGACGTAGACGGTCATTGCCTGGAACAGATCCATTATCAAGCTCTGCTTTTAAATGATTGAAGTTTTACGGTGTTTATCCAGTTCGGGTGGCTAACCATACTGCAAAAACACCGACCCTTGCTGGAGCTTGACGTCATGACCGCCGCCTGCCTGATGAGCACTTACCAACCCTTGGCCTTGAGTTTCAACAAGGGCCTGGGCACTCGCCTGTGGGATCAGGCCGGTCGCGAATACCTGGATGCGGTCGCCGGTGTGGCGGTGACCAATGTCGGCCACTCCCACCCGAAAATCGTTGCCGCCATCGTTGAACAGGCCGGGTTACTTCTGCACACCTCGAACCTCTACAGCATCGACTGGCAACAACGGCTGGCGCAGAAACTGACGCGGCTGGCGGGCATGGACCGGGCGTTTTTCAACAACTCCGGGGCCGAAGCCAACGAAACCGCACTGAAAATCGCCCGGCTGCATGGCTGGCACAAAGGCATCGAGCAGCCGCTGGTGGTGGTCATGGAGAACGCGTTCCATGGACGCACCCTCGGCACGTTGTCTGCCAGCGATGGCCCAGCCGTGCGCCTGGGTTTCAACAAGCTGCCGGGGGACTTCGTCAAAGTGCCGTTCGGCGACCTCGACGCGCTGGACAAGGTGCAACAGGCCCACGGTTCGCGGATCGTGGCGATCCTGATGGAGCCGATCCAAGGCGAAAGCGGCGTGCAACTGGCGCCACCGGGCTATCTCAAGGCCGTGCGCGAACTGTGCAACCGGCGCTCATGGCTGATGATGCTCGATGAAATCCAGACCGGCATCGGCCGCACCGGCCAGTGGTTCGCGTTCCAGCACGAAGGCATCGTCCCGGACGTCATGACCCTGGCCAAAGGCCTGGGCAACGGCGTGCCCATCGGCGCTTGCCTGGCCCGTGGCAAGGCGGCCGAACTCTTCACGCCGGGCAGCCACGGCAGCACCTTCGGCGGTAATCCGCTGGCCTGCCGGGTCGGATGCACCGTGCTGGATATCGTTGAAGAACAAGGGCTGCTGGAAAACGCCCGGCTTCAGGGGGAGCGTTTACTCGACAGATTGCGCACAGAACTGGCGGGCAACCCGAACGTCTCGCAAATCCGCGGCCAGGGCCTGATGATCGGCATCGAACTCAAGCAACCGATCCGCGACCTGAGCCTGATCTCCGCCCGGGATCATGGCTTGCTGATCAACGTCACGCGGGGGAAAACCATTCGCCTGCTACCGCCGCTGACCATTGATGAGCGGGAGGTGGAGATGATTGTCAGAGGGGTGAGCAGCGTGGTGAAAGAGGGCTGAAGTTCTGCTCAGTAATGGTATCTGCACATCACGACGCGTATTTCGCCGTCTTCAACGGCGTAGACCAGACGATGTTCAGCCGTAATCCGGCGTGACCAGAATCCGCTCAAGTTATGCTTGAGCGGTTCGGGTTTTCCCAGACCGTCGAAAGGCTCACGCTGGATAGCTTTGATCAACAGGTTGATACGTTTGAGCCCGGCCTTATCGTTCTGCTGGAACCAGAGATAATCGTCCCAGGCTTCAGGGGTGAACTCGATATTCATTCTTCAATCAGTTGCCTGGTTTTGGTTTTGCCCGCTCGCAGGTTACCGATTGATTTGATCAGGCGTTCAGCGTTGGCTGGGGAGCGCAGCAGATAGGCTGTCTCTTCGAGAGCGTTGTATTCGGCCAATGACATCATCACTACTGGCTCGCCTTTCTGACGGGTTACCAGTAGCGGGGCGCGATCTTCATTCACCCGGTCCATGGTTTGCGCCAGGTGTGCCCGAGCGTTGGTGTAGTTGATGGTTTCCATGTGATTGTCCTCGCTTGATGCAGAGAACGTACAGAAATGAGTACATGTTAGCAAGTCGATACCTACGAGTGGTTGTGACGTGGAAAGTGCATCCACGCTTGTATCGAGTATCGCCGAATGTTCCTCAGGACGTTTCCGTGACTGATGTAATCCCATTCTGAGCTACACGCCATCCATCAGGATTGTCCGACCACAGCTGCAAAAATTTACGAGTGATGAACCAGCGCCGCGATTTCCTCCCGATCCCGCAGACGGATTTTCCCACCGCAAAACTCCTCGAACAGTCGCTGATGCGCCGCAAACCCACTTGACCCCTGCCGCTGACGATAACTGCCCGCCCACTCCAGCAAGTCAATCAGCAACAGGTCCTGCTCATCGCGCCCGGCCTCGCGTTGTCGAATGTTGACCACGCAATCCTCGTCCTCGACGCTCAGCCAGATCAGCGCAGTCGCCCGTGGCAGGAGTTCGCAGGCGATCCAGCCATACACGCCTTCGATCACCCAGCGCTCTTGTTCGGCCGCGATCCGCGCCATGGTCAATGCTTCGGCGCGGGGGCGGGGGATGCTGTGTTCGTCGGACAGCCAGTGAATCCGGTCTAGATCGGTCCAGGGCACACGCAGTTGCTCGGCCAGCCGCTGCGCCAGCCAGCTCTTGCCGGAACCGGAATTACCGATGATCAGGGTTCGGGTGAGGTTCATAAGTGACACCGACCGATTGTGGGAGCGAGCCTGCTCCGGGCGGCGTACCGACGAAGACGGTATGACAGTCACAATTGTAGAGACTGACAGACAGCATTCGCGAGCAGGTCGGATCGCCGCACCGTCGCTCCCACAGTTTTTTGTGGTGTCTTCTCTACCTCAATCATCGCCTTCCGGCGCAATCATCCGGGTCTTCGGGGAGCCGTTCGAGTTGTGCTGATAGATGGTCTGCGGCTGTCCCAGGTCATTGAAATACACCTGGCCGATCCCCGCCGAGTTCCATAGCCGTTCACCGGCTTCGGCGTGTTCCGGGACATGCGGCACGATGCGCATGCGTCGACGCTTGGTCAGCCAGTTCAACGGTGAACGTGGCGAGTACAGCCAGCGATTGAGGCGGTCGAACCACTCGAGCAGGGTGGCCGGGAATTCATTCTTGATGCCGCTGCTGGTGATCTGCCAGATGCGCGGCCCGGCCTTGCGGTGGCGGATCAGCACTTCGTAGACGAAGGAATAGTGCACATCGCCCGACAGCACCACGTAGTTACCCGGGGTGCGCGAGTGGCGGAAAATGTTCAGGATCACCTGTGCCGCACCGCGATGGGCCATCCAGTTTTCCGCGTCTACCAGCAGTGGATAACCGCACCAGCTGAATACCCGCTGCACGGTTTCAATCAGCTTGACGCCGAAGATCGGCGCCGGCGAAACGATGATCGCACTCGGGTGGTCCAGCAGTTCCTGTTGCAGTTCACTCAGGGCTTCCCAGTCGAGCAAACCGGAAGGCTGCTTGAGGTTCATCTCGCTGCGCCAGCGCCGGGTGCGGGTGTCGATCACCACCATGGCCGGGGTGGTTGGCAGCACGTAATGCCAGTGCTGAAACTTCAGCAGGTCACTGATCAAGTCATCCTGAACCGTGCTGTCGAGGTGACGGTCGCGTGCGCTGTCGCTCAACGCGCCGGCCTTATCCAGCACAGCGGCGAAAGCATCCGGATTGTTGCCCCAGCCCTGGCACAACATGTACGCCAGCAACGCGTTGCCGATGATGCGCCGGGAGAACGGATGGCCGTAGGCCGTTTCCTCCCACTGCGCGGAAAGGTTCCAGTCATCGGTGATGTCGTGGTCGTCGAAAATCATCAGCGTCGGCAGATGCGCCAGTGCCCGCGCGACGTTGCCAAGACCTGCCTTGAAGGCATCGATGCGGGTCTGTTCAAGGGTGTAGCGCTTGAGCCTTTCTGGCGTCAGTGTCGGTGCCTGGGGCGCGATCAGGGTCCAGGGCGTTGGCGACCAGACCAGCAAATACATGGCCATGACTTCGGCGAAGGTCACCAGGTGATTGTCGGCACTGCTGCTGGTGAAAATCGGCTTGCGCGCGCCACCGAAAAAACGCTCGCGCAGGGTTTCATTGCTTCGCAGCGACGGCAGCAGATCCGCACGGTGGTAGTAACTGGCCGGATGCTCGTAGAGCCTGGCGCTGTCGCTGACCACGGCGCCTTCGAGGTGTTCCCCGAACAGGCCCAGGCGCTCGATCAAGGCGTGAATCGCCCGCAACATCGGCCCCGCGACATCGTCGGCGTAGACCTGATCGCCCGTCATCATCAGCAGTGCCGGGCGGTCCTTTGCGGCGTGTTCCTGTGCCAGCAACTGGTCGACGCACAGCAAGCCGTCTGTTGCCGGATGATGAGGCTTGCGGCAAGAGCCATGCAGCAACTGGTCGACCCGTGCGCGCAGGACGAAGTTCGGGCAACGGGCAGCGCCATACAGCAGGTGCGGCGCCCAGTCGGCGATGCCTTTTTCAGTGTCATCGATCAAAAGGTCATAGTCGATCGACTCATCGCAGGGCAGGGCGCAATCGAGGTGCACATCGATCAAGTGCACAAAGGCATGAGCACCCACCGCAATCACCGTGCATTGCCCGGCATCGAGACGGATATCGCCGACGCCCTGCAAGCGCAAGGTCAGCGCCAGCGCCCGGGAACCCACCAGCCACAGCACCAGCCGCGTGGGCTCCAGACGCCGCAACAGCGGGCCGGCCAGAACTGGCGGCAGGGCTGGGTGATCGTCGGGCAGTGGCAGCGTGTCGGACATCCGGGTTCAAGACTCTTGGGGGATCGAGGCGGGCGATGATAGCGCAGGTGGTGATGGGGCAGACTAGAACGATCCCGTTTCTGCCTGTCACCAAATGAAAAGCCATTGTCGTCTGATGAGAAGCGTCTCAACAGGCCTCGTCCTACAGTCCAATCAACGCAATTCGATGCAACACGCCCATATTGCAGATTGGAGAATAAGAAAAATGGCTAAAGCCGTACGCTTCTACGAAACCGGTGGTCCCGAAGTCCTGCGTTATGAGGACGTCGAAGTCGGCGAACCCGGTCCGGGTCAGGTTCGGCTTCGTCATGTGGCCGTCGGCCTGAACTATGCCGACACCTATTTCCGCAACGGCACCTATCCGATTCCGATGCCCAACGGCATGGGCGTCGAGGCCTCTGGTGTAGTCCAGGCCGTTGGTGAAGGGGTCACCAATGTCGAGGTCGGTGATCGCGTCACCTACACCGGTTTTCTCAACACCCTCGGCGCCTACAGCACCGAGCGCCTGATCCCGGCTGCGCCGCTGATCAAGCTGCCGGAAACCATCAGCTTCGAGACCGCTGCCGCGATGACCATGCGTGGCCTGACGTCTTCGTACCTGATGCGTCGCATCTACGACTTCAAACCGGGCGACAGCATCCTGTTGCATGCCGCCGCTGGCGGTGTCGGCCTGATCGTTTCGCAGTGGGCCAAACTGCTGGGCCTGAACGTGATCGGCACGGTGTCGACCGAGCAAAAGGCGGAAATCGCCCGGGCTCACGGTTGCGACCATACGATCAATTACAGCCATGAAGACGTCGCCGCTCGCGTTCGCGAATTGACCGACGGTGTGGGCGTCAACGTGGTGTTCGACAGTGTTGGCAAGAACACCTTCATGGGTTCGCTGGATTCGTTGAAACCCCGTGGCCTGATGGTCTGCGTGGGTACCGCATCCGGACCGATCCCGGCATTCGACCCGGTGATGCTGGCGATGAAAGGTTCGCTGTACCTGACCCGTCCGGCCCTGGCCAACTACATCAGCGACCCGGCCGAAAAAGCCGCCCTGGCTGGCGAGTTGTTCGACCACGTCGGCAGCGGCCGGATCAAGATCGAGATCAATCAGCACTACGCCTTGCAGGATGCCGTGCAGGCCCACCGCGACCTTGAATCTCGCAAGACTACCGGCTCGTCGATTTTCGTCATTTAAGGAGCGGCCAGCCATGAAAGTCGAACAATTGACCTGCAGCATTGGCGCCGAACTGATCGGCGTCAACCTGGCCGACGCGGTGCATGACGACGGTCTGTTTGCCGAGATTCGTGCCCAGTTGCTCAAGCACCGCGTGGTGTTCCTGCGTGATCAGGACATCACCCGCGCCGAGCACGTGGCCTTCGCCCGACGCTTCGGCGAGCTGGAAGATCATCCGGTGGCCGGCAGTGATCCGGATCATCCGGGGCTGGTGCGGATCTACAAGAATCCTGACCAGCCGATGGATCGCTACGAAAACGCCTGGCACACCGACGCTACCTGGCGCGAAGCACCGCCAATGGGTTGTGTGTTGCGCTGCGTGGAATGCCCGCCGGTCGGCGGCGACACCATGTGGACCAACATGGTCCAGGCCTATGCGAACTTGCCGGAAGACGTAAAGGTCAAGATCGCCGACCTGCGTGCCCGCCACAGCATCGAAGCGAGCTTCGGTGCCGCCATGCCGATTGAAAAACGCCTGGCGCTCAAGGCGATGTACCCGGACGCCGAACACCCGGTGGTGCGCACCCATCCGGAAACCGGCGAGAAGGTGCTGTTCGTCAACGCCTTCACCACCCACTTCAGCAACTACCACACCCCTGAGCGGGTGCGCTTCGGCCAGGACGCCAACCCCGGCGCCGGCGAGTTGCTGCGTTACCTGATTAGCCAGGCGTACATCCCTGAGTATCAGGTGCGCTGGCGCTGGAAGCCCAACAGCATCGCCATCTGGGACAACCGCAGTACCCAGCACTACGCCGTCATGGATTACCCGCCGTGCCATCGCAAGATGGAGCGCGCCGGGATCATCGGCGACAAGACGTTCTGATCGAACGCCACCTGCATCCGCACTCGCAGCATTCGCACTCGTAAACACGTCTGCCCGGCACGACCCCGGGTGGGCGGGACAATCATAAGAACTGGAGTAGATCATGCAATTCTTCGACGATTCCCTGCACCCGGAAAACATGGAAAAGGTGGTCATCACCGTGGCCCCGTACGGCCCGGAGTGGATGCCTGAGGACTTCCCGGAAGACATCCCGCTGACTATGGACGAGCAAGTCCAGAAAGCGGTCGATTGCTATGAAGCCGGCGCCACCGTGCTGCACCTGCATGTGCGTGAGCTGGACGGCAAGGGGTCCAAGCGTCTGTCGAAGTTCAACGAGTTGATCGCCGGTGTGCGTGAAGCCGTGCCAGACATGATCATCCAGGTCGGCGGCTCGATTTCCTTCGCTCCGGAAAGCGATGGCGAAGCGGCCAAGTGGCTGTCCGATGACACCCGCCACATGCTGGCCGAACTGACGCCGAAACCGGATCAGGTCACGGTGGCGATCAACACCACTCAGATGAACATCATGGAGCTGCTGTATCCGGAATACCTGGAAGGCACCTCCCTGGCCAACCCGATGATCCAGGCGGCCTACAGCGAAATGACCGTACCGGCAGGTCCGGCCTGGGTTGCCGAGCACCTCAAGCGCCTGATGGACAACGGCATCCAGCCGCACTTCCAGCTGACCGGCATGCATGCCATGGAAACCCTCGAGCGCCTGGTGCGCAGGGGTATCTATAAAGGCCCACTGAACCTGACCTGGATCGGCATCGGTGGCGGCTTCGATGGCCCGAACCCGTTCAACTTCTTCAACTTCATTCACCGCGCACCGGACGGCTGCACCCTGACCTCCGAATCGCTGCTCAAGAATGTAATGCCGTTCAACACCATGTCGATGGCCATGGGCATGCACCCGCGCGTGGGCAATGAAGACACTATCATTGACCACAAGGGCGATCGTTTCAGCTCGGTTGCGCAGATCCAGCAAACCGTGCGCATTGCCCATGAACTGGGCCGTGAAATCGCCACCGGCAAAGAAGCCCGCGAGATTTACCGCATCGGCGTGCAGTACGAAACCATCGAAGAAACCCTGTTGGCCAACGGCATGGCCCCCAACCGCAAGGCTGGGCAGAAAGGTGTGCCGCAACGCGGCTGACCGAGGGTCGGGGCGAGAGGCCGTGACCTCTCGTCCGTCTGACCGTTACACGCTTGATAACAAAAATAAAACGAAGCTCTTGAGGAGGCTGCATGGCCTTTCACCCAATAGCCGCTGACGATGACGACTCCAGCGGAGTCGGCGTTGCGCGCCAATATGCCTGGATCGTCTTTGCCTTGACGTTCGGCCTGTTGATTTCCGATTACATGTCGCGTCAGGTGCTGAACGCGGTATTCCCGCTGCTCAAGACTGAGTGGGCGTTGAGCGACGGACAGCTGGGTCTGCTCAGTGGCATCGTTGCCCTGATGGTCGGCCTGCTGACGTTTCCCCTGTCGTTGATGGCCGACCGTTTCGGCCGGGTCAAGAGCCTGGCACTGATGGCTTTCCTGTGGAGCGTGGCGACCCTGGGTTGCGCGTTGGCTCAGGACTACCAGCAGATGTTCATTGCGCGATTCATGGTCGGCGTCGGCGAAGCCGCCTACGGCAGCGTGGGCATAGCGGTCGTGATTTCGGTGTTCCCCAAACACATGCGCGCCACCCTGGCCAGTGCCTTCATGGCTGGCGGCATGTTCGGTTCGGTGTTGGGCATGGCTTTGGGCGGTGCGATTGCCGCCAAGCTGGGCTGGCGCTGGTCGTTTGCCGGCATGTCGCTGTTTGGCCTGTTTCTGGCGGTGCTCTATCCGCTCATCGTCAAGGAAGCGCGCATTGCGCCACAACGTGCCGCGCAGATTGCGAACAAGACGGCTGCCGCGGTCAAGCGTCCGCTGCGCACGCTGTGGTCCAGCCGTTCGGTGGTAGCGACCTACGTCGCCAGCGGCTTGCAGTTGTTTGTCGGCGGTACGGTGATGGTGTGGATTCCCAGCTACCTCAACCGCTACTACGACATGCCCACCGACAAGGCCGGTGGCATGGCGGCGATCATCGTGTTGTGCAGCGGCGCGGGGATGATTCTGTGCGGCATGCTCAGCGATCGGCTGTGTCGGAACTCGCCGGAGCGCAAGGTCAGCCTGGCCATTGGTTTTTGCCTGGGCAGTTGCCTGTTACTGTCGGCAGCGTTCGCATTGTCGGCAGGGCCTGTGCAACTGGCGCTGATCTGTCTGGGCATGGCGATTGCCACCGGCACTACCGGCCCCGCCGGTGCGATGGTTGCCAACCTGACCCATTACTCCGTCCACGGTACGGCGTTCGCCACGCTGACCCTGGCCAATAACCTGCTGGGGCTGGCACCCGGGCCGTTCCTGACTGGCCGTGTGTCCGACCTCATCGGCCTGCATGCCGCTTTCCAATTAGTGCCACTGGTCAGCCTCGCGGCGGCAGCGGTGTTCTTCTATGCCAAGTGTCATTACCACAGAGATATCGCCCGGCTTGAGGGTCAGAGCGTGCCTGAGCCCTTCAGTGCAGCCGGGATAGAGGTGAAGTTGTGAGTCGTCGTTTACGTATTGATGTGTTTTTCGATTTTATCTGCCCCTGGTGCCTGATCGGCAAACGCCAACTGGAGCATGCGCAGGTGCAGTTTCGCAGTCGCCACCCGGATGTGCAGATCACCACGGCGTGGCACGGGGTGCAGTTGCTGCCTCAGATACCGGTACAAGGTGAACCCTTCGCCGATTTCTACCGCAAGCGCCTGGGCAATGCCGATGCTGTGGCCATGCGCCAGGCCCAGGTCCAGCAGGCGGCTTCGGCCGTCGGGCTGGCCATCGAATTGAGCCGCATCGCGACGATGCCCAACACCGCCGACGCCCATCGTTTGCTCGAGCGTGCCAGCACGCTGGGCAATGCTGTCCAGCGTGACGTCTTGCTCGAGCGCCTGTTCGCCGCCTACTTCCAGAAGGGTGAAGACCTCGGCTGCCGTGAGACCTTGCTCGCCATTGCCCGCTCCTGCGGCTTTGATGCAGAGGCCATGGTCGATTGCCTGACGGGGGACGCCACACCGTTTGAAGGCTTGCCCGGGGCGAGCAGTGGCGTGCCGAGCTTTCAGTTCGACCGCCGCATGACGGTCGTGGGCGCGCAACCTGCCGAGGCATTGCTCGGGGCGATGAGCCAGGCACTGAAAGAAAGTGATCGCGAGCGGCAGCCAGCATGACGCGGCGCATTCCCGTGCCGGCCGGCAAACACCCGCAGGCCGGTGGCCGGGCGCTGTTCGAATTCGAAGACAAAAGCCTGGCGTTGTTCAACGTCGACGGGCAGCTGTTTGCCATCGACGACAGCTGCCCGCACCAAGGCGCCTCGTTGTGTGGCGGACGTCTTGAAGGGCGGGTTATTCAATGCTGCGCCCATGGCCTGCGCTTCGATTTGCGCAGTGGCTACATGCTCAATTCCACCCAGGTCAAAGTCACCAACTACCCGGTCGAGAACATCGACGGCCAGGCGTTTATCGTCATCGCATCCGAGGAGGCCGCGCCATGAGCGCCATTGCTCTCACCCGTATCCACAGTCGCACGCGCGAACTGGCACCGGGATTTATCGTCAGTCTGATCGTGGCAGCCGCCGCGTCGTTCTTGTCCGAGCACTACGGTGCGCCGGTCATGCTGTTTGCCTTGCTGCTGGGCATGGCCCTGAATTTTCTCGCCGATGACGGCCCGTGCAAGGCCGGCATCGAGTTCACCGCCCGCACGGTGCTGCGTATTGGCGTGGCGCTGCTGGGCATGCGCATCACCCTGGAGCAAATGGCGGCGCTGGGCTGGAAGCCGATAGCCCTGGTGGTGATCCTGGTGGTGGTGACCATCAGCGTGTCTGTGATCGCCGCCAAGGCCCTGGGTTTCCAGCGCCTGTTCGGCATGCTCACCGGCGGCGCGACGGCCATCTGCGGCGCCTCGGCGGCCCTGGCACTGGCAGCGGCGCTGCCGAACCATCCACAGAAAGAGCGGGCGACACTGTTCACGGTCATTGGCGTGTCGGCGCTGTCGACGCTGGCGATGATTGTCTATCCGATGATCGCCAACTGGCTGGAGTTGTCGCCGCAGGTGGCAGGCGTATTCCTCGGCGCCACGATCCACGACGTGGCCCAAGTGGTCGGTGCCGGCTACAGCATGTCGACCGAGACCGGCGACACGGCCACGGTGGTCAAGCTGATGCGCGTTGCGATGCTGCTGCCAGTGATCGTCACTGCGGCGATGATCACCCGCATGCAAGGCGCCGACCCGACCGGCAAACGGCCGCCGCTGTTGCCGTGGTTCGCCGTCGGCTTTCTGATTCTGGCCTGCATCAACAGCACCGGATGGATAGCGCCTGCGGTGCAAGGATCGGTCAACGAACTGTCGCGCTGGTGCCTGGTGATTTCCATCAGTGCCCTGGGCATGAAGACCCGGCTCAAGGAGCTGGCGGCGGTCGGGATCAAGCCGATTCTGCTGATGGTCGGGGAGACGGTGTTCCTGGTCGTGCTGGTGCTGTTGTTGCTGCGCTGGGGGCTCTAAACGGCAGGTTGATACAAAACCTGTGGGATAGTGTTCCAACTTCGCGCATTCTGGGAATGAAGACCYGGCTCAAGGAGCTGGCGGCGGTCGGGATCAAGCCGATTCTGCTGATGGTCGGGGAGACGGTGTTCCTCGTCGTGCTGGTGCTGCTGTTGCTGCGCTGGGGGCTCTAAACGGCAGGTTGATACAAAACCTGTGGGAGCGAGCTTGCTCGCGATWGCGGTTTCACATTCAACACTCATGGCGGCTGACACACCGCCATCGCGAGCAAGCTCGCTCCCACAGGGATAGTGTTCCAACTTCGCGCATTCTGGGWATGAAGACCYGGCTCAAGGAGCTGGCGGCGGTCGGGATCAAGCCGATTCTGCTGATGGTCGGGGAGACGGTGTTCCTGGTCGTGCTGGTGCTGTTGTTGCTGCGCTGGGGGCTCTGAGCGCGTCACCACTCGTTCGTTTTATGGCAGGGCCGCACGGCGTTGACTCCTCATGCCGTGGGGCTCCAGACCGGTGCTACAAACACCGGTCTTTCGCGGCGACTGTACCAGCAGTCGCCGTTTTTTTTGCACTGTCGATTCAGAGTTCTTTAGGACCCGTGAGGGGTTTGGCAGTGGTTTGTTTTTGTGCCCGCCAACTAGCCGGCGGCATGCCGAACTGGCTGATGAACCAGCGGGTAAACGAACTCGCCATCGAGTAGCCGAGCATGTCGGCAATGCGGCTGAGGGAGTAGTTCGGGTTGTCCAGGTAACGCAGCACCAGGTCGCGGCGCACGTCGTTGATCACGTCGTTGAAGGCGCAGCCGTCGTCCTTGAGGCGGCGTTGCAGGGTGCGCACGTTCATGCCCTGGCTCTGGGCGACCTGTTCGATGGTGGCGCGCCCCATGGGCAGCAGCAGGTAGATGGCCTTGCGTACCTCAAACAGCATCGACGCGCCTTCGTGGTTCTGCAGCGAGTCGAGGTAGCTCTGGGCGTAGCGGGCCATGGCCGGGTCGGCGTTGGGGTTGGTCATGTCGAGGCTGACGTCAGGGCAGACGATGCCGTTGAACTCGCTGCCGAACTCCAGGTTGCAGCCGAACAGCCGGCGATGCAGGTGCAGGTTGTCCGGTGGCTGGTGCATGAAGTTGACGCTGTAGGGGTGCCAGTGCGAGCCGAGCAGGGCCGAGCACAACCGGAACATCACGCCGATGGCCAGCTCCGTGGCCTGGCGGCTGGGCATCGGTGTTTCGGTGACCACCTCTTCGCGAATGATCACCATCTTGCCGGCCTCTTCGATGAAGATCGCCAGCGAGTCATTCATCAGGTGTCGGTAATCCACCACGACCTGCAAGGCATCGCGCAGGGTGCGCTGGTGGCTGAGCAGCAGGCTGACCACGCCGAAGTCCGAGAGCTGGCGCGACTCGGCCATGCTCAGGCCGAAAGTCTGGCAACCGCTGGCGGTGGCCGAATCTTCCAGCAAGCGGACGGCGGCATCGATCTGGATACGGTGTTCAGGGGCTTGCAGTTGGGCCCTGCTCAAGCCGACAGCGGCCAGCACGTCGCGCGGGTTGAAACCCAGGTACTGGGTGACCTCCAGGTAGTTGGTCAAGACGGCGGCGCGAACAAGCTTGGTCATGCAAAGTCTTCCCTGGGCCGATGGCGATTGGCGTGAGCGTGGCGACTATATCCAGCGTATCAACAGTTGAACAGTTGTCATGTCGTTGATGGTTTTCATGCTGTCCGGTCACGAATCTCTGCGTTGGTTGAAGCAATCGTCCCTCATCCGTTGATTACAGTGACCTTGCGCCAACCTGCGGGATTTTTCGACCAGTGGTCGCGGTGTGAAAGTGTCCGACAATTTGTCATCAAAAGAAAAGTGCATGACGTCCAATGTAAAGCGCTTCGGGTGGGCGCTCTTTAATGTCGACTCTACAAAAAGCCCCTGGCGAAAACAGCCAGTCGAGTTATCGAGAAAGCGAAGGTGTTGACCGTGGATAAACTGCAAACTGCCGCCACCATTCTGATCGTTCCGGGTCTGCGCGAGCACGTGGCCGAACATTGGCAAACATTGCTTGCAGCCAGGCTGAGCAACGTGCGCAGTGTCCCGCCGCTGGAGACCGACAAGCTCGACTGCATGGCCCGTGTGCGGGCGATTCAACACGAACTCGAACAAATCGACGGCCCCGTGATTCTGGTGGCCCACAGCGCCGGCGTGCTGATGGTCGCGCACTGGGCTGCGCATTACAGCCGTCCGATCAAGGGCGCTTTGCTGGCTGCGCCACCGGACCTCGATGCGGTCTGGCCGGCAAACTATCCTTCTTCTGAAACCCTGCGTAGCCAGGGCTGGAATCCTCTGCCCCAAGGCCCGCTGCCATTTCGCAGTATCGTGGCCGGCAGCACCAACGATCACCTTGCCAGTCTTCCTGCGGTCACCCGCATGGCAGAAGGCTGGGGTGCCGAATTGCTCAATCTGGGCGATGTCGGCCATCTCAATCCGGCCGCAGGATTTGGCCACTGGCAGCAAGCCGAAGCACTCATCCTGGAGCTGGACCGCTAGTACAAGGAGCTGGACTGGCAGTACGCCAACCGGCATTTGCCCTCATTCCTTAAACGCAAACCCATTGATGTTTGCGCGAGGGCGGCTGCGCTTAAAACAAATACAAAAAGGCGGAGACAACGCAATGCACAACAATAAGAGTCACGGCTTCACCGTAGCGCGCTACACCTTGCTGGCCTCGGCCATTCTGGCCGTCATCGCGCCGGCGGCTCATGGGGTCGAGATCGATCTGGGTAACCCGGACTGGACCGCGCGTCTGGATAACACCGTGAAGTACAACTACGGCGTGCGCACCGAAAGCGCCGACAAACGCATGTTGGCAACGCCGAACAACAACGACGGCGACTACAACTTCCGCAAGGCCGGCACCAACATCACCAATCGTATCGACCTGTTGACCGAAATGGATGTGGTCTACAAGAACGCCATGGGCTTTCGCGTCAGCGCCGCCAGCTGGTACGACAAGGCCTACGACAACACCGGCTCCAATTCCAACCCGTTCGTCAACGGCAACGATGCGCGTTCGGGCCTGATCGCCAACGACCCGCGCCTGGCCGGGGTCACCCATGACAACGTCGGCAACGGCAGCCCGCACCTGAGCAACTATGCCCAGCGCTACTACAGCGGTCCTTCGGGCGAAATCCTCGATGCCTTCGTGTTCTACAGCACCGAAGTGGGCGAGGAGTCGATGTTCAGCGTCAAGGCCGGTCAGCACAACGTGTTCTGGGGCGAGACCATTCTCAACCCGGTGCACTCGGTCAGCTACGGCCAGTCCGGCCTCGACCTGGCCAAGCTGGCCGCGTCGCCGGGCACTGAAGCCAAGGAGCTGTTCGTTCCGCGTAACCAGTTGTCGATGTCGTTTACCGTCAATCCCGAGCTGACCGTGGGTGCCCAGTACTTCCTCGATTGGGACGCCGCGCGTCTGCCGGAAGCCGGTACCTACTACGGTGGTTCCGATCTGATCGGCTATGGTGCGCAATCGTTCCTGCTCGGCAACACCAACGCCGTGGTGCCTGGCAGTCCGCTGGGTTGTGGCCTGGCGCCGTGCAACGCGTTGACCAACGTGCGTCGCGGACATGACCTGACACCGGGCAGCAGCGGCGACTGGGGCGTCATGGCCAAGTGGTCACCGGCCTGGCTGGATGGCACCCTCGGCGTTTACTACCGCGAAACCTCGGAAATCCTGCCGCAAGCCTTTCTGGACGCCAGGGGCATTACCTCGGCCAACCCGAACGGCACCCGTCCGGCGGGGCAAGTGCCTGCGGTGATCAACACCCTCAATTCGCTGGACACCGCCACCTATCAACTGGCCTATGCCGACAACATCAAGATCCTTGGCCTGAGCTTGTCCAAGGACGTGGGTGGAGTGAGCGTGGGTTCGGACCTGAACATCCGTCACAACATGCCGCTGGCCAGTATCCCGGCGATCGTCAGTACCCGCAGCCCGCTGGGCCTGGGTCAAGGGCTTGGTCTGCTGCCGGCACGTACGGACGCCACCGGCGTGGTCTACGACACCCCGAGCCGCGGCGACAGCATGAGCGCCACCGGCGACACCTTGCACTGGACGCTCAACGGTCTGATGACCCTGCCGAAAACGCCGGTGTTCGATCAGGCCACTGTGCTTGCCGAGCTGTACTACAGCAACCTGCTCAAGCTCGATAGCAAGAACGAAGCGCTCTACAAGGGCAAGGGCAGCTATCGCGGCATCGACGCGCCGACCCGTGACAACTGGGGTATCGCGGTCAACTTCACTCCGACCTGGTACCAGGTGTTTCCCGGTGTCGACCTCAACGCGCCGATGTCGGTCAACGTCGGTCTCGCCGGCGTGTCGCCGGTCTCCGGCGGCGGTGCCAAGGACACCGGCAACTATGCCGTGGGCGTCGGTGCCGTTGTGTACAACAAATACTTTGTCGACCTGAAATACGTGGACTCCTTTGGCCAAACCGACAAGTGCAACACCAGCGGTGTGAGTACCGGCCCAACCGGCGGTGACGGCTCAACCCCGAACGCCTTTAGCGGCAACGAAAACTACGCCTGCTTCGCCGGCGGCTACTCGTCCTTCTCCGGAGGTGGTGCCACGACTGAGGACCGTGGCGCCGTGTACCTGACGATGAAAACAACATTCTGATTCACCACTGATTTGCTCAATGCAAGCAGGAGAATAACAAGATGAAATTTGTAAAAACCGTGTTGGCCGCTTCGCTGGCCATGGTCTTCGCCGCTCAGGCACAGGCTGCTGTTTCACCTCAGGAAGCTGCCAAGCTCGGCACCAGCCTGACACAGGTAGGGGCTGAAAAAGCCGGGAACGCTGATGGTTCCATTCCTGCCTACAACGGTGGCTTGACCACTGCGCCGGCCAGCTTCAAAGCCGGCGACAGCATGCGCCCGGATCCGTTTGCCAGTGAAAAGCCGGTACTGGTGATCGACGGCAAGAACGTCGATCAATACAAGGGCCTGCTCACGGCGACCACGGTAGAACTGGCCAAACGTTTCCCGACGTTCCGTGTCGACGTGTTCCCGACGCACCGCACCGTGTCGCTGCCTCAAGCGATTCTGGATAACGGCGTGAAGAACGCCAGCGGCGCCAAGTCCCTGGAAGGTGGCCTGGCCATCGACAACGTGCTGCCGGGCATTCCATTCCCGATTCCGCAGTCGGGCAACGAAGCGATGTGGAACTTCCTGTTGCGCTACCAAGGCGTCAGCATCAGCTCCAAGTACGACTCGTGGAACGTCGACTCCGCCGGTGTGCCAAGCCTGGCGACCACCGGGCAAGCGAACATCTCCTACCCGATCTATGAAAACCTCTCGCAGCCGATCAGCAGCGCCGACGTGTACTACCAGATGAAGCTGGCGTACACCGGCCCTGCGCGCCGCGCCGGTGAGGCGATCATGCTCAAGGACGCCGCCAACCCGTTGCAGCAACCGCGTCGCGCCTGGCAGTACTTGCCGGGGCAGCGTCGAGTGAAACTGGCGCCGAGCCTGGCCTACGACACGCCTAACCCGGGTACCGCCGGCGCGGGCACCTACGATGACGTGTTCGTGTTCAACGGTGCGCTGGATCGCTACGACTGGAAACTGGTCGGCAAGCAAGAAATGATCGTGCCTTACAACACCTACAAGCTGACCTACGTGCAGGATCCTAAATCGCTGACCACCGCCAATCACCTGGCACCCGACTTTGTACGCTGGGAAAAACACCGCGTGTGGGTCGTCGAAGGCAACCTCAAGGCCGGTGCCCGTCACATCTACGCCAAGCGTCGCTTCTACCTCGACGAAGACAGCTGGACCGCTCTGGCCTCGGATCAATATGACGCCCGTGGTCAGCTCTATCGCGGTTCCTTCGCCTTCCTGAGCCAGAGCTATGACAAGCAGGTACCGGACTCCACGCCCTTCATGATCTACGACCTGGTCGGTGGTTCCTACAACATCAACGGCGTTGTCGGCCCGTACGGCGGCATCAAGTACATCGAGCCGCTCTCCAAGGCCCAGTGGTCGTCGGAATCCCTGGCCGGCGCCGGTATTCGCTAAGCCAACCGCAGAAAAGCCCCCGAACGGTCCGCTGCTCACAAGGTAGCGGGACCGAGCGTGCGCCCGGTTTGAACGTCTGGCACACGGATGTGTGCCCCGACGCGGTTTTCCGAAGAGGACGCAGTATGTGTTCGTATAAAAATAATATGTTGCAGCTCGCGTTTGGCGTTGTGCTTTGCCTGTCGCAGGGCATCACCCATGCGGCCGATTACGTCGATGTGCTGGACCTGCCCGCCAGCGTCAGTGCCTTGGCCATCAACAGCCCGTTGTCCGGCATGACCCGCGCCGGTGGGCGCGTGATTACCGTCGGCCAGCGTGGCCATATTCTGTTTTCCGATGATGCCGGCAAGCATTGGCAACAGGCCGCCGTGCCGGCCAGTGCCGACCTCACTGCGGTGAATTTTCCGACCGCCACCCAAGGCTGGGCGGTGGGTAATGACGGCGTGGTGCTGCACAGCAGCGACGCCGGCGCGACCTGGCAAAAGCAGCTCGACGGTCGTCAGATCGGCGCCTTGCTGGTCAAGCATTACACGGCGCTGGCCAGCGCCGAACCGGGCAATGAGCAATGGCCGCTGCTGGTCACCGAGGGCCAGAAGCTAGTCGATCAGGGCGCGGACAAACCGCTGCTCGACGTCTGGTTCGCCAACGACAAAACCGGCTATGTGGTCGGGGTATTCAACCTGATCCTGCGCACCGACGATGGTGGTCTGACCTGGACACCATTCCAGGACCGCACCGACAACCCCCAGGGTTTCCACCTCAACGCCATCGCCTCTACCGGCGACAGTCTGTACATCGCTGGCGAGCAAGGCCTGTTGCTCAAGTGGGATGACCGCGCCCAACGCTTCGCCTCCGTGCCGACGCCTTATCAAGGCAGCTTTTTCGGCGTGCTCGGCAAGCCCGGCGAAGTGCTGGTCTACGGCTTGCGCGGCAATGTGCTGCGCAGCACCGATGGCGGCCAGAGCTGGACTGCGCTGGACACCGGCCTGCACGTCAGCATCACCGCCGGCCTGATCGATGCCCATGGCAACTATCGCTTGTTCACCCAGGGCGGGCAGATGCTGGTCAGCCAAGGGACGGGCGCGCAGTTGCATCTGGTGCGGCAACCGGCACCGACCCCGGTCGCCGGCGCCACCCAGTCCGCCGATGGCGCCTTGGTGCTGGCCGGCAGCCGTGGTGCCCGGACGCTGTCCGCCGATCCAGCCCTAGAACCCTGAGAGCGAGAACCCAGACATGGGCAATATCAAACAAGACGCCATGCCGGTGATCCGCGATCTGCGTGATTTCGACCAGCGCTCCGGCAACCTGCTCGAACGGCTGGTGTTCAACTTCCGCCCGCTGTTCATGCTGCTGATGGCGCTCGCCACCGTGGTGCTGGGCTTCATGGCCGTGACTCGCCTGGAGTTGCGCCCAAGCTTCGAAAAAATGATTCCGCAGAGCCAGCCGTACATCCAGAACTTCCTGGAAAACCGCCAGTCGCTGCGCGGCCTGGGCAACTCGGTGCGCGTCGTGGTCGAGAACACCCAGGGCGATATTTTCGATCCGCAATACCTCGACGTACTCAAGCAGGTCAACGACCAACTGTTCCTCACCGAAGGCGTTGACCGCGCGTGGATGAAGTCGCTGTGGAGCCCGGCGGTGCGCTGGACCGAAGTCACCGAGGACGGTTTCCAGGGTGGCCCGGTGATGCCCGACAGTTATCAGGGCTCGCCCTCCGACATTGAACAGTTGCGCCAGAACATCTCCCGCGCCGGTCTGGTGGGCAGCCTGGTGGCCAGCGACTTCAAGTCGACCATGCTGATCGTGCCGCTGATGGACAAAGCCGCCGCCGGTGGTCAACGCATCAACTACCACGCGTTCTCGCAGATGCTCGAAGAGCAGTTGCGCGACAAGATCGAATACGCCGGCGACAGCGCTGCGCGTAAATCCGGAGTCGAAGGCACCGGTCATTACAAGGTGCGGGTGATCGGCTTCGCCAAACTGATGGGCGACCTGATCGACGGCCTGATCCAGGTGATGATGTTCTTCGGCCTGGCCGTGGTCACTTCGCTGATCATCATCTACGGCTACACCCGTTGCGTGCGCAGCACCCTGCTGGTGGTCGGCTGCTCGCTGATCGCGGTGGTCTGGCAACTGGGTATCGTCGCCTGGCTCGGCTACGCTATCGATCCGTACTCGGTGCTGGTGCCGTTCTTGATCTTCGCCATCGGCGTGTCCCACGCCGCGCAGAAGATGAACGGCATCATGCAGGACATCGCCCGTGGCACCCACAAGCTGATCGCTGCGCGCTACACCTTCCGCCGTCTGTTCATCGCCGGCGTCACCGCGCTGCTGGCCGACGCCGTGGGCTTTGCGGTGCTGATGCTGATCGACATCCCGGTGATCCAGGATCTGGCGATCACCGCCAGTATTGGTGTCGCGGTGCTGATCTTCACCTCGCTGTTGCTGATGCCGGTGGCGCTGTCCTATGTCGGTGTCGGCGCGAAAGCCGCCGAGCGTGCGCTGAAAATCGACAACCGCGCAGAGAAACACAAAGGCTTCGGCAAACTGTGGGACGCGCTCGATCGCTTCACCACGCGTAAGTGGGCCACCGGCGCGGTGGTGGTCGCGGTGTTGATGGGCATCGGCGGTTACATGGTCAGCCTGAACCTGAAGATCGGCGACCTCGACAGCGGGGCGCCGGAGTTGCGCGCCGACTCGCGCTACAACCGCGACAACGCCTACATCACCCAGCATTACGCGCTGTCCAGCGACCTGTTCGCGGTGATGATCAAGACCGCGCCGGAAGGCTGCCTGAACTACAAGACCCTGGTCCTCGCCGACCGCCTGGCCTGGGAGCTGCAACAGTATCCGGGCGTGCAGGCGACCGCATCCTTGGTCAACGCGGTACGCCAGATCACTGCCGGTACTTATGAAGGCAACCCCAAGCTCAACAGCATCCAGCGCAACCAGGACGTGCTCAACTACGCCGCTCAGCAAGCCTCGGTCAACTCCCCGGAGCTGTTCAACACCGACTGTTCGCTGATGCCGGTGATTACTTTCCTCAAGGATCACAAGGCCGAAACCCTGGACGCGGTGGTGGCGATTGCCGACAAGTTCGCCAAGGAAAACAGCACCGAAGATCGCCAGTTCCTGCTCGCCGCCGGTACTGCCGGTATTGAAGCCGCAACCAACATCGTGGTCCGCGAAGCCAACCGCACCATGCTGCTGTATGTGTATGCGGCGGTGACGCTGTTCTGCCTGATCACCTTCCGCAGCTGGCGCGCCACGCTGGTGGCGCTGTTGCCGCTGGTGCTGACTTCGATCCTCTGCGAAGCCTTGATGGTGGCCATGGGCATCGGCGTGAAGGTCGCGACCTTGCCGGTGATCGCCCTCGGCGTGGGCATCGGCGTGGACTACGCCTTGTACCTGCTCAGCGTGCAACTGCACTTCCAGCGCCAGGGCCTGCCGCTGTCCGAGGCCTATCGCAACGCCGTGTCCTTCACAGGCAGAGTGGTCGGGCTGGTTGGCATCACCCTCGCTGCGGGCGTGGTGTGCTGGGTCTGGTCGCCGATCAAGTTCCAGGCCGACATGGGCATCCTGCTGACCTTCATGTTCCTGTGGAACATGCTCGGCGCGCTGATCCTGATTCCGGCCCTGTCCTGGTTCCTGCTGCGCGAACGGGCCCCTCAGCCCGGTTCTGTCGCGGCAACCGAAAACGCTGAATCCACTGAACGTCCCGGCATGCCGCATGCCGTGACCACTTCCGAGTAAGCCAAGATGTCTGATTACAAAGCTCCCCTGCGCGACATGCGCTTCGTACTCAACGAGGTTTTCCAGGTGTCCCGGCTCTGGACGCAATTGCCCGGCCTGGCCGACGTGATCGATGAAGAGACCGCCGCCGCCATCCTCGAAGAGGCCGGCAAGATCAGCGGCGAAGTGATCGCGCCACTGAACCGCGTCAGCGACGAACAGGGCTGCACCTGGAACGACGGCGCGGTCACCGCCCCGGACGGTTTTGCCCAGGCCTATCAAGCCTTCGCCGAAGGCGGTTGGGTGGGTGTCGGCGGTGATCCGCAGTACGGCGGCATGGGCATGCCCAAGGCCATTTCGGCCCAGGTCGAAGAGATGGTCAACTCGGCCAGCCTGTCGTTCGGCCTGTACCCGATGCTGACCGCCGGCGCCTGCCTGTCGATCAAGGCCCACGCCAGCGAAGAACTGAAAGCCACCTATTTGCCGAACATGTACGCCGGCATCTGGACCGGTTCGATGTGCCTGACCGAAGCCCATTCCGGTACCGACCTGGGCCTGATCCGCACCAAGGCCGAACCCCAGGCCGATGGCAGTTACAAGGTCAGCGGCAGCAAGATTTTCATCACCGGTGGCGAGCACGACCTCACCGAAAACATCATCCATCTGGTGCTGGCGCGTCTGCCGGATGCACCGGCCGGGCCGAAAGGCATCTCGCTGTTCCTGGTGCCGAAAGTGCTGGTCAACGCCGACGGATCGCTGGGTGAAAACAACGCGCTGTCCTGCGGCTCCATCGAACACAAGATGGGCATCAAGGCCTCCGCCACTTGCGTGATGAACTTCGACGGCGCCACCGGCTGGATCGTCGACGCACCGAACAAAGGCCTGGCGGCCATGTTCACCATGATGAACTACGAGCGTCTGGGCGTGGGCATCCAGGGCCTGGCCCAAGGCGAGCGTTCGTACCAGAACGCCGTCGCCTACGCCCGTGACCGCCTGCAAAGCCGCGCACCGACCGGCGCGCAGCACAAGGACAAAGCGGCCGACCCGATCATCGTGCACCCGGACGTGCGCCGCATGCTGCTGACCATGAAAGCCTTGAACGAAGGCGGCCGTGCGTTCTCCAGCTACGTGGCCCTGCAACTGGACATCGCCAAGTACAGCGAAGACGCACCGACACGCCAGCGCGCGCAGGATCTGGTATCGCTGCTGACCCCGGTGGCCAAGGCCTTCCTCACCGACATGGGCCTGGAAACCACCATCCACGGCCAGCAGGTCTTCGGCGGCCACGGCTACATCCGTGAGTGGGGCCAGGAGCAACTGGTGCGCGATGTGCGCATCACCCAGATCTACGAAGGCACCAATGGCATCCAGTCGCTGGACCTGGCCGGACGCAAGATCGTCGGCAGCGGCGGGGCGCTCTACCGTTTGTTCGCTTCGGAAATCCGCAACTTCACCGCTAACGCCAGTGCCAACCTCGACGAGTTCACCAAGCCGCTGAATGCCGCGGTGGACACTCTCGACGAGCTGACCGCATGGCTGCTGGACCGGGCACAAAACAACCCGAACGAAATCGGCGCGGCCTCGGTCGAGTACCTGCACGTGTTCGGCTACACCGCGTACGCCTACATGTGGGCACGCATGGCCAAGGCCGTGATGAGCGGCGATGCCGAAGACGATTTCTACACCAGCAAACTGGCCACCGCGCGTTTCTACTTCGCCCGGTTGCTGCCGCGTATCCACTCGTTGAGCGCATCGGCCAAGGCCGGCAGCGACTGCCTCTACGAGCTGCAAGCCGATCAGTTCTGATCGAAAGGACAAGGAACCTTAAACATGATGGCGACAAAAATAATTCCTCCCGCCGACGGCGCTTATGCCTATCCCTTGCTGATCAAGCAACTGCTGCTGTCCGGCGTGCGCTACCAGCCGGGCCGGGAAATCGTCTACGCCGACAAGCTGCGCTACAGCTACCAGACCCTCAACAAGCGTATTCGCCGCCTGGCCAATGCGCTGACGGCGGCCGGGGTCAAGGCCGGTGACACCGTGGCCCTGCTCGATTGGGACAGCCACCGTTACCTGGAATGCTTCTTCGCCGTGCCGATGATCGGCGCGGTGCTGCACACCGTGAACATTCGCCTGTCGCCGGAGCAGGTGCTGTTCACCATGAACCACGCCGAGGATGACCTGGTGCTGGTGCATGATGATTTCCTGCCCCTGGTCGAGCAGATCCACGGTCGTCTGGAAACCGTTAAAGGCTACCTGCAGCTCACCGATGACGAGGCGACCACCACCTCGCTGCCGGTGCTGGGCGAATACGAACACCTGCTGTCCCTGGCCCCGGACCAGTACGACTTCCCCGATTTCGACGAGAACTCGGTCGCCACGCTGTTCTACACCACCGGCACCACCGGCGACCCGAAAGGCGTGTACTTCAGCCACCGGCAACTGGTGCTGCACACCCTGAATGCCGTCGGCACCCTGGGCGTCTATCAGGGCCAACCGCTGCTGCGTTCCGACGATGTGTACATGCCGATCACGCCGATGTTCCATGTGCACGCCTGGGGCGTGCCGTATGTCGCGACCCTGATGGGCATCAAGCAGGTCTATCCCGGCCGCTACGAGCCCAACAGCCTGGTCAAGCTGTACCGCGAAGAGAAGGTGACCTTCTCCCACTGTGTGCCGACCATTTTGCAGATGATCCTCAACTGCGAAGAAGGCAAGGCGACCCGTTTCGACGGCTGGAAAATGCTCCTGGGCGGCAGCGCGCTGACCCTGGGCGTGGCCAGCGAAGCCAACGCCAAAGGCATGGTGGTGCACGCCGGCTACGGCATGTCCGAGACCTGCCCGTTGCTGTGCCTGACCTACCTGCGCGATGAAGACCGCCAACTGTCCGCCGAGGCCCAACTGCCGACGCGCATCAAGACCGGCACGCCGGTACCGATGGTCGACCTGAAGATCATCGACGCCGAGGGCAATGACGTGGCCCATGATGGAGAGTCCCTGGGCGAGATCGTGGTGCGCGCGCCGTGGCTGACCCAGGGCTATCTGAAAGCCCCGGACAAAGGCGCGGAGCTGTGGCACAACGGCTGGCTGCACACCGGCGACATGGCCTCGATCGACCCATTGGGCGGCGTGGAAATCAAGGACCGCATCAAGGACGTGATCAAGACCGGCGGCGAGTGGATCAGCTCTCTGGAGCTGGAAAGCCTGATCAGCGAACACCCGGGCGTGATGTCCGTCGCCGTCGTGGGCATCGTCGATGAACAGTGGGGCGAACGCCCGATGGCCATGGTCGTCTGCGAGCCAGGGCAATACCTCGACCGCAAGATTCTGGAGGTTCATCTGCAAGCCTTCGTCGATGGCGGGCGCATCAACAAATGGGCGATCCCCAAGCAGTTCAAGTTCGTGACCGAAATCCCCAAGACCAGCGTCGGCAAGATCAACAAGAAGCTGATCCGGGAAACTGAAACGAACTGAGGGATAAACCTGTCACCGTCCCCGATGGTCGCAACTTAATTGTAGGAGCGAGCTTGCTCGCGATGGACTCGAGAGCGCCGTGGGCTATCAGGTTTTCAGCGTTATCGTTAACGACCATCGCGAGCAAGCTCGCTCCTACATAAATCCATCGGTGCCAGGCGGTTTCTGGATAGTTTGCGGGGCGTCATCTTTGTCATAGTCCTCGCCAGAGATAACGCCCCGTCGGTCGCAGTTTTCAGCGCTTGTGCCAAGCTGAACGGGGTATTGAACCGCCGCGCATTCAACTGCCGGTCAGTCAAGCCCCAGGAAGCCCATGCCATGAACCTCGCTCGTGCATCAAACGTCCGCAAAGAGTTCTACAAAGCCGTCTGGTTCTATTTCAAAGTGGTGTGGCCGATTTTCTCGATACTGCTTTTAGTGATCATTGCTATCGGCCTCATCATCGCCCAACTGGAAGGCTGGAGCCCTGATGACGGTGTCTACTTCGCCTTCGTGACGGGCCTGACCATCGGCTATGGAGAACTGGTGCCCAAACTGGGTGTCTCGCGAGTGCTGGCGATCCTGCTGGGTTTCAACGGCGTATTGATGACGGCGACATTCGCGGCGATCAGTGTCCGGGCAATTGAAGTGACCGTGACGGCGACGAGGAAGGGGGAGGAATAACACTGTAGGAGCGAGCTTGCTCGCGATGGCGTCAGCTCAGTCAGCTTGATGTTGAATGTGCCGGCCCCATCGCGGGCAAGCCCGCTCCCACAGGTTTATGCGTCGATTACAACACTCGTATACGACACGAACCCTGTGGGAGCGAGCTTGCTCGCGATGGCGGTGTATCAGCCAGCAAAAATGCTGAATGTTAAGCCCTCATCGCGAGCAAGCTCGCTCCCACAGTTTTTTGCAGCCAGCAGGCTAAGCCTCCCAACCCGCCCCAGTCACCGCCGCCTGCACCAGCGGGTGCAAATCCGCCCCCTGGTGCTCCGTCTGCCAGGCCAGCAATTCCTTGCGCATGCTCGGCGCCCAGTACATCTGCATATGATTGCGCACGCTGAGCACCGCCTGTTGCTGGTCCGGCTGGCTGGCAAAGTACTGGGCGATCTGGTTGGCCATCTTGATCAGGTTGTCCGTGCTCATCGACGTACCTCCGCTTTCGCGCCCCGGCCCTGACGACGTTCATCGAGCAAACGTTGCTGTTCCTCGCTGAACTCCTGGAAGCGCTTCTGCCACTCCGAAGGGTGATAAACGCGGCTGACTTCCACGGCGGTGACCTTGTACTCCGGACAGTTGGTGGCCCAGTCGGAGTTGTCGGTAGTGATGACGTTGGCCCCCGATTCCGGGAAGTGGAAGGTGGTGTACACCACGCCCGGGGCGACCCGTTCGGTGATCCGCGCACGCAGTACGGTCTGGCCGGCGCGGCTGCCGATGCCGACCCAGTCACCTTCGTTTATGCCACGGCTCTCGGCGTCGCTCGGGTGGATTTCCAGGCGGTCTTCGTCATGCCAGGCGACGTTATCGGTACGCCGGGTCTGGGCGCCGACGTTGTACTGGCTGAGGATGCGCCCGGTGGTCAGCAGCAGCGGATAGCGACTGTTGACCTTTTCCTCGGTGGGCACGTAGCCAGTGAGCATGAAGCGCCCCTTGCCACGCACGAATTCTTCGATGTGCATGGTCGGTGTGCCGTCCGGTGCCTCGGCGTTGCACGGCCATTGCAGGCTGCCGTGGCGGTCCAGTTCGGCGTAGCTGACGTTGGTGAAAGTCGGCGTCAGGCTGGCGATCTCATCCATGATTTGCGACGGATGTTGGTAATTCATCGGGTAGCCCAAGGCATTGGCCAGGGCCACCGTGCCTTCCCAGTCGGCCTTGCCGCCCAGCGGGTCCATGACCTTGCGCACCCGGGAGATGCGTCGCTCAGCGTTGGTGAAGGTGCCGTCTTTTTCCAGGAACGAGCAGCCGGGCAGGAACACGTGGGCGAACTTGGCGGTTTCGTTGAGGAAAATGTCCTGCACCACTATGCATTCCATGGCCGACAGAGCCGCGGTGACGTGCTGGGTATTGGGGTCGCTCTGGGCGATGTCTTCGCCCTGGCAATACAGGCCCTTGAAGCTGCCGCCCAAGGCTGCCTCGAACATGTTGGGGATACGCAGGCCCGGGTCGGGTTGCAGGGTGACGTTCCAGGCCTGTTCGAACTGCGCTCGTACCACCTCGTTGGAGACGTGCCGGTAGCCGGGCAGCTCATGGGGGAAGGAACCCATGTCGCAGGAGCCCTGGACGTTGTTCTGCCCGCGCAGCGGGTTCACGCCCACGCCTTCGCGGCCGATGTTGCCGGTGGCCATGGCCAGGTTGGCGATGCCCATCACCGAAGTACTGCCCTGACTGTGTTCGGTGACGCCCAAACCGTAGTAGATCGCCGCATTGCCACCGGTGGCATACAGGCGCGCAGCGGCACGGATGTCGGCAGCGGGTACACCGCAGACAGGGCCAAGGACTTCCGGCGAGTTATCCGCACGGCTGACGAACTCGCTCCACTGGGCGAAATCGCCAGGCTCACAACGGGCGTCGATAAAGTCTTGTTTGAGCAGTCCTTCAGTCACGATGACGTGGGCCAGTGCGTTGAGCATGGCGACGTTGGTACCGGGGCGCAGGGCCAGGTGATACTCGGCGCGGGCATGCACCGTATCCACCAGATCGATGCGACGCGGGTCGATGACGATCAGCCGCGCGCCTTCACGCAGGCGGCGTTTGAGTTGGGAGGCGAACACCGGGTGGGCGTCGCTGGGGTTGGCGCCCATCACCAGGATCACGTCGGCCTGCATCACCGAGTCGAAACTCTGGGTGCCGGCGGACTCGCCCAACGTTTGCTTCAGGCCATAGCCGGTGGGCGAGTGGCAGACCCGCGCACAGGTGTCGACGTTGTTGTTGCCGAAGGCGGCACGCACCAGTTTTTGCACCAGGTAGGTTTCTTCGTTGGTGCAGCGGCTGGAGGTGATGCCACCAATGGAATCGCGACCATATTTTTGCTGCAGTCGGCGGAATTCACTGGCGGCGTAGGTCACCGCTTCATCCCAGCTGACTTCCTGCCACGGGTCGCTGATGTTTTTGCGGATCATCGGTTTGGTGATGCGATCCGGGTGGGTGGCATAGCCCCAGGCAAAGCGCCCCTTGACGCAGGAGTGGCCGTGGTTGGCCTGGCCGTTCTTGTCCGGAACCATGCGTACCAGTTGGTCGCCTTTCATCTCGGCGCGGAACGAGCAGCCCACGCCGCAATAGGCGCAAGTGGTGATCACGCTGCGTTCGGGCTGACCCAGTTCGACCACGCTTTTTTCCATCAGGGTCGCGGTGGGGCAGGCTTGCACACAGGCGCCGCAGGACACACATTCCGAATCGAGGAAGTTCTCGCCACCGGCGGCGGCCACCCGGGATTCAAAACCGCGCCCGGTAATGGTCAGGGCAAAGGTGCCCTGGGTTTCTTCACAGGCGCGCACGCAGCGATTGCAGACGATGCACTTGCTCGGGTCGTAATCGAAGTAGGGGTTGGAGGTGTCTTTCACGTCCTCCAGATGGTTCTCGCCTTCATAGCCGTAGCGCACTTCCCGCAGGCCGACCTGACCGGCCACGGTTTGCAGCTCGCAGTTGCCGTTGGCCGAGCAGGTCAGGCAGTCCAGCGGGTGATCGGAGATGTACAGCTCCATGACGTTGCGCCGCAGGGTCGCGAGCTTAGGCGTCTGAGTGTGCACGCTCATGCCTTCGCTGACCGGCGTGGTGCAGGACGCCGGATAACCGCGCATGCCGTCGATCTCCACCAGGCACATGCGGCAGGAGCCGAAGGCTTCCAGGCTGTCGGTGGCACAGAGTTTGGGAATGGTGGTGCCCAGCAACGCAGCGGCGCGCATCACCGAGGTGCCTTCGGGCACGCTGATGCTGCGGCCATCGATGTTCAGGGTGACTTGCACCTGGCTGTCGCGGGCCGGAGTACCAAGGTCGATATCGGTTTTCGGGTCGAAGAGAGTGATCATTGTTCGGCCTCCGAGGCTTGCAGACCGAAGTCAGCGGGGAAGTGCTTGAGGGCGCTGGCCACGGGATAAGACGTCATGCCGCCCAACGCGCACAGCGAACCGTATTGCAGGGTGTCGCACAGGTCCTTGAGGATGATCACCTGCTCATCGCGACTGTTCTGGTCCGGCGCGGCCAGCAGACGGTCGATCACCTCGACGCCACGGGTCGAACCGATGCGACATGGGGTGCATTTGCCACAGGATTCCTCGGCGCAGAACTGCATGGCGAAACGCGCCATGCGGGCCATGTCCAGGGTGTCGTCAGCCACCACCACACCGCCGTGACCGAGCATCGCGCCGATGGCCATAAAGGCTTCGTAATCCAGCGGCGTGTCGAACTGCGAAGGCGGCACCCAGGCGCCAAGCGGGCCGCCCACCTGTGCGGCTTTCAGCGGCCGACCACTGGCGGTACCACCGCCGTAGTCTTCCACCAGTTCGCGTAAGGTCAGGCCAAAGGCCCGTTCCACCAAGCCGCCATGACGAATATTGCCCGCCAGCTGGAAGGGCATGGTGCCCAGGGAACGGCCCATGCCGTAATCGCGGTAGAACTGCGCGCCCTTGGCCAGAATCAGCGGCACCGAGGCCAAAGTCAGTACGTTGTGCACCAGCGTCGGCAGGCCGAACAACCCCTGCAACGCCGGAATCGGCGGCTTGGCACGGACGATCCCACGCTTGCCTTCAAGGGAGTCCAGCAGCGCGGTTTCTTCACCACAGATGTAAGCCCCGGCCCCGACACGGACTTCCATATCGAAGGCCTGGCCGCTGCCGGCGACATTGGCGCCGAGGTAACCGGCTTCTCGGGCGATGTTCAACGCTGCACGCAGCGTGGCCACGGCATCAGGATATTCCGAACGCACATAGATGTAGCCGAAGGTGGCGCCGACGGTAATGCCGGCAATCGCCATGCCTTCGATCAGCAAGAAGGGGTCGCCTTCCATCAACATGCGGTCGGCAAAGGTGCCGGAGTCGCCTTCGTCGGCGTTGCATACGATGTATTTCTTCGCAGCCTGAGTGCCGCGCACCGTGCGCCACTTGATCCCGGCGGGGAACGCCGCGCCGCCACGGCCACGCAGGCCGGAATCGAACACCGCCGTCGCGGTCTGCTCGCCGCCAATGGCGATGGCCTGGGTCAAACCCTCGAAGCCGCCGTGGGCCCGGTAATCCTCCAACGACAGCGGCTGGGTAATGCCGGCGCGGGCGAACAACAGGCGTTGTTGAGTCTTCAGATAAGGCAACTCCTCCACCAGGCCCAAGGCCAGCGGATGAGCGGATGGCTCGCCTTGCAGTGCATCGAGCACCGACGGTACATCGGCCGCCGTCAGCGGGCCGAAACCGATACGACCTTGCGGGCTGTCCACCTCCAGCAACGGTTCCAGCCAATACAGACCACGCGAACTGGTGCGCTGCAACTCCAGCGGCAAATTGCGTTCCCGGGCCTGAGTGATCAGGGCCACTGCCACTTCATCGGCACCCACGGCACGGGCAAGGGAATCACAAGGCAGATAAAGAGTCGGCATCACGCGTCCTCCCGGCAAGCGTCGAGCAGAGCATCCAGACGCTCGGCACTGAGCCGCGCATGCACCCGCCCATCCAGCTCCAGCGCTGGCGAACAGGCACACGCACCAAGGCAATAAACCGGCCGCAAACTGATGCTGCCATCGGCACTGCTGCCGTGATCGTCCAGTTGCAGACGCTCGCGCAACTGCGCGGCCAACTGCTCAGCACCACGACTCTGGCACGACTCGGCCCGGCACAGACGCAAGATATGCCGCGCAGGCGGCGCGGTACGGAAGTCATGGTAAAAACTGATCACCCCACGAACCTCGGCCTGGCTCAGGTTGAGGGCATGGGCAATCTCGGGGACGGCGACATCGGGGATGTAACCGATGCGCTCCTGAATATCATGAAGAATGGGCAACAGCGCACCCGGGGTGCCCTTATGGCGCTCCAGCAGACTGTTGACCACAGGCAGGTGCAACATCTCATCAGGCATTCAGCAATCCTCACAGTCACGGACAAACCAGGTGGTTGTCGGTTGTCCGAAAGTGTCGGCTGCGGCATTCACACCACGTCACGGTATCGTGGCATCTACAGACCGTCGGCCAGGGCACCCTGAGCGGGCATCTTGTTGCGCCCGGCACGGTCTTCGCCGCACCTCAATAGGGGCATAAAAGCCAGATTGCCACGCGGCCCTTGAATCGGCTGCACCAGAGCGACGTGTTTGGTTCTGTCTACGACCTTGTATTGAGTCTAGAAGAATGAGGCATCAGGCGTCGTGCCAGAGGGGCGGTTGCTGGAGTTATGCACAGCGGATTGCCTGTGGAGAAGGTGACGATCAAGCCCGGCGGAAGGACTCGGAGGCTGGAAATCTCAAAACCGAATCCCTAGCATTTACTTCGAACCCGAGCAATCAAAAGCCCCGAAACCCCGGGGCCAATCCCACTAAACACACAAAGCCCCCTGTGGGAGCGAGCTTGCTCGCGATGGCGCCAGCCCAGCCACCACAAAAAGCCAAGCTGAAACCCAACCCACTGTAGGAGCGAGCCTGCTCGCGAAAAACGCAAGGCAATCAACATCTGCCGTTGAATGAGCACCGTCATACTGCAAACAGCCTGAGAGGGATAATCCCCCGCTCCCACGCTATGCATGGAAGCGGGGAAAACCCTTAACCAAGCTCACCACAGAAAATATCGGGATTCCCATCGGCCGGGCTTGTCCGCATCACCAGCGCGTATCCGCCGGACCGCAGCGAGTCATAAGCCATAGGCACGCTCTTCCAGAGTTGGATGCCCGCCTGCTCGTTGAAGTTGTCAGCCACGATGCGATTGAGTGAATAGGCCGGCTTGGGCTCGTGCCTGGCGCAGCTTCCCGAGTAGATATAGGTATACAAGTGCGCCGGAATTGCAGTGCCATTGGGTACACCGCCCACGAACAATGAGAGCGCCGTCTCACTACTGCTCAAGGGGGTCAGAATGGCCTGAGCGATATGCCCGGCATTGTAAGTAGTTGCATTCAAGGGAACGGCAACGATTTGCTTCGGGGCTGCACCAACCACGGAGATCCATCCTGCCGCTACCAGCAACGCCAGCGAAGTTACGACTTTCATCGTAAAACCTCCCGCCTTGTAAGGGCTCGTTGAAGAGATCCCCCACTGAATTTTAGTCAGCTGTACAAATCCTGAGGTTATTCGGATGGTCGGTCCAATAGCCATTGGGTTGTAGCAAACCCACTGTAGGAGCGAGCTCGCTCGCGAAAAACGCAAGACATCCACATATCCCGCTGAATACCCCGGCCACCGCAACCCAGCCCGTTCCCACAAGCGTCATGCCTGACTTCTGAAATCTGAAGCTATTTCAGTGTTTCAATCACTACCCCTCAGCCTTTACCCCCTCCGCTTGCCTGGAGGCCGGTGTGCAAGTCCGATTCCGCGTCAGCACCTTCACCGCATCATCCACCAACGCCTTGCTCAGCGAGGTCAGATAATGCGCGGCCCAGGCGTGACGGTCAGTGTCTCTGGCATAGGCGGCATCTTCAGTGAGTGTCTTGGCCAGGAACAGAAAATCGGAGGCCATGGATAACGCATCGCCGAGAGGAACGCCGCGAGTGACATGAAACAGCGCTTGATCCGCGCAGTAGATGGCCGGTGTTAGGCCGATGGTTTTGAGTTCAGGTTGTTCGGTCATTGGCCACCTCCGAGGATGGAGAGGCAATGGGGGAGGGTGTTACGCGATTGGAAATTTGTGAAAGGAAAAGCCAAATTTCGTACACGTTGACTTGGTCATTTGGCTGCGGCAGCATTGATGTCAATCGCGCCCGATCCTCTGGTGCTGGCTCAGTCCGGCATTACGTTCGGGCCTTCTTGTTTCTGGAGCATGGAAGTTGACTGCCCCAGCTTCTCATACGCCGTTGCGTACATACCTGAATTGGTTGAACTGCTGACCAGCAGGGGAATGAAAATCCATGACCTGTCTCGACGGCCAGGGTCGTAGCATTGATAGTGGGATGAACGACGTCTATTCCCTTTTTCTCTAAGAGTGGGTGCCAAGAATAAGTTTTGCATTAAGTGTGTCAAGCAGGTCGAATGCGCTTATATAAGGAACACTGAACTGCTGGCAAATATTTGGGATTTTGATTTTCTGACTTGTCGGAGGTACCAATACCTCGTGGGTCACGATTGTTTGTCCAGTTGCGCTTGCTTTTGCAATCAACCAAGGGTCGGCACCGTCGAGAAAGCGCATTTTTTCTGTTTGTTTAGGGAGTGGCAGGTCCATGACATACGTAGCAATCTGCGTAAAGGTCGTCTGTGTACTAGCGTCATCGACAGATAGGAAATGGTTTGGCCTTTCTTTCGCCCATCTGGATAGTTCGTCGCCGTAATCAACTAGCTCCTTGTATACAAGAGATACGCTGGATATTTTTCCGGCATTATAAGCGCTGTCTAACCAGTCCCAGAAACCAGGGCAAAAGCCCATTCGGTAATGAGTATTTTTCGCCTGTATGTAGGAGTTCGCATCTAGGAGATAACTCAAAATCCAAGTTCCTTTTTAGAGTAGTCAGATAGCTTGTGCGGCTTCACGCCAATCAGACGTGCTGCATCTCGATAAAGCATTCTTCCACTTAATGCTTCACTTGCCACTGCTGTAGCAAGCGTTTTGCTGACTCGCCCTGTCTGCAGTCTGTTGTATGGCGGCGTGCCATTCTTGCTGCGAGCTTTGTGCTCCGCGATCTTTCTGGCAATAAACGCACCATATTCAGATGGTGTTATGAGGTTGAAAGTCAGGGCGCGCCTGGCTATCACCCAGCTACTAACATGGAAAAATTTTGTTAAGGGGGGGATGTTTTCTTGCCACTCAATGTCCGCCTCCCAAGATGCGAGGAATTCGCGTTCGGGTGTTAATAGCTCTGCCGCTACCGCATTACACAAGATTTCTTCAGATCTATGATTGGCAGGGTCACCGTCAGACACGCCAGAACGACCTATCCATATATGAGACAGCTCATGAGCTAACGTGAACAGTCTTGCCTCAGGGCAGTCGGCTGTATTGATAAAAATGACGGGCGCTAATTTGTCGCTGATTGCAAAGCCACGGAACTCTTCTACAAGCAATGGCCGACTCGTATTGTTGTTAACAATACTGTTACGCATTACAAGGATACCCGCCGTTTCAATTTTGCTTACCAGGTCCTTGAAGTAGTCATCAAAATCGCCGCGGTTTGGTTTGTTGGGTATTCCTAAGGTCGCTCGGATGTCTGCAACGATCGCTGCCACGCTGTCGCTTACCGAAAACCTTCCGACAATTCTATTTTCAGTGACGCCTTGGCTGATCAGGTAGTCGCGATACCATTCTTGTCTTTCCATGGCCCACCTGATGGTATCCATGAGGGCGAGACTGTATCCGTGGTCACGTTTTCCATTGATTGTTCTGAGATCCGGCAGCGGAAGGCTTTCCACTGGTGGCTGAGACAGGTAAAGGTACCCAAACGGGATGTACGTCTGTCGGGCGTAATTCATGGCTTGGTTGAAGGAGGGCTTTTTCTTGCCTTGCTCCCAGGCCAGCACGTTGTCTTCCTGCGTACCAAGACTTTTGGCCAGGGTGCTCGTGCTCAGGGATGCTCGCTCACGCGCCCATCGCAGAACGTCCGGATTAATCAGCGCTTCCATGTGTGATTCCGTTTTGGTGTCATAACCATTCCAGCAAAATGCCTCTACACAGCCAATTCAAACGATAGCCGTATCTGACTACAAGGGAGGGGCGTCGTCACGTGTTTTTGGTCGCCGAGCGCTGTGTAATTGTAAGCCCCGAATTACTCGAGGCTCATCGGTTCTCAGGCGCTATCCTTCGGATTTCGCCGTCGGCTGCTTAGGTGTCGTTGCAGAAATACGATCCCGCGTCAGCACCTTCACCACATCATCTACCACCGCCTTCCCCATCGCCGTCAAATAATGCGCAGCCCAGGCGTGATAGTCCGTATCCCTGGCATAAGCCGCATCCTTGCTCAGCGCCTTGGCCAGAAACAGAAAATCAGAAGCTAGGGCCAACGCATCCCCGAGAGGAACATCACGAGTGACATGAAACAGCGCTTGATCCGCACAGTAGATCGCAGGTGTCAGGCCAATGGTTTTGAGTTCAGGTTGTTCAGTCATTGGCCACCTCCGAGGAGGGAGAGGCAATGGGGGAGGGGGTTACGCGATTGGGAATTGCGTAGAGGGGAGAGCCAAATTTCAAACGGATTGATACTGCGCATTATCCAACTCCTTGATATGGGGAGCTGCCACGTTCGTTACCACACGAATGGGTGACAGCTGTGCGCAGGGTGGTAAACCGGGAATCAAGGAAACCGGCACGCCCGAGGGCGTCCCACGCACAGCCGCCATAACTCACGCCGCAGGCATAAAAAAAGCGCCTGATGACGTGATTGGGGCGCTGTAGCGCCTTGAATAACTCGGGTTACCACACCCGGTCGCTGAATTGGCAGCGACGGAAGGAGGGTAGCGTGCGGACACTTTTCCTGCAACCTTTGACGAGTTGACTCTCAAAGGCACCGACTGCGAAGTGATGTGCTCAATCCCTATTTCTGCAATTTTCTTACCGCTCTCTATTTAGCTCATCAATGTTTTAGTTTGCTTCCGCGACGGGTGGCTCTATTGCGTCATCGGGACTACCTGGTTGTTCGACAACAGACGAAAGACCTGCTTCTAGTTGCACTCGGCGAATGTTTTTAAGGACCTTTTTGCCTGCAGGAGTTAGAGACCAGTAGTCGGTTTTGTCGCTTACAGAATGTTTCTTTTTTGAGGGCTCTACAAGATCCAGTGCAGCTAAGTCGGCCAATATTCCGGCTACGATATTGGAGCCAACTGGGTAATTGGTGAAATAACCAGTTCCCGACAAGCCCAAAGCTATGTTTTGAGCTATTCCAAGTTTTGAATTCTCACCAATCAAGTTTGGACCAATAAACTGAAACACGCTGGCAAGCGTGGTTGTGTGAAGCTTTCCTTTATCCCAGGTAGAGGTTTTTCGTACGCGAATTGAGCGCTTGTTAGATGATAGTATTCGGACCGCCGCATGGACTTCGTCTTCTTGGAGCAGTCGTGTACGATTTAATTTTTCCAGCTCCGTACGAAGCTCGGCGTTTTCGCTACTTAGACGCGTTAATTCTCTCGTGACTTCTGGTCCGGTTGCCGCATCTGCTCGTACCCACCCAGTACGTGGGTAGGCTGTAGTAGCCTTCATCAATGAAATTGAGATTTTGCCGTGCAACTCGTCTTTAGATTGCCAAAATTGAATCAATTTGGATTTTACTTTCTGTTTGAATTCAGTGAGCTTTGTTCTTAGTAGAGGGTCTTGCTCGTGTTGGTTGCTTGGCCAAGGTGCACCGTCTTCAATTACAAAGGCGAGTACCGGTACACCTAGGGATACTGCATAGTCGTATTCTTTTTCAGTGTAACTGGTGCCGGATGAGTCCAAAGATCCATATCGATGCGCTACCAATAAAACATAGTAGTCACTGTCCTGAATTTGACGGGATATTATTGCCCACTGTTCTTCGTCTGCGGCACTGAACATCTCCATCCCAATTGGGATGTGCCCCATGTCAAGCACTGCTTTGATTGCTTGGTCTCTATGGTCTCTGAGATCCTGAAATGTTGAGCTGATAAAAACTTGATATTTTTTTGACAACGGAGGGCACTCCTGTTGGTTACCAAAAGCTCCATCGAATTTATGGTGATTTTGAGCTTGATTTTAAGAAAAAAAGGACGGATCTATTATTCAGAAAATAAATCTATCCCTTTTGGTGAAAACAAATTCATCCCCATTTTTTCGGATCAAAAATCCACAGCTGAAGTTACTGCATCATTGTACGAGGGCGTTGATCTATTTTTTAATAGCCTAGCCTAAAGCAATGCTCGACGCTAGCAACATCTATTCATTGATTAAACAATATCTAGAGCATGGCAAATAACGGTTTTTCACCAATTTTTACACCTATGCTACGAATAGTCCTCGGTTTCAAAGATAGAACTATGACTGTTTTTGCGCGCATCATGCAGGTGTCGATCGTCCACCATTGGCCGATTGTTGCCTGTAGTTAAGGGCGGTAATCAGTCCTAAGCAGTCGTTTGCCAACGTCTGCTTAGGGTTGATTTCTGATTTCTGCGGCTCGCTTCACCTGCTCTGTGCCGCCGAATCTATTGCAACTTAGGCCTCTTCGAACGCTTCGGCAATTCCGTCAACTTCAGCAATAATTTCCTCCCAAGGCCATCTCACAGTAGCGTAGCGGCGATAGAGCAACAGTTGACGATCCACTACGCTTATGAGTTCGTTCTGTGAGTCATAGGCCAACACAAGGCCGCGACCATCACTATCAACTTGCAGTTCTGGGAATTTCATCAAAATTGACTTTAAATTTGGTAATTGGATCCGACTCTGGCGAGCATGGGCCACAGCGTGAATACTTTTCGCACTGTAGCCATCTGTAAGAGATTTATCATCCGCAGTCATGATGGCTGCTATGGCATGAGCGTAAATGCCTGTTGCGTTTTTTCTTGTTCGTATACCTTCACTCACGCGTCGGGCAAAAGTCTGATACAGCTGATTAAGTTGGTCCGCGACATGCATTGCTGCATCTTGAATCTTGCCAGTATTATCTAAGAGTATTTCTGTACCTTCATCTGCCGCTTCGGTAATGCCCAGTTCGTCGTCTATATACCGGAGTGCGAGTTTTTGAAGTAAACCTACGCTGCCATACGAGATCTCAGCTAAAAGAGTACTAATCTCACTTTTCATTCTGAGGCGGAGAGCTCTACAGCCTTTATTTAACACTTGGCATAGCTCAGCTTCTGACCAGCTTACAGAAAGCTCTTCCATGCGGTCCGACAGGTCGGAATTCAACGTAATCAACATGTTGGAGCTAATCCAAACACCCACTACAACCACGAATGTGTGATAGTCCCAAAGCGTTTTTAGATCGAACGCAAATTTCCGTTGCTCGGATTCAGGCAGGTAGTGGAAGTCCTCAATTACCAGGGTTTTTCCTGACTCTCGAATGAGCGCTGCAACAAATTCTAGGTCAGACGCATCTTTCCCTACCGGTTTGTCTTTCGTCGATTGCTCATTTGCATATGTCGCCTCACCTGCTCCCTGTACTTTGGCTAAAAGCTTAAACCGGCTTCGCCAGACGCTGATAGTTTTCCGCCCCACTTGGTGGCAGAGGTCTGCTCAACTTCAAGTCTAATATCAAGTCTTGCCAGTGCGTCCCGGTAAATATCTATGATCGTGTACTGAAAACGGCATTGAACTACAATAGTATCTTTCTATACTCGTTGCCGTAACCAGGATTTTCCCGACTTAGAGGCGCCCCGAATGGCAACATGGGTTTGCTTTCTTTCGAGCAGCTTTTTTAAAGCTTGGTCGAGATTCCCTCGATCTACGTACGAATGCTCCCGCAATGCGGGCTGGATACCAAACACTTCATGAACGTTCATAGCAGCTCCCATGTGATGCGGGCATCCTATCGCCTCCACTAGCCTAGTGGCAATTAGCCGCATTGTTCAACCGGCTCGTCTGTGAGAGTCGACAGCTGGTAAAAGGGGTAAATGCCACCAGCTTAGATCTGGAAGGCCAGCTACCACCGGGAATGTATGCCCGATACTTTATCGGTCGATCTGGCAATCGGTGGGCTTGGACCGACGATTCATTGGAGCGGATTTAGGGCAAAGCCGGGTCCGGGTTTGGCCATAGCAGGCCCATGAGGGATGTGGGAAAAGGGGGCGGGAAAAGGAGGCAGATTTATTATTGGATAAGGCGGGGGAGCAATGTCGGTCCGTTTATCGGGTGCTAACTTTTTAGGTCGCCCGCCATCATTTATTGGATGTCTTTCAGATAATCCTTGAGCGTGATGAGTGGAGCATCAAGCTGGTCCATTGTCTGAATATTGGCAAATTCACCCGCCAACCTCCGCAACTCCCGCCCCAACGGCTTATCCACGCCACCAATGGCTTCCAACGCCAACCCCACACACTCATCCACCTTCACCTGAATCGCCTCAACATCCCCCCGCCGCACCAGCAATTCAAACACATCCCGCTGGTAGTCGCTCATCACCAGATCGTCACGCAAAATCGGGCTTGAATCTTCCGATTCATAAGCCAGCTTGAGGGAGAAGAGGGCGACGGTTTCCAGTTGCAATTCCATGGGGGGAATCCTTGTGAAATGTTCCGCGGGGTGAAGGGTAGAAGAGAAGCAGGATCAAAAGATCGCAGCCTTCGGCAGCTCCTACAGGTCAGCGCGTTGTCAGTAGAGTGTTAGCGCGTTATCAGCGGGGTGTCGGTGGGTGCTTTTTTGCGGACGAAAAAAAAGGCCTTGCAAAGCAAGACCTTTCTTAATTTTGGTGCCCCGAGGGAGACTCGAACTCCCACTCCTTTCGAAAACGGATTTTGAATCCGCCGCGTCTACCAATTCCGCCATCAGGGCTCAATGGCGGCGAAGTATAGAGATGAGATAACCGCTGGTCAATCAGGTACATGGAGAATTTTTGATATTTCCGCTAGACTTCCCGGCCCTGCTAGACGACACCCCATCATGCGCGTTGCTGACTTTACCTTCGAGCTCCCTGATTCGCTGATCGCCCGCCATCCGTTGGCCGAGCGGCGCAATAGTCGCCTGTTGACCCTGGATGGGGTCAGCGGCGCCCTGGCACACCGTCAATTCACTGATTTGCTGGAGCATTTGCGCCCCGGCGACTTGATGGTGTTCAACAATACCCGGGTGATTCCGGCGCGGCTGTTTGGCCAGAAGGCTTCCGGCGGCAAGCTGGAAATCCTGGTGGAGCGGGTGCTCGACAGTCATCGCGTGCTGGCCCATGTGCGTTCCAGCAAGTCGCCGAAGCCTGGGTCGAAGATCCTCATCGACGGCGGTGGCGAGGCCGAGATGCTGGCGCGGCACGATGCGTTGTTCGAGCTGGGGTTCACTGAGGAGGTGTTGCCGCTGCTCGACCGCGTCGGGCACATGCCGCTGCCTCCTTATATAGACCGCCCGGATGAAGGCGCCGACCGCGAGCGTTACCAGACCGTCTACGCCGAGCGTTTGGGCGCGGTGGCGGCGCCGACGGCGGGGCTGCATTTCGATCAGGTGCTGATGGAGGCGATTGCCGCCAAGGGCGTCGAGACTGCGTTCGTGACCTTGCACGTCGGCGCTGGCACGTTCCAGCCGGTGCGCGTGGAGAAGCTCGAAGATCACCACATGCACAGCGAATGGCTGGAAGTCGGCCAGGACGTGGTCGATGCCGTTGCCGCCTGCCGCGCGCGCGGTGGTCGTGTGGTGGCGGTGGGGACTACAAGTGTGCGTTCCCTGGAAAGCGCCGCCCGCGATGGCGTGCTCAAGCCGTTCAGTGGCGACACCGACATTTTCATCTTCCCGGGCCGGCCGTTTCATGTGGTCGATGCCCTGGTCACCAACTTCCATTTGCCCGAATCCACGCTGTTGATGCTGGTTTCGGCGTTCGCCGGTTATCCCGAAACCATGGCCGCCTACAAGGCCGCCGTGGAGAACGGTTACCGCTTTTTCAGCTACGGTGATGCGATGTTCATCACGCGTAATCCTGCGCCGACTGCCCCTAAAGAATCGGGCCCAGAGGAAACAGTATGAGTCGCACCTGTCGTATGTCTTTCGAGCTGCTGGCCACTGATGGCAAGGCTCGTCGTGGTCGTTTGACCTTCCCGCGCGGTACCGTCGAGACCCCGGCCTTCATGCCGGTGGGCACCTACGGCACGGTCAAGGGCATGCTGCCACGGGATATCGAGGCGACTGGCGCTGAAATCATTCTGGGCAACACCTTCCACCTGTGGCTGCGCCCAGGCACGGAAGTGATCAAGAAGCACGGCGACCTGCATGATTTCATGCAGTGGAAAGGCCCGATCCTGACCGACTCCGGCGGTTTCCAGGTGTTCAGCCTGGGCGCCATGCGCAAGATCAAGGAGGAGGGCGTGACCTTCGCTTCCCCGGTCGACGGCGCCAAGGTGTTCATGGGCCCGGAAGAGTCGATGCAGGTCCAGCGTGACCTGGGCTCCGACATCGTGATGATTTTCGACGAATGCACACCGTATCCGGCTGATGAAGACGTCGCCCGTGTTTCCATGGAATTGTCCCTGCGTTGGGCCAAGCGTTCGAAAGAAGCCCATGGCGAGAACACGGCGGCGCTGTTCGGCATCGTTCAGGGCGGCATGCACCAGGACCTGCGCATGCGCTCCCTGGAAGGCCTCGACAAGATCGGCTTCGACGGTCTGGCCATCGGCGGCCTGTCGGTGGGCGAGCCCAAGCACGAAATGATCAAGGTGCTGGATTACCTGCCGGGCATGATGCCGGCTGACAAACCTCGTTACCTTATGGGCGTTGGCAAACCGGAAGACTTGGTTGAGGGTGTGCGCCGCGGTGTGGACATGTTCGATTGCGTGATGCCAACCCGTAATGCCCGCAACGGGCATCTGTTTATTGATACCGGCGTGCTGAAGATCCGTAACGCGTTCCATCGCCATGATGATTCGCCGCTCGATCCGACCTGCGATTGCTATACCTGCCAGAACTTCTCCCGCGCTTACCTGCATCACCTGGACAAGTGCGGCGAAATGCTGGGGAGCATGCTCAATACCATCCATAACTTGCGTCATTATCAAGTGCTTATGGCTGGTTTGCGCGAGGCTATTCAACAGGGTACATTGGCCGCCTTTGTCGATGCCTTCTACGCCAAACGCGGGCTTCCCGTGCCGCCTTTGGACTGAGTTTTCTGACCCCAAGATTCAACATTTGCAACTGGAGTGCTAAATGAGCTTTTTTATCTCTAATGCCATGGCTGACGCCGCTGCACCTGCTGCGGGCCCAATGGGTGGCGGCTTTGAGTGGATTTTCCTGGTCGGTTTCCTGGTCATCTTCTACCTGATGATCTGGCGTCCACAGGCCAAGCGCGCCAAAGAGCAGAAAAACCTGCTGAGCAGCCTGCAAAAGGGCGACGAAGTTGTGACCACCGGCGGCATCGCCGGCAAGATCACTAAAGTGGCCGACGATTTCGTCGTTCTGGAAGTTTCCGACACCGTCGAAATGAAATTCCAGAAAGGCGCCATCGCCGCCACGCTGCCAAAAGGCACGCTCAAAGCGATCTAAGTTTCAACTTCATCTTCAATCGACGGGGCGCGCAAGGCGCCCCGCGTCATAAACGGGCGGCGTGATGCTGAACAAATATCCTCTGTGGAAATACATTCTGATCCTGGCGGTGCTGGCGATTGGTCTGATTTATTCCGCTCCCAATCTTTATCCTGATGACCCGGCCATTCAGGTCAGCGGTGCAAGCACTGCGCTGCAAGTCAATCAGGCTGATCTGGATCGTGTGAGCGCTGCGCTCAAGGAATCCGGGATCAACGTCAAGGCTGCCACGCTGGCTGCCGGCGGCAAGGGCGGGCTGATCCGCCTGACCAAGGCTGAAGACCAGCTGCCAGCCAAGGACGTCGTGCGCAAGGCATTGGGTGATGACTACGTCGTTGCACTGAACCTGGCGCAAACCACCCCGCAATGGTTGCGCAACCTCGCTGCGCACCCGATGAAGCTGGGTCTGGACTTGTCCGGTGGTGTGCACTTCCTGCTGGAAGTGGACATGGATAAAGCCCTCGATGCACGCATGAAAGTCTACGAAGGCGACGTCAAGAGCCTGCTGCGTAAAGAGAAGCTGCGCTATCGCAGCCTGCCGCAACTGGGCGGTGCCATCCAGCTGGGCTTCGCTGATGAAGACAGCCGTGAACAGGCCCGTTCGATCATCCGCAAGAATTTCAACGATTTCGACATTGTTCCGGCCGACCTCAATGGCCAACCGGTACTGCGTCTGGCGATGACCCCGGCCAAGCTGGCGGAAATCCGTGAATACTCCATCAAGCAGAACTTGACCACGGTACGTAACCGCGTCAACGAGCTGGGTGTTGCCGAACCGATCGTCCAGCGTCAGGGCGCCAACCGCATCGTGGTTGAGCTGCCGGGCGTGCAGGACACCGCTGAAGCCAAGCGTATCCTCGGCAAGACGGCCAACCTTGAGTTCCGTCTGGCCGCTGAGCCTGGCGCTTCGAAAGCCACTTCCGAGGAATTCGAGTTCCGCGAAGGCAAGCGTCCTCCGGCGCTGATCGAGCGTGGCCTGATCATCACTGGTGACCAGGTAACCGACGCCAAGGCTGGCTTCGGCGAGCACGGTACGCCGGAAGTGAACATCCGTCTGGACGGTCACGGCGGCGAGCTGATGAACCGTGCGACCCGTTCGAACGTGGGTCGCAGCATGGCGGTGATCTTCATCGAGCAGCGTCCGGTTACCACCTACACCAAGCAAATGGTCAACGGCGTCGAGAAAGACGTGCCGGTTCAGACCTTCAAGGAAGAGAAGAAAATCATCAGCCTGGCGACCATCCAGTCGCCGCTGGGTGCGCAGTTCCGCATTACCGGCCTGAACGGCCAGGGCGAATCGTCCGAACTGGCGCTGCTGCTGCGTGCCGGTGGTCTGGCTGCACCGATGTACTTCGCTGAAGAACGCACCATCGGCCCAAGCCTGGGTGCCGACAACATCACCAAGGGTATCGATGCATCGCTGTGGGGCATGCTGTTCGTCTCGCTGTTCATCATGGCCATCTACCGCTTCTTCGGCCTGATCGCCACCGTCGCTCTGGCGGTGAACATGGTGATGCTGCTGGCCCTGATGTCGCTGCTGGGTGCAACGCTGACCCTGCCGGGTATCGCCGGTATCGTGTTGACCATGGGTATGGCGGTCGACGCCAACGTGCTGATCTTCTCGCGGATCCGTGAAGAGATCGCCGCCGGCATGACCGTGCAGCGCGCAATCAACGAAGGCTTCGGTCGGGCATTCACCGCGATTCTCGACGCCAACCTGACCACCTTGCTGGTCGGCGGCATCCTCTTTGCCATGGGCACCGGCCCGGTCAAGGGCTTCGCAGTGACCATGTCCCTCGGGATCTTTACCTCGATGTTCACGGCCATCATGGTGACCCGCGCGATGGTCAACCTGATCTTCGGCGGTCGTGACTTCAAGAAGTTGTGGATTTAAGGGGCTGCCATGTTACGTACAATCAACTTCATGGGCGTTCGCAACTTTGCGTTCGGCGTCACATTGTTCCTTACCGCGCTGGCAATGTTCAGTGTCTTCCATAAGGGCATGAACTGGGGTCTGGACTTCACCGGCGGTACGCTCATCGAGCTGACCTACGAGCGTCCGGCAGATGTCACCAAGGTGCGTGAGCAGCTGGTGACCGCGGGTTATCACGAAGCCATCGTGCAGAACTTCGGTGCAACCACCGATCTGCTGGTGCGCATGCCTGGCGAAGACCCGCAACTGGGTCACCAGGTAGCCGAAGCCTTGCAGAAGGTCGGCGGCGAGAACCCGGCGACGGTCAAGCGCGTCGAGTTCGTCGGCCCGCAGGTGGGTGAAGAGCTGCGCGACCAGGGCGGCCTCGGCATGCTGATGGCGCTGGGCGGCATCCTGATCTACCTGGCTTTCCGCTTTCAGTGGAAGTTTGCGGTCGGTGCGATCGTGTCCTTGATCCACGACGTGATCGTGACCATCGGTATCCTCTCGTTCTTCCAGATCACCTTCGACCTGACGGTGCTGGCGGCGGTACTGGCGATCATCGGTTACTCGCTCAACGACACCATCGTGGTATTCGACCGGGTTCGTGAGAACTTCCGTGTACTGCGCAAGGCCAGCCTGATCGAGAACATCAACATCTCGACCACGCAAACCCTGCTGCGGACCATGGCGACTTCGATCTCCACCTTGCTGGCGATCGCGGCCCTGCTGTTCTTCGGTGGCGACAACCTGTTCGGCTTCTCCATCGCCTTGTTCATCGGTGTTCTGGCGGGTACTTACTCGTCGATCTACATCGCGAACGTGGTGCTGATCTGGCTGAACCTGAGCACCGAGGATCTGATTCCTCCGGCCAATACCGAGAAGGAAGTCGACGACCGTCCTTGAAGGAAAAATCCTTAAGCGATGTAGTCCAAAAAGGCGCGAGTTGAACTCGCGCCTTTTTTTGTGCTCCAAGGCAGGGAGAAGCGCGGACATGTTCCGCATGTGATGGTCCAGGAGGTTCATGTGAACAAGTCGATGCTGGTTGGTGCTGTACTGGGTGCTGTCGGTGTGACTGCCGGGGGTGCTGTGGCCACCTACAGCCTGGTTAAAAGCGGCCCGGAGTACGCACAAGTACTCGCCGTTGAGCCGGTCAAGACACAAATCAAGACTCCACGTGAAGTGTGCAAGGATGTAGCGGTCACCCGGCAGGCGCCGGTGAAAGATCAACATCAGATCGCCGGTACGGTGGTCGGTGCATTGGCAGGTGGTTTGCTGGGTAACCAGATCGGTGGCGGCACCGGCAAGAAGATCGCCACGGTCGCGGGCGCTGTCGGTGGTGGTTATGCCGGTAACAAGGTGCAGGAGGGCATGCAAGAGCGTGACACCTACACCACGACCCAGACCCGCTGTAACACGGTTAACGACATCAGTGACAAGGTTGTAGGTTACGACGTGCGGTATTCGCTGGATGGCAAGGAAGGCAAAGTGCGCATGGATCGTGATCCGGGCAACCAGATTCCGGTGGATAAGGAAGGCAAGTTGATCCTGTCTGAGAATCAGGCGGCTCAGTGATCCGCTGATGCCGGATTAAAAAAGAAGCACCCTGCGGGGTGCTTTTTTTGTGCCCGCGATTTATGCATCACCGCCAACCCTCTGTGGGAGCGAGCTTGCTCGCGATGACGGTGTCACATTCAGCATATGAGGTGACTGATACCCCGCTATCGCGAGCAAGCTCGCTCCCACAGGGGGTTGTAGTGTTTTGAAGGGCGATTTTCAGGCATAAAAAAAGCACCCCGAAGGGTGCTTTCTCTGTCGCTGGAAGCTTAGCGCTTCAGCGAGGCTGGCAGGTGCGGCTGGATGGCCGTCAAAACTGCCTTGAAGCATTTGGTGTTACCAGCAACGACGTGGCCTTTCTCAAGGAAGTCGTGACCGCCGGTGAAGTCGCTCACCAAGCCGCCGGCTTCCTGGATCAGCAGGGCGCCTGCAGCCATGTCCCACTCGGACAGGCCCGACTCCCAGAAAGCGTCGAAACGGCCGGCAGCCACGTAGGCCAGGTCCAGGCTCGCCGAACCTGCGCGGCGGATGCCGGCAGTCTGGCCAACCAGGGCGCGGAACATGCCCAGGTAGTTGTCGAGGTTGTCCATCTGGTCGTCACGGAACGGGAAGCCGGTACCCAGCAGGGCGCCGTCGAGGCTAGTGCGACCGCTGACACGCAGGCGACGACCGTTCAGTTGAGCGCCGCGACCACGGCTGGCGGTGAATTCTTCCTGGCGAACCGGGTCCAGAACAACAGCGTGCTCCAGGCGACCGCGGTATTTGCAGGCGATGCTGACAGCGAAATGAGGAATGCCGCGCAGGAAGTTGGTGGTGCCGTCCAGTGGATCGATGATCCACAGGTACTCTTCGCCTTCGATGCCGGTGCCGGCGTGCATGCCGGTCTCTTCACCCATGATCGAGTGATTCGGGTAGGCCTTGCGCAGGGCGTCGATGATTTTCTGTTCGGCGGCACGATCCACCTCGGATACGTAATCCTTGGCGTCTTTTTCGTCGACCTTGATGGTGTCCAGGCGCTCGATGGAGCGGAAGATCAATTCACTGGCGCTGCGGGCGGCGCGCAGCGCGATATTCAGCATGGGCTGCATGGATGTGTCACCTAAGGTTGTTAAAGAAAGCCGGGCATTCTATCAGAAAGTTTCTACAGGAGAAGGACGACGTTCGCTTTCATGGCTTAACGGTAGCTAGCGCTGTAAGATTCTGCTCCCGATTATTGTGTTCGAGAGCGCCTCCCTTGCTGCAAAACATTCGTGTCGTCCTGGTCAATACCAGCCATCCGGGCAATATCGGCGGGGCTGCGCGTGCCATGAAGAATATGGGGCTGTCGCGGCTGGTGCTGGTCGAACCTCGTGTGTTCCCGCATCACGAGGCCGATGCCCGTGCCTCCGGTGCCGGGGACATCCTTGAAAACGCGCAAGTCGTCGCCACCTTGGAAGATGCCTTGGTCGGCTGCAACCTGGTGCTTGGCACCAGTGCTCGCGACCGGCGCATCCCTTGGCCGCTGCTCGATCCCCGCGAATGCGGTACGAAGGTGGTCGAGGAAGCCGGGCAGGGGGCCCAAATCGCCCTGGTGTTCGGTCGTGAAGACTCGGGCCTGACCAACGAAGAGCTGCAGCGATGTCATTATCACGTGCACATCCCATCAGACCCTGAGTTCAGTTCGCTGAACCTTGGGGCGGCGGTGCAGGTGTTGGGTTATGAAGTGCGTATGTCCTGGCTGGCGGCCCAAGGTCAGCCGAGCAAGGTCGAGAAGGAAGAAGTGGCTTCGGTCAAAAGCGCTGAGCTGGCGACCATGGACGAACTGGAACGATTCTATGAGCACCTGGAGCAGACCTTGGTGGCCATCGAGTTCCTCGATCCGGAAAAACCACGGCACTTGATGGCGCGCCTGCGCCGGTTGTACGGACGCAGCTCGGTCAGCCGGGCGGAAATGAATATTTTGCGTGGCATCCTCACGGAAACCCAGAAAGCGGCCCGTGGTGAGCTCCTTAAACGGAAGGATTAATGATGTTCGAGCGTTTGCGTGAAGATATCCAGAGCGTATTCCACCGAGACCCGGCGGCGCGTAACGCTTTTGAAGTCCTGACTTGCTACCCGGGTATGCACGCCATCTGGATTCACCGTTTGTCGGCGACCCTGTGGCGCGCGGACCTGAAATGGCTGGCGCGGCTGGTGTCGAACTTCGGTCGCTGGTTGACCGGGATCGAGATTCATCCTGGGGCCAAGGTGGGGCGTCGCTTCTTCATTGACCATGGCATGGGCATCGTCATCGGTGAAACTGCCGAGATTGGCGACGACGTGACTATTTATCAGGGCGTGACCCTTGGCGGCACCAGTTGGAATAAAGGCAAGCGTCACCCGACGCTGGGCGATGGCGTAGTGGTCGGGGCGGGCGCGAAGGTGCTCGGCCCGTTCACTGTCGGTGCCGGGGCCAAGGTGGGTTCCAATGCGGTGGTGACCAAAGAAGTGCCGCCGGGCGCCACTGTGGTGGGTATTCCGGGGCGGATCATCGTTAAATCCGATGTCGAGCAGGATGCCAAGCGCAAGGCCATGGCCGAGAAGATTGGCTTCGATGCCTACGGCCTCAGCGAAGACATGCCTGACCCGGTGGCGCGTGCCATTGGTCAGCTGCTTGATCACCTGCAGGCGGTCGATGGGCGTCTGGAGGGGATGTGCGGGGCGTTGAAGGATCTGGGCAGTAATTACTGTGCGAAAGATCTGCCTGAGCTGCGTGAAGAAGACTTCGCCTGTGTGAAGGACAAGGATCAGAGCCAGGCCAGTTGATACCTTTGTAGGAGCTGCCGCAGGCTGCGATCCTTTGATTTTGCTCTTTTGGGGGCGAAGATCAAAAGATCGCAGCCTGCGGCATGATGCGCCCGCTCTTTTGCGGGTAAACCTGACTAAAGTACTAGGTCTAATAGTTGACTTAAATACTCGGGAATTGCATACTCGCCTCATTCCGAACTCCGTGGTAATTGTCCATGCGACTGACTACAAAAGGCCGATACGCCGTGACTGCCATGCTCGACCTGGCATTGCACGCGCAGCACGGGCCCGTGTCCCTGGCCGATATCTCCGAGCGCCAAGGCATCTCCCTGTCCTACCTCGAACAGCTTTTCGCCAAGCTGCGCCGCAGCAACCTGGTGTCCAGCGTGCGCGGTCCGGGCGGTGGCTACCAATTGTCCCGCGACATGCAGGGCATCCAGGTCGCCCAGGTGATCGATGCGGTGAACGAATCGGTCGATGCAACCAAATGCCAAGGGCAGGGTGATTGCCATTCCGGCGACACTTGCCTGACTCACCACTTGTGGTGCGATCTGAGTCTGCAGATTCACGAATTTCTGAGCGGTATCAGCTTGGCTGATCTTGTGACTCGCCGTGAGGTGCAAGAAGTAGCCCAGCGTCAGGATCAGCGCCGTTGCAACAGCAAGGCGCCACGCCTGGACAAGATTGAAGCGTCCGCCGTCGAATGACAGCCGAAGAGCTAGCGGCACGCCAGCCAGCCTGATTTAGGAGATAGTCCATGAAATTGCCGATTTACCTTGATTACTCTGCGACCACCCCGGTTGATCCGCGTGTTGCGCAAAAGATGAGTGAATGCCTGCTGGTCGACGGAAACTTCGGTAACCCGGCGTCCCGTTCCCACGTGTTCGGCTGGAAAGCCGAAGAGTCCGTCGAAAACGCCCGTCGTCAGGTCGCTGACCTGGTCAACGCCGATCCGCGTGAAATCGTCTGGACCTCCGGTGCGACCGAATCCGACAACCTGGCAATCAAGGGTGCGGCGCATTTCTATGCCACCAAAGGCAAGCACCTGATCACCACCAAGATTGAGCACAAGGCTGTCCTCGACACCATGCGCCAACTGGAGCGTGAAGGTTTCGAAGTGACCTACATCGAGCCTCGTACCGATGGCCTGGTGACCCCTGAGATGATCGAAGCCGAACTGCGCGACGACACCATCCTGGTTTCGGTCATGCACGTAAACAACGAAATCGGCACCATCAACGACATCGCAGCGATCGGCGAACTGCTCCGTTCCAAGGGCATCCTGTTCCACGTCGACGCCGCTCAGTCCACCGGCAAGGTCGAGATCGACCTGCAGAAGCTGAAAGTCGACATGATGTCGTTCTCCGCCCACAAGACCTACGGTCCTAAAGGCATCGGCGCCCTGTACGTAAGCCGCAAGCCGCGCGTACGTATCGAAGCGACCATGCACGGTGGCGGTCACGAGCGCGGCATGCGTTCGGGCACCCTGGCGACCCACCAGATCGTCGGCATGGGTGAAGCTTTCCGCGTAGCCAAGGAAGACATGGCTGCCGAAAACGCACGCATCAAGGCGTTGAGCGAGCGTTTCTACAAGCAGGTAGAACACCTGGAGGAGCTGTACGTCAACGGCAGCATGGCCGCCCGCGTTCCGCACAACCTGAACCTGAGCTTCAACTACGTTGAAGGCGAGTCGCTGATCATGGCGCTCAAGGATCTGGCGGTATCGTCCGGTTCGGCCTGCACCTCGGCATCGCTTGAGCCTTCGTACGTACTGCGCGCCCTGGGCCGCAACGACGAACTGGCACACAGTTCGATCCGTTTCACCTTCGGCCGATTCACTACCGAAGAAGAAATCGACTACGCCGCGCAGAAAGTCTGCGAGGCCGTTACCAAGCTGCGCGCTTTGTCGCCGCTGTGGGACATGTACAAAGACGGCGTCGATATCTCGAAGATCGAGTGGGCGGCACACTAACGATAGAAGCCGCCGGATACAGGACCTGTAGCAGCGCGGCGATAAACGCAGCGTAACTGCAGGGCCTCAAGAGCGGCCCTGATGAGTGAGGATTGAGAATCATGTCTTACAGCGAAAAGGTCATCGACCACTACGAAAACCCGCGCAACGTCGGCAAGATGGACGCGGAAGATCCTGATGTCGGCACCGGCATGGTCGGCGCTCCGGCGTGCGGCGACGTGATGCGCCTGCAGATCAAGGTCAACGACGCCGGCATCATCGAAGATGCCAAGTTCAAAACCTACGGCTGCGGTTCGGCTATCGCTTCCAGCTCCCTCGCCACCGAGTGGATGAAGGGCAAGACCCTGGACGAAGCGGAAACCATCAAGAACACTCAGCTGGCTGAAGAGCTGGCCCTGCCGCCAGTGAAAATTCACTGCTCGGTACTTGCTGAAGACGCCATCAAGGCGGCTGTTCGCGATTACAAGCAGAAGAAAGGCTTGATCTGATTTTCGAGTTTTGGCGACGAGTAAGGAGTCACCGATGGCTATCAGCATGACAGAAGCGGCTGCTCGACACGTGCGGCGCTCCCTCGATGGGCGCGGCAAAGGTGAAGGGATTCGTCTGGGTGTTCGCACCACGGGCTGTTCCGGCCTTGCCTACGTGCTGGAGTTTGTCGACGAGGTGGTTGCAGAGGACCAAGTGTTCGAAAGTCACGGCGAAAAAGTGATCATCGACCCGAAGAGCCTGGCCTACCTGGACGGCACCGAGCTCGATTTCGTCAAGGAAGGGTTGAACGAAGGCTTCAAGTTCAACAACCCCAACGTGCGCGGTGAATGTGGCTGCGGCGAAAGCTTCAACATCTGAGGCTTGTCGTGGGTACTCCTTGTCATTTCGCTTTATTCGAGCTGCAACCGAGTTTTAACCTGGACCTCGATCAGCTGGCTACGCGCTATCGCGAGCTGGCGCGCGGCGTTCATCCGGACCGCTTTGCCGACGCTTCCGAACGCGAACAACGGTTGGCCCTGGAGCAATCGGCGAGCCTCAACGAGGCCTACCAGACGCTCAAGAGTCCGCCCAAGCGCGCGCGCTACCTGCTCGCCTTGAATGGTGGCGAGCTGCCGCTGGAGGTCACGGTGCATGATCCGGAGTTCCTGCTGCAACAGATGGAGTTGCGCGAAGAGCTCGAAGACCTGCAGGACAGCGCCGACCTCAATGGCGTTGCCGTCTTCAAGCGTCGCCTGAAGGCAGCCCAGGATGAACTGAACCAAAGCTTCGCAGCTTGCTGGAATGATGCTGCGCAACGTGAGCGGGCCGAACGCCTGATGCGGCGCATGCAGTTCCTCGACAAGCTCACTTACGAAGTGCGCCAGTTAGAAGAGCGCCTCGACGATTAACCCAGTGCCGCTCCGGTCGCACGCCTGATATACAGATAAGTCCTGATAACGATGGCCCTACTGCAGATCGCCGAACCCGGCCAAAGTCCTCAACCGCACCAGCGTCGTCTGGCTGTGGGGATCGACTTGGGCACTACCAATTCGCTGGTCGCTGCGTTGCGCAGTGGTCTTTCCGAGCCTCTGGCCGATGCAGAAGGGCGGGTTATCCTGCCGTCTGCCGTGCGCTACCACGCCGATCGCGTCGAGGTGGGCGAATCCGCCAAACTGGCTGCCGCTACCGATCCCTTGAACACCGTGCTGTCGGTCAAGCGCTTGATGGGTCGTGGTCTGTCCGACGTCAAGCAATTAGGCGAGCAACTGCCGTACCGCTTTGTCGATGGCGAGTCGCACATGCCGTTCATCGAGACGATCCAGGGCCCGAAAAGCCCGGTCGAAGTCTCTGCCGATATCCTCAAGGTCCTGCGTCAACGCGCTGAAGCGACCCTGGGCGGTGAGCTGGTGGGCGCGGTGATCACCGTTCCGGCCTATTTCGACGACGCTCAGCGTCAAGCCACCAAGGATGCGGCCAAGCTGGCTGGCCTCAACGTGCTGCGTTTGCTCAATGAGCCGACCGCGGCGGCGGTGGCTTACGGTCTGGACCAGCACGCCGAAGGCCTGGTCGCCATTTATGACCTGGGCGGCGGTACCTTCGATATTTCGATTCTGCGCCTGACCGGCGGTGTCTTCGAAGTTCTGGCTACCGGCGGCGACAGCGCCCTGGGCGGTGATGACTTCGACCACGCGATCGCTGGCTGGATCATCGAGAGCGCTGGTCTGTCCGCCGACCTTGATCCGGGTGTGCAACGCAACTTGCTGCAAACCGCCTGTGCCGCGAAAGAAACCCTGACCGATGCTGCGGCTGTTGAAGTTGCCTATGGCGACTGGAAAGCCGAACTGACCCGCGAAGCCTTCAATGCGCTGATCGAGCCGATGGTTGCGCGCAGCCTGAAAGCCTGCCGTCGTGCGGTGCGTGATTCCGGTATCGAGCTGGAAGACGTGCATGCCGTGGTCATGGTTGGTGGTTCGACTCGCGTTCCTCGCGTTCGTGACGCCGTCGCGGAAGCCTTCGGTCGCCAGCCGCTGACTGAAATCGACCCGGATCAAGTGGTAGCCATCGGTGCTGCGATCCAGGCCGATACCCTGGCCGGCAACAAGCGCGACGGTGGCGAATTGCTGCTGCTCGACGTGATTCCGCTGTCCCTGGGGCTGGAAACCATGGGTGGCCTGATGGAGAAGGTGATTCCGCGTAACACCACCATCCCCGTCGCTCGCGCCCAGGACTTCACTACTTATAAAGACGGCCAGTCGGCCATGGCCATCCACGTATTGCAGGGCGAGCGTGAGCTGATCAGCGACTGCCGCTCCCTGGCACGCTTCGAGCTGCGCGGGATTCCGGCGATGGTTGCGGGCGCGGCGAAGATTCGCGTGACCTTCCAGGTCGATGCCGATGGTTTGCTCAGCGTATCGGCCCGCGAACTGGGTTCGGGCGTCGAAGCCAGTATCCAGGTCAAACCGTCCTACGGCCTGACCGACGGCGAAATCGCCAGGATGCTCAAGGATTCGTTCCAGCACGCCAATGACGACAAGGTTGCCCGCGTACTGCGCGAGCAGCAGGTCGACGCCCAGCGCCTGATCGAAGCGGTGCAGGCCGCTCTGGAGGCTGATGGCGAGCGTTTGCTCGACGCCGAAGAGCGTCTGGTCATTGATCTGCAGGTGCAGGAACTGACCGAACTGATGAAAGGTACCGATGGTTACGCCATCGAGCAGCAGACCAAGCGTCTGTCGCAAGTGACCGACGCCTTTGCTGCCCGCCGCCTGGACTCGACGGTGAAAGCCGCGCTGGCGGGGCGCAACCTGAATGAGATTGAGGAATAACGATGCCGCAGGTCATTTTTCTGCCACACGAGAAGTTCTGCCCCGAAGGCATGGTTGTAGAGGCTGAGACCGGTACGTCCATCCTCGAGCTGGCCCATGAGCACCATATCGAGATGGAAAGTGCCTGTGGCGGTGTGTGCGCCTGCACCACCTGCCACTGCATCATCCGCGAGGGTTTCGACTCGCTGGAAGAGGCTGACGAGCTGGAAGAGGACTATCTTGACAAGGCATGGGGGCTGGAAGCTCAATCGCGCCTGGGCTGTCAGGCCAAGGTCGGTACCGAAGACTTGACCGTCGAAATTCCGAAGTACTCGCTCAACCACGCAGCCGAAGCAGCGCACTGATTCAAGGAATTGTCATGAAACTCAAGTGGACTGATGTGCTGGAGATCGCGATCCAGCTGGCTGAAAGCAAGCCCGACGTGGACCCTATGTCGGTCAACTTCGTCGATCTGCGTAAATGGGTGATGGAATTGCCCGATTTCGACGATATGCCTGAGCATTGTGGCGAGAAGATCCTGGAGGCCATTCAGGCCCACTGGATCGAAGAACGCGACTGAGCCACGCTGCAGGTTAGGCAATACCCAAGAACCCGCGTATAATTCGCGGGTTTAATTTTTCGTAAATTACCGTTTCTGGAGTTACACCATGGCTGTTCAACGTACTTTCTCCATCATCAAGCCTGACGCTGTTGCAAAAAACGTTATCGGCGAGATCACCACTCGTTTCGAAAAAGCTGGCCTGCGCGTTGTAGCTTCGAAACTGAAGCAACTGTCCAAGGCTGAAGCTGAAGGCTTCTACGCTGAGCACAGCGCTCGTGGTTTCTTCAACGACCTGGTTGCTTTCATGATCTCCGGTCCGGTTGTCGTTCAGGTTCTGGAAGGCGAAAACGCTATCGCTCTGAACCGTGAGCTGATGGGCGCTACCAACCCTAAAGAAGCTGCTGCCGGCACCATCCGCGCTGACTTCGCTGATTCCATCGACGCCAACGCTGTGCACGGTTCGGACTCCGAAGCCGCTGCCGCTCGCGAAATCTCGTACTTCTTCGCAGCTACTGAAGTAACCACTCGCTAAGCATTGGCTTAAGAGTGAAGGTGAATCCATGACTACATCGACTGTAAAAACTAACCTGCTGGGTCTGACTCAGCTGGAAATGGAAAAATTCTTCGACTCAATCGGGGAGAAGCGTTTCCGTGCCGGTCAGGTAATGAAATGGATTCACCACTTTGGCGTCGATGATTTCGATGCCATGACGAACGTCAGCAAGGCCTTGCGCGAAAAGCTCAAGGCTGTTGCTGAGGTCCGTGGTCCGGAAGTGGTCAGCGAGGACATCTCCAGCGATGGCACCCGTAAGTGGGTGGTGCGCGTGGCGTCCGGTAGCTGCGTCGAGACCGTGTACATTCCCCAGGGCAAACGCGGCACCTTGTGCGTTTCGTCCCAGGCAGGCTGTGCCCTGGATTGCAGTTTCTGCTCCACCGGCAAGCAAGGCTTCAACAGCAACCTCACCGCCGCCGAAGTCATCGGTCAGGTGTGGATTGCCAACAAATCCTTTGGCAGCGTCCCGGCAACCGTCGACCGTGCCATCACCAACGTGGTGATGATGGGCATGGGTGAGCCGCTGCTGAACTTCGACAACGTCGTCGCGGCCATGCATTTGATGATGGACGACCTGGGCTACGGCATTTCCAAGCGCCGTGTGACCCTGTCGACCTCCGGCGTGGTGCCGATGATCGATGAGCTCTCCAAGCACATCGACGTCTCCCTGGCGTTGTCCCTGCACGCACCGAATGACGCATTGCGTAACCAATTGGTGCCGATCAACAAGAAGTATCCGCTTAAGATGCTGCTCGAGTCGTGCCAGCGCTACATGTCGAACCTCGGCGAAAAGCGCGTGCTGACCATCGAGTACACCTTGCTCAAAGATATCAACGACAAGGTTGAGCACGCAGTGGAAATGATCGAGCTGCTCAAGAACATCCCTTGCAAGATCAACTTGATCCCGTTCAACCCGTTCCCGCACTCCGGGTATGAGCGTCCGAGCAATAACGCGATTCGTCGTTTCCAGGATCAGCTTCATCATGCCGGGTTCAACGTCACCGTCCGCACCACCCGTGGTGAAGACATCGACGCGGCCTGTGGTCAATTGGTTGGGCAGGTGCTGGATCGCACCCGTCGCAGCGAACGTTATATCGCCGTGCGTGAACTCAACGCCGAAAACGATGTAGCGCAAGACGCCGCGAAATAACCGAGAGAGGATCTCTATGTCCCTGCGCTTTGCGCTGCTTTTGCTGTTGGCCAGCCTGTGTGCTGGCTGTGTGCTTTCGGGCGACTACAACCCGATGAAGACCAGCAAGGGCCGTGATGAAGCGCGGGAGGCGTACGTTCAGTTGGGTATCGGGTATTTGCAGCAGGGGATGACCGAGCGCGCCAAGGTCCCGTTGAAAAAAGCATTGGAACTGGATGGCTCCGACCCTGATGCCAACGCGGCGCTGGGGCTGGTGTTCCAGGCCGAAATGGAGCCGGAACTGGCCGATGAGCATTTCCGCAAGGCGCTGTCTTCCCGTCCCGCCGATGCACGATTCCTCAATAACTACGGCAGTTTTCTGTTCGAGCAGAAACGTTACAAGGAGGCCTACGAGCGCTTTGAACAAGCCGCAGCCGATACCCTGTATCCTGAGCGTTCGCGGGTGTTCGAGAACCTGGGCATGACCGCTGCGATGCTCGGTCAGCGCGATCTGGCCCGGCAGCAACTGGAAAAAGCCCTGCGCCTGAACCGCCAACAACCTCGCGCATTGCTGGAAATGGCTGAGTTGTCTTACGAAGACAGGCATTATGTGCCCGCGCGTGACTATTACGACCGTTTTAGCCAGCTCACTGAACAAAATGCACGTAGTCTATTGCTCGGCGTTCGGCTGGCAAAAGTGTTTGACGACCGCGACAAGGCCGCCAGTGCAGGCCTGCAACTTAAAAGACTCTATCCCGGTACACCGGAATATCAGCAATACCTGTCGGAGCAATGATGAAAGCGGCGCATCCCGAAGTTGTAGCAGCGAATCGCGTTAACCCCGGTGAGACTTTGCGCCAGGCCCGCGAAAGCAATGGCTGGTCGCTGGCCGAAGTGGCCCTCAAGCTCAACCTCACTGCTACTTCCCTGAGCAATCTGGAAGCCGGCGCTTTCGACAAGCTGCCTGGGCATACTTTTGCCCGCGGTTATATTCGTGCCTATGCCAAATTGCTCGGCATGGACCAGGCCGTTCTGGTCCGGCAGTTCGATCAATCCACCGGCACCGACTCCCAGGGCAGCAACGTCCACAGCCTGGGCCGTATTGAAGAGCCGGTCCGGGTTTCCCACACCATTTTGCGTATTGTCAGCCTGCTATTGCTGATCGCTGTGATCGGTGGCGGTTTTGTCTGGTGGCAGGACCAGACCTCGATGCGCACCAAGGACCTGATCGGCCTGGCTCCGGAGCACGTTGAAGTCGAAGGCGCCGACGGTACGACACAGATTCATCCGCTGGACGAGCCGGAAGACCAGGCTGTCGTGGAAGGTCAGACCGAGGGTGGAACCGCCCTCGCGCTGCCACAGGCCGACGCTCCGGCTGAAGCACCAGAGCAGGCTCAGGCGACTGCGCCAGCCGCCCCTGCAGCGCCGACCACACCAGCCGCGCCCGCTCACACCACGCCGGCAACTCCGGTTCCGGCAGCTCCTGCCGTCCCGGCCCCTGTGGTGACTGCACCGGTAGCCCCTGTCGCTCCTGCTCCAGCGGTAGCCGCGCCAGTGGCCGGTCAAGGCCAGGTTCAGGTGCAGTTCACCGCCGATTGCTGGACACAAGTGACCGACGGTAGCGGCAAGGTGCTGTTCAGTGGTCTCAAACGCAAAGGCGACAGCCTGGCAGTCAATGGCAAACCACCGTTTGCCGTGCGTCTGGGCTTTGCCCGCGGCGCTCAGGTCAGCTACAACGGCCAGCCGGTTGATGTCGCTCCGTTCACCAGTGGCGAGACTGCTCGCCTGAAGTTGGGTCAATAAGTCATGCACGGCGAATCTCCAATCAAACGTCGCGAATCCCGCAAGATCTGGGTCGGTAATGTGCCTGTTGGCGGCGATGCACCTATCGCTGTGCAGAGCATGACCAACAGCGACACCAACGATGTCGCGGCCACTGTCGCGCAAATCAATCGTCTGGAAGCGGCCGGCGTCGATATCGTGCGGATCTCCGTACCGGACATGGACGCCGCCGAAGCCTTCGGCAAGATCAAGCAGCTTGTCAAAGTACCCTTGGTTGCCGACATCCACTTCGACTACAGGATCGCGTTGCGCGTAGCCGAACTGGGTGTTGATTGCCTGCGGATCAACCCGGGCAACATCGGTCGCGAAGACCGCGTGCGCGCGGTGGTCGATGCCGCCCGTGACCGCGGGATCCCGATCCGTATCGGCGTGAACGCCGGTTCCCTGGAAAAAGACCTGCAAAAGAAATACGGCGAGCCGACCCCGGCTGCTCTGGTCGAGTCGGCCTTGCGTCACGTCGAGCACCTTGAACGCCTGAACTTCCAGGACTTCAAGGTCAGCGTGAAGGCCTCCGACGTGTTCATGGCCGTCGAAGCCTACCGCTTGCTGGCCAAGGAAATCGTCCAGCCGCTGCACCTGGGCATCACCGAAGCCGGTGGTTTGCGTTCCGGCACGGTGAAATCCGCCGTTGGCCTCGGTATGCTGCTCGCCGAAGGAATTGGCGATACTATCCGCATCTCGTTGGCGGCCGACCCGGTCGAGGAAGTGAAAGTCGGCTACGACATTCTCAAATCCCTGCACCTGCGTTCCCGTGGCATCAACTTCATCGCCTGCCCGAGCTGCTCGCGGCAGAACTTCGATGTGGTCAAGACCATGAACGAACTGGAAGGGCGCCTCGAAGATTTGCTGGTGCCGCTGGATGTCGCGGTTATCGGTTGCGTGGTCAACGGCCCGGGCGAAGCCAAGGAAGCCCATATCGGCTTGACCGGCGGCACACCGAACCTGATTTACATCGACGGCAAGCCGTCGCAGAAACTGACGAATGACAATCTGGTGGATGAGCTTGAACGCTTGATCCGCCAGAAAGCGGCCGAAAAGGTCGAAGCTGACGCCGCCGTTATTGCGCGCGGCTAAGCCTGGCTAAAAAGAGCCGAACGAATTAAGGAATTTAAGTGAGCAAGTCTCTGCAAGCCATTCGTGGCATGAACGACATCCTGCCCGAACAGACTCCCCTGTGGCGTCATTTCGAAGGCACCGTCTCGCGCCTGCTGGATAACTACGGTTACAAGCAGATCCGTATGCCGATCGTCGAGTTCACCGAACTGTTCAAGCGTTCCATCGGTGAAGTGACCGACATCGTCGAAAAAGAGATGTACACCTTCGACGACCGCAACGGCGACTCCCTGACCCTGCGCCCTGAAGGCACGGCGGCCTGTGTGCGCGCAGTGCTGGAACACGGCATCACCGGCGGTGGCCAGGTTCAGAAACTCTGGTACATCGGCCCGATGTTCCGTCACGAGCGTCCGCAGAAAGGCCGTTATCGCCAGTTCCACCAGATCGGTGTCGAAGTGTTCAACCTCGACGGTCCGGACATCGACGCCGAGCTGATCGTGCTGACCTGGCGCCTGTGGGGCGAACTGGGCATCCGCGATGCGGTCAAGCTCGAATTGAACAGCCTGGGCACCAGCGAATCCCGTGGTCGTTATCGTGAAGCGCTGGTCGAGTTCTTGTCGCAACACCTGGACAAGCTGGACGAAGACAGCCAGCGCCGCCTGAAGACCAACCCGTTGCGGGTCCTGGACACCAAGAACGCCGAGACACAGGCGATTCTGGTCGATGCGCCGAAAATGGCCGACTACCTCGACGAAGAATCCCGCGTGCACTTCGAGGGGCTCAAGGCTCGCCTGGACGCCGCCGGCATTCCTTACGTGATCAACCCGAAGCTGGTTCGCGGGCTGGATTACTACAGCAAGACCGTTTTCGAATGGGTTACCGACAAGCTCGGCGCCCAGGGCACCGTGTGTGCCGGTGGCCGTTACGACGGCCTGGTGGAGCAGATGGGCGGCAAGCCTACCGCCGGCGTTGGCTTTGCCATGGGCATCGAACGCCTGGTCCTGATGCTGGAAACCCTGGAGCAGATCCCGCAAGAGATCTCCCGTCAAGTCGACGTCTACCTCTGCGCCTTCGGTGAAGCCGCCGAACTCGCCGGCCTGACCCTGGCTGAGCGCGTTCGTGATCAGTTGCCCAACCTGCGCCTGCAAGTGAATGCCGGCGCCGGCAGTTTCAAAAGCCAGTTCAAGAAGGCCGACAAGAGCGGCGCACTGTATGCGCTGATCCTCGGTGACGACGAAATGGCCCAGCAAGTGGTAGGTTTCAAACCCCTGCGTGGCCAGGGCGAACAACAAAGCATTGCCTGGGATGCGCTTGCTGCACACCTGGCCACCTGCGTCGTGCAGGGTTGAAGCTGTCTAAACAGCCGAATTAGCGATTAAGGAGTATTGGGGTGTCGAGTACCGAAGACGAACATGTGGCGGAATTGAAGGAATGGTGGTCACGCAACGGTAAGCCCCTGGTCACTGGCGGCCTGTTGGCGCTGGTCATCGTGTTCGGCTGGCAGGCGTTCCACAAGTATCAGAGCAATCAGTCGCAAGGCGCCTCGATGCTCTATCAGCAATTGCTCGAAACCACGCTGACGCCCGACGGCAAGCCTGATGCGGCCCGTGTTTCGGACCTGGCCGGCAAGCTCAACAGCGAGTTCGGCGGCAGCGCCTACGCGCAGTACGGCAGCCTGTTCGTGGCCAAAGTGGCGGTCGACAGCGGCAAGCTGGACGACGCAGCCAGCGAGCTCAAAGCCATCGTCGACAAACCGGCCAACCCGGCGCTGGGCGAAATCGCCCGTCAGCGTCTGGCCCAGGTACTCGGCGCGCAGAACAAGGCCGATGAAGCACTGAAGCTGCTCGAAGGCGATGCCGACAAGGCATTCCTGGCCACTCGCGAAGAGCTCAAGGGCGACCTGCTGGTGCAGCTGGGTCGTACCGATGAGGCGAGCGCGGCGTATCAAAAAGCCAAGGCGGCACTGTCGGATGAAGCGGCGGTCGGTGGCCTGCAAATCAAGCTGGACGACCTGGCCAAAGGGGATGCGTGACGTGATTCGTTGGAAACATGCAGCATTGCTGGCTCTGGCCTTGTTGGCCGCGGGTTGCAGCAGCAACAGCAAAAAAGAACTGCCTCCGGCCGAACTGGTCGACTTCAAGGAAGAAGTGGTTCTGCACAAACAGTGGAGTCGTTCGATCGGTGACGGTCAGGGCGAAACCTACAACATGCTGGTTCCGGCCATCGATGGCGATACCATCTATGCCGCCGACGTCACTGGCGTGTTGATGGCGATGGACCGCAACACCGGCGACGTCAAATGGAAGAAAGATCTCGAACTGCCTGTCTCCGGCGCCGTTGGCGTAGGTTACGGTCTGGTCACCATCGGTACGCTCAAGGGTGAAATCGTTGCCCTGGACGCGATCAACGGTGAAGAGAAATGGCGCGCTCGCGTGTCCAGCGAAGTACTGGCACCGCCAGCCAACAACGGTGACGTTGTGGTGGTTCAGACCCAGGACGATCGTCTGATCGGCCTGGATGCCTCCACCGGTAACCGTCGCTGGATCTATGACAGTACGCCTGCGGTACTGACCCTGCGTGGCACCAGTGCGCCGATCGTGACCAACCGCCTCGCGGTGGCTGGCCTGTCGACCGGTAAAGTGGTTGCCGTGAACATCTCCAACGGCGTACCGGTGTGGGAACAGCGCGTAGCGATCCCGCAAGGTCGTTCGGAGCTGGAGCGCGTGGTCGATATCGACGGTGGCTTGCTGCTGTCGGGCGAGACGCTGTATGTCGCCAGCTATCAGGGGCGCGTTGCCGCTCTGGACCTGCAAAGCGGCCGTCAGCTCTGGCAGCGTGATGCTTCCAGCTACGCCGGTGTCGCCCAGGGTTTCGGTACCGTTTATGTGAGCCTGTCTTCGGGCACCGTTGAAGGCGTCGACGAGCGTTCCACCACAGCCTTGTGGAGCAACGACTCGCTGGCCCGTCGTCAACTGTCGGCTCCGGAAGTGTTCTCCAGCTACGTTGCAGTCGGTGACCTGGAAGGTTACCTGCACCTGCTGAGTCAGGTGGACGGTCGTTTCGTCGGCCGCGAGCGCATCGACAGCGACGGCCTGCGTGCCCGTCCGCTGGTGATGGGTGACACGATTTATGTGTATGGCAACAGCGGCAAACTGGAAGCCCTGACCATCAAGTAACGACTATGCTTGGGGTTAAACCCCCAGGCAGCCCCGGTTTACGGGGTTTGCAGCGTTTTAACACGCTGCCCCGAGCACCAGCCGCTGCCTCGCAGCGGCTTTTGTATTTTCTGAAATAACGAAGTGGAGAGCCGCATGGTTCCCGTAATCGCCCTGGTGGGCCGACCGAACGTCGGCAAGTCCACCTTGTTCAACCGCCTGACCAGGACTCGTGACGCCATCGTCGGCGACTTGTCCGGTCTGACCCGTGATCGCCAGTACGGTGAGGCCAAGTGGCAAGGGCGTTCCTACATTCTGATCGACACCGGCGGTATCTCCGGTGACGAGCATGGTATGGACGAAAAGATGGCCGAGCAGTCGCTGCTGGCCATCGAAGAAGCAGATGTCGTTCTGTTCCTGGTAGATGCCAAGGCCGGTTTCACCGCCGCTGACCAGATGATCGCCGAGCATTTGCGCAAACGTAACAAGCGTTCCTACGTGGTTGCCAACAAGGTCGACAACATCGACCCTGAAATGGCCCGCGCCGAATTCGCTCCGTTGGGCATGGGTCATGCGATTCCGATCGCCGGTGCTCACGGTCGTGGCATCACCCAGATGCTGGAAATCGCACTGAGTGACTTCCCGAAAGACGACGACGAGCTGGAAGAAGGCGAGGAAGAAGACGTCGCCGAAGGCGAGGAAGCCAAGCGCATTCCTGGCCCAAGCGAAAAAGACGGGATCAAGATCGCGATCATCGGCCGTCCGAACGTCGGCAAGTCGACCCTGGTCAACCGCATGCTCGGGGAAGACCGGGTAATCGTCTACGACCAACCCGGTACCACCCGCGACAGTATCTACATCCCGTTCGAGCGTAACGACGAGAAGTACACGCTGATCGACACCGCCGGTGTGCGCAAGCGCGGCAAGATCCACGAAGAAGTCGAAAAGTTCTCCGTGGTCAAAACCCTGCAAGCGATCAAAGACGCCAACGTGGTGATCTTCGTGATGGACGCCCGCGAAGGCGTGGTGGACCACGACCTCAACCTGCTGGGCTTTGCCCTTGAGGCCGGTCGTGCATTGGTCATCGCGATCAACAAGTGGGACGGCATGACGCCGAGCGAGCGCGATTTCGTCAAGATCGAGTTGCAGCGTCGTCTGTTCTTCGTCGAGTTTGCCGATATTCACTTTATCTCGGCACTGCACGGCACTGGCGTGGGCAACCTCTACGCGTCGGTACAGAACTCGTTCAAGTCCGCGGTTACCCGCTGGCCGACGAGCCGCCTGACCCAGATCCTCGAAGACGCGGTCAGCGAGCACCAGCCGCCGATGGTCAACAGCCGCCGGATCAAGCTGCGTTATGCCCACCTCGGTGGCGCGAACCCGCCGATCATCGTGATCCACGGCAACCAGATCGAGAAGGTGCCGAAGTCCTACGTGCGTTACCTGGAAAACACGTACCGCCGTGTGCTGAAGCTGGTCGGTACGCCGATCCGCATCGAGTTCAAGGGTGGCGAGAACCCGTACGAAGGCAACAAGAACACGCTCACCGACCGTCAGGTCAACAAGAAGCGTCGCTTGATGTCGCACCACAAGAAGGCCGACAAGAAGCGTCGCGACAAGCGCTGATTCAGGTTTTTCCTGTGGGAAGAAGAGGGCGCCAATGGCGCCCTTTTTCATGCCTGCCGTTTGGGCTATTCTCGGACTCCCCCGCGCCGCCGTAGAGCCGGGTGTAGAGTAGGGAACCACCGATGATCACCAGCAAGCTGCCGAATGTCGGCATCACTATCTTCACTCAGATGTCTCAGCTCGCGGCACAGACCGGCGCGCTCAATCTGTCCCAGGGTTTTCCCGATTTCGATGCCCCGCAGGCCCTGTGCGATGCGGTCGGTCGGCATATCGCCAGCGGCCATAACCAATATTCGCCAATGACCGGGCTGCCGGTGTTGCGTCAGCAGATCGCGGTGAAGATCGCCCGCAGTTATGGCGCGCAGGTGGATGTGGATACTGAAGTGACGGTCACCCCCGGCGCGACCGAGGCGATTTTCTGTGCCATTCAGGCGGTTATCCACAGCGGTGACGAAGTCATTGTGTTTGACCCGGCATACGACAGCTACGAGCCTTCGGTGGAGTTGGCCGGCGGTCGTTGCGTGCATGTGCAACTGGGCCTGAACGACTTCAGTATCGACTTCGAGAAGCTTGCTCTGGCACTCAGCCCGCGTACGCGGATGATCATCCTCAACACCCCGCACAACCCTAGTGGTGCGTTGATCAGCCGTGCCGAACTCGACCAGTTGGCAGCGTTGATCCGTGATCGCGATATCTATGTGATCAGCGACGAAGTCTACGAGCACCTGGTGTATGACGGCGTGCCCCACGTCAGCGTGCTGGCCCATGAGGAGCTGTATCAGCGTGCCTTCGTGGTCAGCTCGTTCGGCAAGACCTACCACGTCACAGGCTGGAAAACCGGCTATGTGGTTGCACCACCGGCCCTGACGGCGGAATTGCGTAAGGTGCACCAGTACGTGAATTTTTGTGGGGTGACGCCGCTGCAATATGCCTTGGCCGATTACATGGCCGAGCATCCTGAACACGTCGAAGAGCTGCCGGGCTTCTATCAGGCCAAGCGCGATCTGTTCTGCGATCTGCTGGCGCCGTCGCGTTTCAGTTTCACCCGGGTGACCGGCACCTATTTCCAGTTGGTCGATTACTCGCAGATCCGCCCGGACCTCAATGACGTCGAGATGGCCCTGTGGATGACTCGCGAGCATGGCGTCGCCAGTATCCCGATCTCGGTGTTCTACCAGACGCCACCGGTCGGCCAGCGGCTGGTGCGGCTGTGCTTTGCCAAGCGTGAGGAGACCCTGCGTGAAGCAGCGGAAAAACTATGCGTGATCTGAGTGCATTGCCGAAACTGACCGTTGCGCTGATCCAGACGTCCCTGGCCTGGCACGACCGCCAGGCCAACCTCGAGCATTTCGAACCGTTGCTGGAACAGGCTCGCGGCGCCGACCTGATCATCCTGCCGGAGATGTTCACCACCGGTTTTTCCATGGAGTCCGAGACCCTTGCGGAAGCGGAAAACGGACCCACCAGCAAATGGCTGCGGGCTCAGGCGGCGAAACTTGATGCGGTGATTACCGGCAGCGTGATCGTCCAGGCCGCCGACGGCAGTCATCGCAATCGTTTGTTGTGGGCAAGCCCGGATGGCGAGGTGCTGCATTACGACAAGCGCCACCTGTTCCGCATGGCCGGTGAGCACAACCACTACACCCCCGGCGAGCGTCAGGTGCAGTTCGAGCTCAAGGGCTGGCGAGTGCGACCGCTGATTTGCTACGACCTGCGCTTCCCGGTGTGGAGCCGTGACGCCCAGGACACTGACCTGCTGCTGTACACCGCCAACTGGCCAGGTGCGCGGCGCCAGCACTGGAACCGCCTGCTACCGGCGCGGGCGATCGAGAACCTGTGCTATGTGGCGGCGGTGAACCGCATTGGTACCGATGGCAAAGGTTTTGCGTATACCGGTGACAGCCAGGTGCTGGATTTCCAGGGTGAGACGTTGCTCAGTGCGGGGGAGGCTGACGGGGTGTTCAAGGTGACGCTGGATGCGGCGGAACTGGCGGCGTATCGGCAGCGGTTTCCGGCGAATCTGGATGCGGATACCTTCGAGTTCACCTGATATTTCGGTGAGTCCAAAAAGATCTTAAAACCGCACAAACAAAAAAGGCCCCGAGGTTCACACCCCGGGGCCTTTTGCATTTCAGCGATGGTTACGCCGCTTTCGCTTCCGGCTGGCTCAACGAACGGTTCAGTGCGCTGAACAGGGCCTTGAAGCTGGCGGTGGTGATGTTTTCGTCGATGCCGACACCATGCACCGCACGCTCACCATTCACACGCAGTTCGATGTAGGCCGCTGCCTTGGCATTGGTGCCCGCGCCAATGGCGTGCTCATTGTAGTCCATGATTTCCACCGGTACCGGCAAGCCGGCCACCAGCGCTTCCAGGGCGCCGTTGCCCTTGCCGCGCCAGTGCAGGTTGGTTTCGCCCTGGCCCTGGCTGGCCACTTCCACTTCGACGGCGCTGTGACCGTTTTCTTCCTGCAGGCGATGGCTGACCAGCGCGTACGGGGTGTTGGCCTGCAAGTACTCGCTGTGCAGCAGTGCGTGGATCTGCTGGGCGGTCATTTCCAGGCCGAGGCGATCGGTTTCACGCTGCACGACCTGGCTGAACTCGATCTGCATGCGACGCGGCAGGCTGATGCCGTATTCCTGTTCCAGGAGGTAGGCGATGCCACCCTTGCCCGACTGGCTGTTGACGCGGATGACCGCCTCGTAGCTGCGGCCGATGTCGGCCGGGTCGATTGGCAGGTATGGCACTTCCCACAATTCGTCCGGTTTCTGCTGGGCAAAGCCCTTGCGGATCGCATCCTGGTGCGAGCCGGAGAACGCGGTATGCACCAGGTCGCCAACGTACGGGTGACGCGGGTGCACCTGGATCTGGTTGCACTCTTCGACGACTTTGCGCACGCCGTCGATGTCGGAGAAGTCCAGCTCAGGGTTCACGCCCTGGGTGTAGAGGTTCAGGGCCACGGTCACCAGATCGACGTTACCGGTACGTTCGCCGTTGCCGAACAGGCAGCCTTCGACGCGGTCGGCGCCGGCCATCAGGCCCAGTTCGGTGGCGGCAACGCCAGTGCCACGGTCGTTGTGGGTGTGCAGGCTGATGATCACGCTGTCACGACGGTTGATGTGACGGCCGAACCATTCGATCTGGTCGGCATAGATGTTCGGGGTCGCGCATTCCACCGTGGCCGGCAGGTTGAGGATCATCTTGTGCTCGGGCGTCGGGTTCCAGACTTCGATCACCGCGTCGCAGACTTCCTTGGCGAACTCCATTTCGGTGGCGCTGAAGGTTTCCGGCGAGTATTCGAAGGTCCACTCGGTGTCCGGCTGCATGGCCGCGTATTTGACGAACAGCTTGGCGGCGTTCACGGCGATGGCCTTGACCCCGTCCTTGTCCTGGTTGAAGACAATGCGGCGGAAGGAAGGGGAGGTCGCGTTGTACAGGTGAACGATGGCTTTCTTCGCGCCGCGCAGGGATTCGAAGGTGCGCTCGATCAGGTCTTCACGGCCCTGGGTCAGCACCTGGATGGTGGTGTCGTCCGGGATGTGGTTGCCTTCGATCAGGGTGCGCACGAAGTCGAAGTCGGTTTGCGAGGCGGCCGGGAACGACGCTTCGATTTCCTTCACGCCGACCTGCACCAGGGTTTTCCAGAAGCGCAGCTTCTTGACGGCGTCCATCGGCTCGATCAGCGACTGGTTACCGTCGCGCAGGTCGGAACTGCACCAGATCGGCGCGGCGGTGATGGTTTTCGATGGCCAGGTGCGGTCCGGGATGTCGATGGTCGGGAACGCGCGGTATTTCGAAGACGGGTCTTTGAGCATGCTCATCAGGAAATCCTTATTGTGTGGGCCGAAAAAAGGCGGCCTGCCGGTGGATCAAAAGTTCTTGGAGTAACGCTTGGGACGAGGCACCACGATTCAGCCCGGCAGTCGTGCACTGACGAGGCACAGGCTGCGGTGCTGGCGGAGCTGAATGAGGGTGTGAGAGGTTTTCATGCCTTCAACCCTAACCGCGGGGGTGAAGGTTGGCAAGCAGTCGAAAAAAAATTGAGAGGAATACTCGTGAGCGGGTGTTTATCGAGATTTTATTGCTGTGATTGGCAGTGATTGTTTTGTTGTTTGCGCGAGGTTTGAGCGGTGCGCAATTGGTGTGGGGCGAGGCTGGACGACTTTCGGTGCCAATGAAATTGCCATCGCGAGCAAGCTCGCTCCCACAGGTTCAGCGCAATCCCTGTGGCATGTGCGGTCCGGTCGCGCGGCCGGTCGCACCGACTTTGCCGACCACGTCACCACGGGCCAGTGGCTGCCCCACCTTCACGTCGATTTTCGACATGTGGCAGAACATGCTGATAAAGCCTTGGCCATGGTCGACGAACACCGTGTTGCCATTGAAGAAGTAGTTGCCGATCAGGATCACCTTGCCGGCAGCCGGGGTCTTGATCGGTGTGCCGGCCGGCACGGCGAAGTCCAGGCCTGAGTGGGGGTTGCGCTCTTCACCGTTGAAAAAGCGTCGCACGCCGAACTTGCTCGACAGCGGCCCGTTCACCGGTTTGTCCAGCAGCAAGTTGCTCGGTGTGTTGGGGCTGAACGTGCGGTAGGCAGTAATCTGCTCGGCCAGTTCACGCTCGATGCGCTTGAGATTCTCCGGGTCCGGATTGACCTGTTGGGTGTTCTTCAGGTTGATGCGCTGTTCCGGGTATTGCTTGTCGCCAACCGTAAAACTCAGATCACGACCGCCGCTGCTGACCGATTGAGCCCCGGGCTGGACCGTCAGCGGCACGCCGACGATGGCCAGCCAGTTGTTCTGCTCCTTCACCACCAGTACGGGTTTGCCTTGATAAGTGGCTTTTGGTGCCTGGGCAGATGTGCCCAGGTCCACCACCGCAACACCGCCCGGCACCGGTTTGTTCAACAGACGGGTGATGTAGCTGTCGGCGTGGGCGTTGAAGGTCAGGAGCAGCAACAGCAACGGAGCAAAAAAACGCGGCATGGATCAATCCAGTAAAGAAAGGGTGACAGGCGTCAGGTGATTGTCTTCGACTCGCACTTGTAGTTCGCCTTCGCCCAGTTTGGCCTTCAGGCGCTGGCCAGTATGGGTTTGCGCAGCGTTGCGGATCGCGTTGCCGCGCTCGTCCAGCAAGATGCTGTAACCACGGCCGAGGGTCGCCAACGGGCTGACCACATGCAGTGTCTGCATCTGGCTGTGCAACTGCATGCGACGGTTCTTCAGCCCTTCGCGGATGGCGCGCGGCAGGCGTTCGGCCAGGCTGTCGAGGCGCTGGCGCAGCATTGCCAGTTGCCGGCCCGGATGTTGTGCGGCCAAACGGGTTTCCGTGCGGATCAGGCGTTCGCGACGGGTGTTGAGGCTGCGCTCGAACGCGCGGCGCATGCGCATGTCCAGGTCATCCAGGCGTTGCGCTTGCTGACGCAGGCGCTCGCCGGGATGACGCAGGCGCCGGGAAATGCCTTCCAGGCGCAGGCGGTCGCGCATCAGGCGATCTCGCATGCGCATCACCAGCCGTCGGTGCAGGCTTTCGACCCGACGCACCAGATCGCTGGAGTCCGGAGCAAGCAATTCGGCGGCCGCGGAAGGGGTGGGCGCACGCACGTCGGCCACGAAGTCGCTGATCGACACGTCGGTTTCATGGCCGACCGCGCTGACAATCGGCGTCACGCAAGCGTCTACTGCGCGGGCCACGGCTTCTTCGTTGAAGCACCAGAGGTCTTCCAGCGAACCGCCGCCCCGGGCCAGGATCAGGGCGTCGAAACCGCGGGCATCCGCCAGTTTCAGGGCGCGGACAATCTGCGCTGTGGCTTCGCGGCCCTGTACGGCGGTAGGGATCAGGGTCAATTGCACCTGCGGTGCGCGACGGCGGAACACGCTGATGATGTCGCGGATCACCGCCCCGGTGGGCGAACTGATGATGCCGATGCGCTGCGGATGCGCAGGCAGCGGGACCTTGCGTTCGGCACTGAACAGGCCTTCGGCGCTGAGCTTTTCCTTGAGCGCATCGAAGGCCAGGCGCAAGGCGCCGTCGCCGGCCGGCTCCACGGTGTCGAGGATCAGCTGATAATCACCGCGCCCCTCGAACAGCGAGACCTTGCCGCGCACCTTGACCGCCAGGCCGTCTTTCAAGGCCTGGCGAACCCGTGCCGCGTTCTGCCGGAACAGCGCGCAACGCACCTGGGCGCCGCTGTCCTTGAGGGTGAAATACACATGGCCGGACGCCGGGCGGGCGAGGTTGGAGATTTCGCCTTCGACCCAGATGTTGCTGAACACGTCTTCGAGCAACACCCGCGCGCGGCCGTTGAGCTGGCTGACGGTCAGGACTTCGCGGTCCAGGCCGAGTCTTGCAAAGGGATCTTTAATCATGGGGCGCAGTTTAAAGGCATTCGGTGACCAATCTCCATGATCCTGCACAATTCCCTTGCTCGCGATGGGGCCAGCAAATTCAGCATTGATGTGCCAGACAGATCGCCATCGCGAGCAAGCTCGCTCCCACAGGGGTAAAGTCGTGGCGCAAGTTTATGGAAGACAGGGAAATGGATGTGATTGAGTTATTAAACCAATGGCCCTTCGGCCCACTGGGCTGGCTGGTAATCGGTGCAGGCATCGCCCTGGCCTACATCGTGTTCGGCATCGCCGGTTTTGGCACTGCGCTGGTGGCTGGGCCGATTCTGATTCTGTTCATGCCGCTGTCGAAAATTGTGCCGTTGCTGGTGTTGCTGGATTTCGTCGCGGCATTTGGCAATTTGCTGCCTTCACGGCGCGATGTCGCCAAACCGGAGCTGCTTCGATTGCTGCCGTGCATGGCAGTGGGTTGCACGCTGGGCGTGATTTTCCTGCTGAACCTCAAGTCCGATCTGTTGCTGTTGTTGATGGGGGTGTTTATCAGCGCCTATGCGATTTACAGCCTGTGGATCAAAACCCGGCCGACGCAGTTGTCCGCGGTGTGGGCGCTGCCAATGGGCACAGTGGGAGGAATGTTTGGCGCTTTGTTTGGCAGCGGCGGCTTTCTCTATGCGATCTATTTGAACAGCCGGTTGCCCAAGGAGGCGGCACGGGCCACCCAGAGTGCGTTGATCAGTTGCAGTACAGTGGTGCGTTTGAGCCTGTTTGCAATCGCCGGTGTGTATGCCGATTTGCCATTGCTGGTGCTGGCGATTTGTCTGTTGCCGGCCATGGCGCTGGGGCTGTGGACGGGACGGCGGTTGACCATGCGCTTGTCTCGCGAGGCGTTCGTGCGCCTGGTGACGTGGTTGGTGCTGGTTAGCGGGATTGCGTTGATTGGGCGCTATCTCAGCACCTGAAGATTCAACCTGTGGCGGGGAGCTTTTTGTGAGAGCGAGCAAGCTCGCTCCCACAGAAGAGCCCCTACCGCAAGCTGTTCAGTCGTTGTACTGGCTCAACAACCGCTCCAGTCGTGCACTGAGGCGGCGTTTGATTTCGGTTTCAATGTGCGGGGCGAAATCGTCGATCACGTCTTGCATGATCAACTGCGCGGCGGCGCGCAATTCGTTGTCCAGGTGCAGCAAGTCATCCGGGTTCTTGCTGGCGGCAGGCGTTGGTGCCGCCGCGGTGACAGGTTCGACGATTGGGGTTTGAGTTGTCGGTTCGACAGGCGGCGAAGGCTCGCTCACAGCGTCGAACAACATCGGAATCTGTTCCTGATCACCGTCCTCGACCGTGTCGGTCAGCAGGGGCGGTTGCAGGTTGTCATCGCCGAGCAATTGGCGGATCGACTCAAGGTCGTCCAGCAGGTGCGCGGACTGTTGCAGCGGTTTTGGAGTGTCCATTGGAAGGCTCAGAGTCGCTGTAAACGGTGATCTTGCAGAGGATAGCCCTGTTCGCGGTAGAAACGGAAACTCTCCCGCGCGGCCGCTCTGATCGTCGGATCTTCCACCACCACTTCCGCCACCCGGGCGAACCTGTTGGCGAAGGCCGGGACTTTCAGGTCGAGATTGACCAGCAAATCCTGATGTTGACCGCAGTCATCGCCCAACCCCAGGACAATCAGGCCGTCAGGTTCGCTGTCGGCAGGGCCGTGGGGCACGAAGCTTTCGCCCTTGAACGCCCACAGCCGCGCATCGAGATCGTCACGCTGGGCCGCGTCGCTGCAATGCAGGTAGATGCGGTGGCCCATGCGCCAGGCTTTCTCGGTGAGCTTGCAGGCAAAGTCCAGGCGTGCCGAAGGATCGGCGCTGGGCAGGATATAGAAGTCGACTTTGGTCATTGCGGTTCCAGAGCGGCAAGCGGCGTCACCGGGAAGTGACGCCGCCTTTCAACGGTTTCAGGCTTTGGCGCGGTCCAGCAGGTATTGGGTCAGCAGGGGAACCGGACGGCCAGTGGCGCCCTTGTCCTTGCCGCCGCTGGTCCAGGCGGTGCCGGCGATGTCCAGGTGCGCCCAGTTCAGGTTCTTGGTGAAGCGCGACAGGAAGCAGGCCGCGGTGATGGTGCCGGCTTTCGGGCCGCCAATGTTGGCGATGTCGGCGAACGGGCTGTCCAGCTGTTCCTGGTACTCATCGAACAGCGGCAGTTGCCAGGCGCGGTCGTCGGCAGCCTTGCCGGCGCTCAGCAGTTGGCCGATCAGTTCGTCGTTGTTGCCCAGCAGGCCTGACGTGTGGGAACCCAGGGCGACTACGCAGGCGCCGGTCAGGGTTGCGATGTCGATCACCGCTTGCGGCTTGAAGCGCTCGGAGTAGGTCAGGGCGTCGCACAGCACCAGACGGCCTTCGGCGTCGGTGTTGAGGATTTCCACGGTCTGGCCGCTCATGGTGGTGACGATGTCGCCCGGGCGCGAAGCGTTGCCGCTCGGCATGTTTTCGGCGCAGGCCAGGATGCACACCAGGTTGATCGGCAGCTTCAGTTCCAGCACGGCACGCAGGGTACCGAACACGCTGGCGGCGCCGCCCATGTCGTACTTCATTTCATCCATGCCGGCGCCCGGCTTGAGGCTGATACCGCCAGTGTCGAAGGTGATGCCTTTGCCGACCAGCGCGTACGGCTTCTCGGATTTCTTGCCGCCGTTGTATTGCATGACGATCAGGCGCGGAGGCTGGGCGCTGCCCTGGCCCACGGCGTAGAACGAGCCCATGCCCAGTGCCTTGATCTTCTTCTCGTCGAGGACTTCGACTTTCAGGTCCTTGAACTCTTTACCCAAGTCTTTTGCCTGTTCACCGAGGAAGGTCGGGTGGCAGATGTTTGGCGGCAGGTTGCCCAGGTTGCGGGTGAAGGCCATGCCGTTGGCGATGGCAGTGGCGTGGGTCACGGCGCGTTGCACTTCAGCCTGAGCCGCCTTGATGGTCAGCAGGGTGATTTTCTTCAGGGCGCGGGGGTCGGCTTTCTGGCTCTTGAACTGATCGAAGCTGTACTCGCCGTCCACCAGGGTTTCGGCCAGCAGGCGGGTCTTGCCATAGCTGTCGCGGCCTTTGACGACCACTTCATCCAGGGCCAGCACTGCATCGCTGCCGCCCAGGCCTTTGAGGGTATTGAGGATGCCGGCGATGATTTTGCGGAACGGGCGGTCACCCAGCTCGTCGTCCTTGCCAACGCCCACCAGCAGCACACGCTCGGCCTTGAGGTTCGGCAGGCTGTGCAGCAACAGGCTCTGGCCAACCTTGCCAGCCAGATCGCCGCGCTTGAGCACTGCGCTGATTGCGCCGCCGCTCAATTCGTCGAGCTGTCTGGCAACTGCACCGAGCTTGCGGCCTTCGCCGACGGAGACCACGAGAGTAGCGGTCTTCAACGTTTCGGGGTTGACGCTTTTTACAACCAGTTCCATGTCCGGGTCCCTGAATTGATGGTTATCACGCATGCGCCCGACACCTTATGTGCGTCGATTGCTTATAAACAGAAAGGCGCCAGGATCGACCGGCGACAAAGGCCGCAGTTTGAACCTCGCTACCGGCGGCTGACAACCCTCGGTTGTACGATTGTAGGAGCAGCCGGTCGACGCTCGATTGCTCGCGAAGAACCTGAGGCCGCCTCGGGGTTTCAGGCTTATCGCGTAATCGTTGACGACCATCGCGAGCAAGCTCGCTTCTACACCTACCCCCAATGCATTGCGCAGTGACAGGCGCACCCAATCACAGGATAATGCGCCATCTTTTTTCGGCGGCTCTGCCTTGCGGGCTGTCCGATACGTTTGCTTGTTTGGCCGCCTTAGCCTGACAACCCTGGAGTGTCTGGTTTGATCGTCTTCCGTTATCTCTCCCGCGAAGTCCTGTTGACCTTGAGCGCCGTCAGCGCCGTGCTGCTGGTCATCATCATGAGCGGTCGTTTCATCAAATACCTCGCCCAGGCGGCCTCGGGCCTGCTGGATCCGGGGTCGCTGTTCCTGATCATGGGCTTTCGTCTGCCGGGCTTCCTCCAGCTGATCCTGCCTCTGGGGCTGTTTCTCGGGATCCTGTTGTCCTACGGGCGGCTGTACCTCGAAAGTGAAATGACCGTGCTGTCGGCCACCGGCATGAGTCAGCAACGGCTGGTTTGCATGACAATGTTTCCGGCTACCCTGGTTGCACTCATCGTGGCGTGGCTGAGCCTGAGCCTGGCGCCACAAGGGGCCAACCAGTTTCAGTTGCTGCTGAACAAGCAGGATGCCCTGACCGAATTCGATACCCTGGAGCCAGGGCGTTTCCAGGCCCTGCGAGACGGTACCCGGGTCACCTATACCGAACGTATGACGGATGACCGCGTCAATCTGGGCGGTGTGTTCATCTCGCAAAAGAACATCAGTTCCAACAACAAGGATCGCGGAATTTCTGTCCTGGTGGCGGAAAAGGGGCGTCAGGAAATTCGCCCGGACGGCAACCGCTACCTGATCCTTGATAACGGCTATCGCTATGACGGTAGTCCGGGACAGGCCGATTACCGTGCGATCAAATACGACGAGTACGGCGTGTTGCTGCCAAAACCGGACGTCAGCGACGAAGTCACCGACCGTGATGCGATGCCGACCAGTAAGTTGGTCGGCAGTGAAGACATTCGCCTGCGCGCCGAATTGCAATGGCGTATGTCACTGCCGTTGCTGGTGTTCATCGTGACCTTGATGGCGGTGCCGTTGTCGCGGGTCAACCCGCGCCAGGGCCGGTTCCTCAAATTACTGCCGGCGATTCTTCTTTATATGGCCTACCTGACCATTCTGATTGCCGCCCGCGGTGCCCTCGACAAGGGCAAGATCCCCGCGGCGCTGGGCTTGTGGTGGGTGCACGGGATTTTCCTGGCCATTGGCCTGGGCTTGCTCTATTGGGAACCCTTGCGATTGAAGAGGGCGAGTCGCCGCAGTGCGCTGGAGGTGGCCCGTGGTTAAGCTGGATCGCTACATTGGTAGCAGCGTGTTGATGGCGATTCTGGCGGTACTCGGGATCATTCTTGGTCTGGCGACACTGTTTGCCTTCATCGACGAGATGAGTGAAGTCAGCGATACCTACACCCTGGTCGATGTGCTGAGTTATGTGTTGTTGACCGCTCCGCGCCGGATGTACGAAATGCTGCCGATGGCCGCGCTGATCGGTTGTCTGATCGGTCTGGGCAGTCTGGCCAGCAACAGTGAGCTGACGATCATGCGCGCCGCCGGTGTGTCGACCGGCCGGATCGTCTGGGCGGTCATGAAACCGATGCTGGTATTGATGCTGGCCGGCGTGCTGATCGGCGAGTACGTCGCTCCGCCCACTGAAACCGCCGCGCAGGCCAATCGCTCGCTGGCCCAGGGCAGCGGCGATGCACAAAGCGCCAAGCACGGTTTGTGGCACCGCCAGGGCGATGAGTTCATTCACGTCAACTCGGTGCAACCCAACGGCATCCTGTACGGCGTGACCCGCTATCGTTTCGACAGCGAACGGCACATGCTGTCGGCGAGCTTCGCCAAGCGTGCCGAGTTCGACACGGATCACTGGCAGTTGACGGACGTCACGACCACGGTGTTCCACGAGCGCAGCACTGAAGTGGTGTCGACCCCCGTCGAGCGTTGGGGCGTGGCCTTGAGTCCGCAATTGCTGAGCACAGTGGTTATGGTGCCAGAGTCATTGTCGATCAGCGGTCTGTGGAGTTATATCCACTACCTGGCGGACCAGGGGTTGAACAATAGCCGCTATTGGCTGGCATTTTGGGTCAAGGTGTTGCAGCCGCTGGTGACTGCCGCCCTGGTGTTGATGGCGATTTCCTTCATCTTTGGTCCGCTGCGTTCGGTGACCCTGGGGCAGCGAGTGTTCACCGGCGTGCTGGTGGGCTTCACCTTCCGCATCGTTCAGGATCTGCTGGGCCCTTCGAGCCAGGTGTTTGGCTTCCCGCCGTTGCTTTCGGTGCTGCTGCCGGCGGGTGTTTGTGCCGTGGCGGGGCTCTGGCTGTTGCGTCGAGCTGGTTGATGGCGGGCATTTTCCGACCGCTTTGATGATCAAAAACGCCCTTGTCGCAAGACCGGGGCGTTTTTGTAGGTGCCGTCTGACCTGCAAACGTGACGCTTGCGCCGTGGATCAGGTACAATTCCCGGCTATTTTTCGGCGGGCTATGCCTGCAGCCTTTTTGAGTGTTGATCCGTGAGTGATTTGAGTCATATCCGCAATTTCTCCATCATCGCCCACATTGACCATGGCAAGTCGACGCTGGCCGATCGCTTCATTCAGATGTGTGGCGGCTTGGCCGAGCGCGAAATGGAAGCCCAGGTCCTGGATTCCATGGACCTCGAGCGTGAACGCGGGATCACCATCAAGGCGCACAGCGTCACCCTGTATTACAAGGCTCGCGACGGTATCAACTACCAGCTGAACTTCATTGATACCCCCGGCCACGTTGACTTCACCTATGAGGTGAGCCGTTCGCTGGCCGCCTGTGAAGGCGCGCTGCTGGTGGTCGATGCCGGTCAAGGTGTTGAAGCGCAGTCGGTTGCCAACTGCTACACGGCGATCGAGCAGGGCCTGGAAGTAATGCCGGTGCTGAACAAGATCGACCTGCCACAGGCCGATCCGGACCGCGTCAAGGAAGAAATCGAAAAAATCATCGGCATCGATGCCACCGACGCGGTCACTTGCTCTGCCAAGACCGGCCTGGGCGTCGACGAAGTGCTCGAGCGCCTGGTCGCCACCATTCCTGCACCGACCGGCAACTACGAAGATCCGCTGCAAGCGTTGATCATCGACTCCTGGTTCGACAACTACCTGGGTGTTGTTTCCCTGGTACGCGTGCGCCACGGTCGTGTGAAGAAGGGCGACAAGATCCTGGTCAAGTCCACCGGCAAGATCCACCTGGTAGACAGCGTCGGTGTATTCAACCCGAAGCACACCCCTACCGCTGACCTCAAGGCCGGTGAAGTGGGCTTCATCATCGCCAGCATCAAGGACATTCACGGTGCGCCAGTGGGCGACACCCTGACCTTGAGCTCGACGCCGGACGTTGATGTACTGCCAGGCTTCAAACGTATTCAGCCGCAGGTTTACGCCGGTCTGTTCCCGGTCAGCTCCGACGACTTCGAAGATTTCCGCGAAGCCCTGCAAAAGCTCACGCTCAATGACTCGTCCCTGCAGTACACCCCGGAAAGTTCCGACGCCCTGGGCTTCGGTTTCCGTTGCGGGTTCCTCGGCATGCTGCACATGGAAATCATCCAGGAGCGCCTGGAGCGCGAGTACAACCTGGACCTGATCACCACGGCGCCGACGGTAATTTTCGAGCTGCTGCTCAAGACCGGCGAGACGATCTACGTCGATAACCCGTCGAAGCTCCCGGACCTGTCCTCGATCGAAGACATGCGTGAGCCGATCGTGCGCGCCAATATTCTTGTGCCGCAAGAGCACCTGGGCAACGTCATTACCCTGTGCATCGAAAAACGTGGTGTGCAGGTTGACATGCTGTTCCTCGGCTCCCAGGTACAAGTGACCTACGACCTGCCGATGAACGAAGTGGTGCTGGACTTCTTCGACCGTCTGAAGTCCACCAGTCGCGGCTATGCTTCGCTGGACTACCATTTCGATCGTTATCAATCGGCTAGTCTGGTGAAACTGGACGTGCTGATCAACGGTGACAAGGTCGATGCCCTGGCGCTGATCGTGCACCGTGACAACTCGCACTACAAAGGTCGTCAGCTGACCGAGAAAATGAAAGAACTGATTCCACGGCAGATGTTCGACGTGGCAATCCAGGCCGCCATTGGCGGGCAGATTGTTGCGCGGACAACCGTCAAGGCGCTCAGAAAGAACGTATTGGCCAAATGCTACGGTGGTGACGTCAGCCGTAAGAAGAAGCTGCTGGAAAAGCAAAAGGCCGGTAAGAAACGCATGAAGCAGGTCGGCAACGTGGAAATTCCACAGGAAGCCTTCCTTGCAGTGCTCAGGTTGGATAGTTAGGTCCTATGTCGCTAAATTTCCCGCTGTTGCTGGTCATTGCCGTGTTCGTCTGCGGCCTGTTGGCGTTGCTCGATCTGTTGATCCTGGCCCCGCGCCGGCGTGCCGCCATCGCTTCCTATCAGGGCAGCGTCAGCCAGCCTGACATGGTCGTGGTCGAGAAACTGAATAAAGAGCCGCTGCTGGTTGAATACGGCAAATCGTTCTTCCCGGTGTTGTTCATCGTGCTGGTGCTGCGTTCGTTCCTGGTGGAACCGTTCCAGATTCCTTCCGGTTCGATGAAGCCAACCCTGGATGTCGGCGACTTCATTCTGGTGAGCAAGTTTTCCTACGGGATCCGCTTGCCGGTGATCGACAAGAAAATCATCGAAGTCGGTGATCCGCAGCGCGGCGATGTCATGGTGTTCCGTTACCCGAGCGATCCGAACGTCAACTACATCAAGCGTGTGGTTGGTTTGCCGGGCGACACGGTTCGTTACACCGCCGACAAGCGTCTGTTCGTCAACGGTCAATCGATTGCCGAACAACTGGTCGGCTCCGAGCCGGGCACGCTGGGCAGCGCTGAGCTTTACAAGGAAAAACTCGGTGCGGTCGAGCACATGATCCGCAAGGAAATGAGCCGCTACCGCGCAATGCCGGACCATTCGTGGACCGTGCCGGCCGGGCACTACTTCATGATGGGCGACAACCGCGACAACTCGAACGACAGTCGCTACTGGGATGACCCGAGCATTCCCAAGGATCTGCTGGGCATGGTTCCCGACAAGAATATCGTCGGCAAGGCCTTCGCGGTCTGGATGAGCTGGCCGGAACCCAAACTCAGCCACCTGCCGAATTTCTCGCGGGTTGGCCTGATCAAGTAATCAAACACGGCGCTGTTGAACACAGCGCCGAATGCATTTTTGGAACCGACACATTCGGGGACTGAAAGCATGAAGCCAATGATATTCAGGACGTAATTTTTGAACACAGCGTTAATTGTCCCAAGCCTGCGCCGCCTCACGGCGATGGCGGTGGAATCCAGCCACGAACTCAGCGTGGGTAAACCGTGAGCGTCTCCTTAAGTCGTCTAGAGCGTCAGCTCGGCTACACCTTCAAGGATCAGGAACTGATGGTCCTGGCCCTGACTCACCGCAGTTTTGCCGGGCGTAACAACGAACGCCTGGAATTCCTCGGTGACGCCATCCTCAACTTCGTCGCTGGCGAGGCGCTGTTCGAGCGTTTCCCGCTGGCCCGCGAAGGCCAGTTGTCGCGTTTGCGCGCGCGCCTGGTCAAAGGTGAGACCCTGGCCGTACTGGCCCGTGGTTTCGATCTGGGCGAATACCTGCGCCTGGGTTCGGGCGAGCTGAAAAGCGGCGGTTTCCGTCGCGAGTCGATTCTGGCCGATGCCCTCGAAGCGCTGATCGGTGCGATCTACCTCGATGCCGGCATGGAAATGGCGCGCGAGCGTGTGCTCGCCTGGCTGGCCGGAGAGTTCGAAGGCCTGACGCTGGTCGACACCAACAAAGATCCAAAGACCCGCCTGCAAGAGTTCCTGCAGTCCCGTGGTTGTGAGCTGCCGCGTTACGAAGTGGTGGATATCCAGGGTGAGCCGCATTGCCGGACGTTCTTCGTCGAATGCGAAATCATCTTACTGAATGAAAAAAGCCGAGGTCAGGGTGTGAGCCGTCGTATTGCCGAACAGGTAGCGGCCGCCGCAGCACTGATTGCCCTGGGTGTGGAGAATGGCAATGACTGATACAAACGCAACTCGCTGTGGCTATGTTGCCATCGTCGGCCGTCCGAACGTGGGCAAGTCCACGCTGCTGAACCACATCCTGGGTCAGAAACTGGCGATCACCTCGCGCAAACCGCAAACCACCCGTCACAACATGCTCGGTATCAAGACCGAGGGCGATGTGCAGGCGATCTACGTCGACACCCCCGGTATGCACAAGGGTGGCGAGAAGGCCCTGAACCGCTACATGAACAAGACCGCTTCGGCGGCGTTGAAAGACGTCGACGTGGTGATCTTCGTGGTCGACCGCACCAAGTGGACCGAGGAGGACCAGATGGTTCTCGAGCGCGTCCAGTACGTGACCGGCCCGCTGATCGTGGCGTTGAACAAGACCGATCGCATCGAAGACAAGGCCGAGCTGATGCCGCACCTGAGCTGGTTGCAGGAGCAGTTGCCGAATGCGCAGATCATCCCGATTTCCGCTCAGCACGGGCATAACCTAGATGCGCTGGAGCGGGTGATTGCCGATCACCTGCCGGAAAACGATCACTTCTTCCCGGAAGACCAGATCACCGACCGCAGCAGCCGCTTCCTCGCCGCCGAGCTGGTGCGTGAGAAAATCATGCGCCAGATGGGCGCCGAGCTGCCGTACCAGATCACCGTCGAAATCGAAGAGTTCAAGCAGCAGGGCAAGACCCTGCACATCCATGCCTTGATCCTCGTCGAGCGTGATGGCCAGAAGAAAATCATCATTGGCGACAAGGGCGAGCGCATCAAGCGTATCGGCACCGAAGCGCGCAAGGACATGGAGCTGCTGTTCGACTCCAAGATCATGCTCAACCTGTGGGTCAAGGTTAAGGGTGGCTGGTCCGATGACGAGCGTGCGTTGCGTTCGTTGGGTTACGGCGACTTGTAATACGTTTTCCGGATCAACAATGATCCCCTGTGGGAGCGAGCTTGCTCGCGATAGCGGTCTGTCAGTCAACATTGATGTTGAATGTCAGGCCCTCATCGCGAGCAAGCTCGCTCCCACAATGGTTTTGGGTTGTATGTAAAACGGCATTCCTTCATTGAGCACTGCAATTTTTATGTCCCAACCCATCGCCCAACCCGCCTACGTCCTGCACTCCCGCGCCTACCGTGAAAACAGTGCACTGGTGGATTTCCTGACGCCGCAAGGCCGGCTGCGGGCGGTGTTGCGCAGTGCGCGGGGCAAGGCCGGGACGCTGGCGCGGCCATTCGTGCCATTGGAAGTCGAGTTCCGGGGCAGGGGAGAGTTGAAGAACGTCGGGCGCATGGAAAGTGCCGGTGTGTCCACCTGGCTCAACGGCGAGGCGCTGTTCAGCGGTCTTTACCTCAATGAACTGCTGATTCGTCTGTTGCCCGCCGAAGATCCGCACCCCTCGGTGTTCGATCATTACGCCGCCACTTTGCTGGCCCTGGCCGAAGGTCGCCCACTGGAGCCCTTGCTACGCTCCTTCGAGTGGCGCTTGCTCGATGACCTCGGCTACGGTTTTTCCCTGACGACTGATATTCATGATCAGTCCATCGCACCGGACGGCCTCTACCGTTTGCAAGTGGATGCGGGGCTGGAGCGGGTCTATCTGCTGCAGCCGGGCCTGTTCAATGGCGCCGAGCTGTTGGCCATGGCCGAAGCCGACTGGTCCGCCCCCGGCGCTCTGTCTGCCGCCAAGCGCTTGATGCGCCAGGCGTTGGCCGTTCACTTGGGCGGTCGTCCCCTGGTCAGTCGCGAGCTGTTTCGCAAGCCGTAGTCTCCCCGTATGCTGTGCACCGAACTTTCTCTTCTTCTGGAGCGTTTTCCGTGACCACCAGCACCCGTATTCTTCTTGGCGTGAACATCGACCACGTTGCCACCCTGCGTCAGGCCCGGGGCACCCGTTACCCGGACCCGGTCAAGGCAGCACTGGACGCGGAAGAGGCGGGCGCTGACGGCATCACTGTGCACCTGCGCGAAGACCGTCGGCACATTCAGGAGCGCGACGTTCTGGTGCTCAAGGACGTTCTGCAAACCCGCATGAACTTCGAAATGGGCGTCACCGAAGAAATGATGCAGTTCGCCGAACGCATCCGCCCGGCGCACATTTGCCTGGTGCCGGAGACTCGTCAGGAACTGACCACTGAAGGTGGCCTGGACGTGGCGGGTCAGGAAGCGCGGATCAAGGCCGCGGTCGAGCGCCTGTCGAAGATCGGCTCCGAAGTGTCGCTGTTCATCGATGCCGACGAGCGTCAGATCGAAGCTTCGCGTCGTGTTGGAGCCCCGGCCATCGAACTGCACACCGGGCGTTATGCCGATGCCGAGACACCGACCGACGTCGCCGAAGAACTCAAGCGTGTGGCTGATGGCGTTGCTTTTGGCCTGGCCCAGGGCCTGATCGTCAATGCCGGCCATGGCTTGCACTATCACAACGTTGAAGCAGTGGCGGCGATCAAGGGCATCAACGAGCTGAACATCGGCCATGCGCTGGTGGCCCATGCGCTGTTCGTTGGCTTCAAGTCGGCTGTTTCGGAGATGAAGGCGCTGATTCTGGCGGTGGCTGCCAAGGCCTGAAGAACGACACGAAACCCTGTGGGAGCGAGCTTGCTCGCGATAGCGGTCTGACAGCCACCATTTATGTGGCTGAAAGGGCCTCATCGCGAGCAAGCTCGCTCCCACATTTGTTTTATGGTGGCTGTTAGAGCGGTGCAGGCTCTTGAGCAGGCTTGCTCTTGTCGATCCCCGGCACAAGCAGTTTGCCCTCGGCGACCTGATCGCCCTCAAGCTGCGGCTGCGTGACCCAGGTCAGGATGTCGTAGTAGCGACGGATGTTCGCCACGAAATGCACCGGTTCGCCGCCACGGGCGTAGCCGTAACGGGTTTTGCTGTACCACTTCTTTTCCGACAGGCGCGGCAGGATTTTCTTCACATCCAGCCATTTGTCCGGGTTCAACCCTTCCTTGGCCGCCAGTTTGCGTGCGTCATCCAGGTGGCCGCTGCCGACATTGTAGGCTGCAAGGGCAAACCAGGTTCGGTCCGGTTCCTGAATCGAATCGTCGAGCTGGTCTTTCATGTAGGCCAGGTACTTGGCGCCGCCCATGATGCTCTGTTTGGGGTCCAGGCGATTGGACACGCCCATGGCCTGCGCGGTGTTCTGGGTCAGCATCATCAGGCCGCGCACACCGGTCTTGGACGTGACCGCCGGTTGCCACAACGACTCCTGGTACCCGATGGCCGCCAGCAGGCGCCAGTCGACTTTCTCTTTCTTGGCGTAGGACTTGAAGTGCTGTTCGTACTTGGGCAGGCGTTGCTGCAAGTGTTGGGCAAACGTGGTGGCGCCCATGTAGCCGAGAACGTCGACATGCCCGTAATAGCGGTCCTTGAGGCGTTGCAGGGTGCCGTTTTTCTTGACCTTGTCGAGGTACTCGTTGATTTCGTTGAGCAGGCTGTTGTCGTCGCCCGGCGCGACGGCCCAGCTCTGGTTGCTGGCATCACCGAGGTCGAAGGCAACCCGGATGTTGGTGAAGTACACCTGGTTCATCGCCACTTCGTTGGAGTCGACCAGGGTCAGGTCGATCTGACCTTCGTCGACCATGCGCAGGAGATCGACGACCTCGACTGCGTCAGACTCTTCGTATTCGATGCCGGGAAAATTCTGTTTCAGCTGCGCCAGTTGTTCGGCATGGGTGCTGCCCTTGAGCACCATGATCTTCTTGCCCACCAGATCCTTCGCATCGGTTGGCCGTGACTGGCCGTTGCGGTAGATGATCTGCGGGGTGACTTCCAGGTAGGAGTGGGAGAAGCGCACCTGCTTCTTGCGCTCCTCGCTACTGACCAGGCCAGCCGCCGCCAGCACCGGGCCATTGGGCTTGCCGACCTGGTTGAACAGGTCATCGAGGTTGTCGGCGGTCTCGATCTTGAGCTCGACCCCCAGATCGTCGGCGAAGCGCTTCACCAGCTCGTATTCGAAGCCGGTTTCACCGTTGCGATCCTGAAAGTAGGTGGCGGGGCTGTTTCGGGTAACCACCCGCAGCACACCATCCTCCTTTACGCGCTCGAGCGTGTTGGGTTTATCAACACAGCCACCGAGCATCAGGAAGAGTCCGGTTGCGATCAGCCATTTGGCGTACCGCGGACGCAAAGCCGTTGGAAAAAACATTTGCGCAGTATACGCAAAGGACCACGGGCGCCATATCTCGACAGCGAGGGGCTTGTCTGCTAGAGATCACGAAACCGGCAGAAACCCCGCAGGAATGGGCCTTGTCTGCATTTTGTTAAGGTAAAAATAAGCTGTCGTCAGACGTCTCATTAACCTGACTTTCGAGGCAGAAACACAGATCGACGTCCGGGTGCAACCGTGCGTAGCGTTTCGGGTGATGTCGCGGCCTGTTTAGGCTAGAATGCACGGCCTCAAAGCACACCCCTTCCCGAGGCTGTCCCGAAGATGTTGATCCTGCGCGGCGCTCCTGCCCTTTCTGCCTTTCGCCACAGCAAACTCCTTGAGCAACTGAGCCAGAAGGTTCCGGCTGTCAGTGGCCTGTATGCTGAATTCGCTCACTTCGCCGAAGTTACCGGCGTCCTGACCGGCGACGAACAGCAGGTGCTTGCGCGCCTTCTGAAGTACGGTCCAAGCGTTCCGGTACAAGAACCGACCGGTCGTCTGTTTCTGGTGCTGCCGCGTTTCGGCACCATCTCGCCGTGGTCGAGCAAGGCCAGTGACATCGCTCGCAACTGTGGCCTGGCGAAAATCCAGCGCCTGGAGCGCGGCATCGCGTTCTACGTGGCCGGCCAGTTCAGCGACGCTGAAGCCCAATTGATCGCTGACGGTCTGCACGACCGCATGACCCAGATCGTCCTGGGCAACCTCGAACAGGCCGCCGGCCTGTTCAGCCACGCCGAACCGAAACCGCTGACCGCCATCGACGTGTTGGGCGGCGGCCGCGCCGCGCTGGAAAAAGCCAACACCGAGCTGGGCCTGGCCCTGGCCGAAGACGAGATCGACTATCTGGTCAACGCCTTCGTCGGCTTGAAGCGCAACCCGCACGACATCGAACTGATGATGTTCGCCCAGGCGAACTCCGAGCACTGCCGTCACAAGATCTTCAACGCCAGTTGGGACATCGACGGCCAGAGCCAGGAAAAAAGCCTGTTCGGCATGATCAAGAACACCTATCAGATGCACAGCGAAGGTGTCCTGTCGGCTTATAAGGACAACGCTTCGGTAATCGTCGGTTCCGTGGCCGGTCGCTTCTTCCCGGACCCTGAAACCCGCCAGTACGGCGCGGTGCAGGAGCCGGTGCACATCCTGATGAAGGTTGAAACCCACAACCACCCGACCGCGATTGCCCCGTTCCCGGGCGCGTCCACCGGTTCCGGTGGTGAGATCCGCGACGAAGGCGCTACCGGTCGCGGTGCCAAGCCGAAAGCCGGCCTGACCGGTTTCACCGTGTCCAACCTGCAGATCCCGGGCTTCGAACAGCCGTGGGAAGTGCCATACGGCAAGCCTGAGCGCATCGTTACCGCGCTGGACATCATGATCGAAGGCCCGCTGGGCGGTGCTGCGTTCAACAACGAATTCGGTCGTCCGGCCCTGACCGGCTACTTCCGTACCTTCGAACAATCGATCACCACCCCGCACGGTGACGAAGTTCGTGGTTACCACAAGCCGATCATGCTGGCTGGCGGTATGGGCAACATCCGTGAAGAACACGTCAAGAAAGGCGAGATCCTGGTCGGCTCCAAGCTGATCGTGCTCGGCGGCCCGGCGATGCTGATCGGCCTGGGCGGCGGCGCGGCTTCCTCCATGGCCACCGGCACCAGCTCGGCGGACCTGGACTTCGCTTCGGTACAGCGCGAAAACCCGGAAATGGAACGTCGCTGCCAGGAAGTCATCGACCGTTGCTGGCAGCTGGGCGACAAGAACCCGATCAGCTTCATCCACGACGTGGGTGCGGGCGGTCTGTCCAACGCCTTCCCGGAACTGGTCAATGACGGCGACCGCGGTGGCCGTTTCGAACTGCGCAACATTCCAAACGATGAGCCGGGCATGGCCCCGCACGAAATCTGGTCCAACGAATCCCAGGAACGTTACGTTCTGGCAGTCGGCCCGGCGGATTTCGAACGCTTCAAGGCGATCTGCGAACGTGAGCGTTGCCCGTTTGCCGTCGTCGGCGAAGCCACTGCCGAACCGCAGCTGACCGTGACCGACAGCCACTTCGGCAACAGCCCGGTGGACATGCCACTGGAAGTGTTGCTGGGCAAGGCCCCGCGCATGCACCGTTCGGTGGTTCGTGAAGCCGAACTGGGCGATGACTTCGATCCGTCGACCCTGAACATTGCCGACTGCGTCGAGCGCGTTCTGCATCACCCGGCCGTGGCGAGCAAGAGCTTCCTGATCACTATCGGCGACCGCACCATCACTGGCCTCGTGGCCCGTGACCAGATGGTCGGCCCGTGGCAGGTTCCGGTGGCCGACGTTGCCGTCACCGCCACCAGCTTCGACGTCTACACCGGTGAAGCCATGGCCATGGGTGAGCGTACTCCGCTGGCACTGCTGGACGCTCCGGCGTCGGGCCGCATGGCCATCGGCGAAACCCTGACCAACATCGCCGCTTCGCGCATCGGCAAGATCTCCGACATCAAGCTGTCGGCGAACTGGATGTCCGCTGCCGGTCACCCGGGTGAAGACGCACGCCTGTATGACACCGTGAAAGCGGTCGGCATGGAACTGTGCCCTGAGCTGGGCATCACCATTCCGGTGGGCAAGGACTCGATGTCCATGGCCACGCGCTGGAACGATGAAGGCGTGGACAAGTCCGTCACGTCGCCAATGTCCCTGATCGTGACCGGTTTCGCGCCAGTGACTGACATCCGTCAGACCCTGACTCCGCAACTGCGCATGGACAAGGGCACCACCGACCTGATCCTGATCGACCTGGGCCGCGGCCAGAACCGCATGGGCGCCTCGATCCTGGCACAGGTTCACGGTAAGCTCGGCACGCAGGCTCCGGACGTCGATGACGCCGAAGACCTGAAAGCCTTCTTCGCGGTGATCCAGGGCCTCAATGCCGACGGTCACCTGCTGGCTTACCACGACCGTTCCGACGGTGGTCTGTTGACCAGCGTGGTGGAAATGGCCTTCGCCGGTCACTGTGGTCTGAGCCTGAACCTCGACGGTCTGGCAGAAACTGCCGCCGACATTGCCGCGATCCTGTTCAACGAAGAACTGGGCGCGGTTATCCAGGTTCGCCAGGACTCCACCGCCGACATCCTCGCGCAGTTCAGCGCTGCCGGTCTGGGCGACTGTGTGTCGGTGATCGGTCAGCCGATCAACAACAGCGAGATCAGCATCACCTTCAACGGTGACACCGTGTTCGAAGGCCAGCGTCGTCTGCTGCAACGCCAGTGGGCCGAGACCAGCTACCAGATCCAGCGTCTGCGCGACAACGCCGACTGCGCCGAGCAAGAGTTCGACGTGCTGCTGGAAGAAGACAACCCGGGCCTGAGCGTCAAGCTGAGCTACGACATCAACCAGGACATCGCCGCGCCTTACATCAAGAAAGGCATTCGCCCACAGGTTGCCGTACTGCGTGAGCAGGGCGTCAACGGTCAGGTGGAAATGGCGGCTGCGTTCGACCGCGCCGGTTTCAACGCGATCGACGTGCACATGAGCGACATTCTGGCCGGCCGTGTCGACCTGAACGAGTTCAAGGGCATGGTCGCTTGCGGCGGCTTCTCTTACGGCGACGTATTGGGTGCCGGTGAAGGCTGGGCGAAATCCGCGCTGTTCAACAGCCGTGCCCGCGATGCGTTCCAGGGTTTCTTCGAACGCAACGACAGCTTCACCCTCGGCGTGTGCAACGGTTGCCAGATGATGTCCAACCTGCACGAGCTGATCCCGGGCAGCGAGTTCTGGCCGCACTTCGTGCGCAACCGTTCCGAGCAGTTTGAAGCCCGTGTTGCCATGGTGCAGATCCAGGAGTCGAACTCGATCTTCCTGCAAGGCATGGCCGGTTCGCGTATGCCGATCGCCATCGCCCACGGCGAAGGCCATGCCGAGTTCTCCAGCGAAGAAGCACTGCTGGAAGCCGACCTGTCCGGTTGCGTGGCGATGCGTTTCGTCGACAACCACGGCAAGGTCACCGAAAGCTACCCGGCCAACCCGAACGGCTCGCCGCGCGGGATCACCGGTTTGACCAGCCGCGACGGTCGCGTAACGATCATGATGCCGCACCCGGAGCGTGTGTTCCGCGCCGTGCAGAACTCGTGGCGTTCGGATGACTGGAACGAAGATGCACCGCTGATGCGCATGTTCCGTAATGCTCGGGTCTGGGTAAACTAAAAGCGGGTGAACTAAGCGCCGTGTACAAGCTCAGCTTTTTCGTTCCAACCAGTCACGTCGAAGACGTGAAGAGTGCCGTATTCGCCGCCGGTGGCGGTCGAATCGGCGCTTACGACCACTGCGCATGGCAGGTGTTGGGCCTGGGCCAGTTTCGTCCACTGGACGGCAGTCAGCCGTTCATTGGCGAGGCAGGGCAGGTCGAACAGGTCGAGGAATGGAAGGTTGAGCTGGTGGTGGCGGATGAGTTGATTCGCTCGGTGGTGACGGCTCTGAAACAGAGCCATCCCTACGAGACACCGGCTTATGAGGTGTGGCGGCTGGAGGATTTCTGATCTTCCTGGCTGCAGAAATGAGAAACCCGCTGAAAGAGATTTCAGCGGGTTTTTTATTGCCCCAACTATTGTGGTGTCAGTGATGGCCTCATCGCGAGCAAGCTCGCTCCCACATTTGATCGGCGTACACCGGACCACTGTGGGAGCGAGCTTGCTCGCGATGGCGGCCTATCAGGCACCGAGGATCTAAACCTTGGCACTCACCTCACTACGATTGACCAACGCTTCCAGCGCATCACTCAAGCTCGGTGCCTTGTCGCCAATCAGCAGATGCCAGATGCCACCGTCCAGCTGACTCACACCCTGGCAACCCAACGCTTTCAAATCACATTCCGACAACGCCTTGCCATCGGCCAGTTGCAGGCGGATGCGGGTCATGGCGATGCAATCGAGTTGCAGCACATTGTCGCCACCCCCCAGCGCATTGAGCCATTGCTGCGCCTCGGGTGTCGCCACGGCAGCCGGTTGCGGCGCGTCGATTTCTGCGGCGGGCGACGACACGATGGCGCGACCCAGCGCCGGCATCGCCAGGCGGATTTCATCGGCAATCGCATCGGCCATTGGCCCCACCACCACCTGCAAACTCCCGCCCTTGCCGGGACGCACCACGGCCATGGCGCCGAGCGCTTTCAGATCGGTATCCGAGGCCTTGTTGCGATCCACCATGTCCAGGCGCAAGCGCGTGGTGCAGGCGCCGACGGTGATCAGGTTTTCGGCACCGCCCAAGGCCTTGATGTAAGCCCCGGCGCGTTCATCGTCGGCCACTGCCACCTGCGGGGCGGCAGCGCTGGTTTCGCGGCCCGGTGTCTTCAGGTCGAAGCGGCGGATACAGAAATCAAACACCACGTAATAGATCACGGCATACGCCAGGCCCACCGGGAACACCAGCCAGCCGTTGGTGGACTTGCCCCAGCCAAGAATCATGTCGATGAAGCCGCCGGAGAAGGTGAACCCCAGGTGGATGTTCAGCAGATTGGTGATGGCCAACGACAGGCCGGTCAGCAGCGCGTGCAACAAGAAGAGCAGTGGCGCAAGGAACATGAAGGCGAACTCGACGGGTTCGGTGACGCCAGTGAGGAACGAGGTCAGCGCCATCGACAGGAAGATCCCGCCCATGACTTTGCGTCGTTCCGGCAAGGCGTTGCGGTACATTGCCAGGCACGCGGCGGGCAGGCCGAAGAGCATCATCGGGAACATGCCGGTGGTGAATTGGCCGCCCTTGGGGTCGCCGGCGAAGTAGCGTGAGATATCGCCGGTCACGAGGGCGCCCGTAGCCGGGTCGGTGAAGTTGCCGAAGACGAACCATGCCATGTTGTTGATGATGTGGTGCAGGCCAGTGACGATCAACAGACGGTTGAACACGCCGAAGATGAAAGCGCCGATGCTGCCGCTGTCGAGCATCAACACGCCGAAACTGTTGATGCCATTCTGAATCGGTGGCCAGATCAGACCGAACACCACGCCCAGACCCACGGCGGCGAACCCGGTGACAATCGGCACGAAACGCCGGCCACCGAAGAACGCCAGGTACTCCGGCAGCTTGATGTCCTTGAAACGGTTGTACAGCGCGCCGGCCATCAGGCCGCTGACGATCCCGGCGAGCATGCCCATGTTGATGCTCGGGTCGAGCACCTTGAGGGTGGAGATCATCACCAGGTAGCCGATCACCCCGGCCAGACCCGCCGTACCGTTGTTGTCCTTGGCGAAACCGACCGCGATGCCGATGGCGAAGATCATCGCCAGGTTGGCGAAGATCACCTGGCCGGCGTCGTGGATGATCGCGATGTTCAGCAGGTCGGTATCGCCCAGGCGCAGCAGCAGGCCGGCAATCGGCAGGATCGCGATCGGCAGCATCAGTGCGCGGCCGAGTCGTTGCAGGCCTTCAATGAAAAGTTGGTACATGGCGGATCTCCCTGGACTCTTCTTTGTTCTTGTTGGAGTGTTCAGCTCAGAGGCCAATGCTGGTGACAGGCGTGACGCACCGCGCTGGCGCTGCTCAGCTTGAGCAGGCCCTGGCTGATGCGCCGGCATTCGCTGGCGTCGAGATGACGCACGCGGTCTTTGATTTCACCGACCTGCACCGGGCTCACCGACAACTCACTGACCCCCAGGCCGATCAACACCGGCGTGGCCAACGGATCGGACGCCAGTGCGCCGCACACACCGACCCAACGGTTGTGCTGCGCCGCACCGGCGCAGGTCTGGGCGATCAGCCGCAGCAGTGCCGGGTGCAGCGCATCGACGCGCGCGGCAAGCCCGGCGTGGTCGCGGTCCATGGCCAGGGTGTATTGCGACAGGTCGTTGGTGCCGATGGACAGGAAGTCCGCGTGTTCGGCCAGTTGCTCGGCCAACAGCGCGGCGGCCGGCACTTCAATCATCACCCCCAGCTCCGGGCGTTGCGCCAGGCCGAGTTCAGCGCACACGGCGTCGAGGCGCTGGCGGATGTGCAGCAGTTCATCGACTTCCGTGATCATCGGCAGCAGGATCCGGCAGCGTGACAACGGGCGCAGGTGCAGCAGCGCACGCAGTTGCTGGTCGAGCAGTTCAGGACGAACCTGGGCCAGGCGAATGCCGCGCAGGCCGAGCACCGGATTGGCCTCGGCGGGCAGTGGCAGGTAGTCCAGTTGTTTGTCACCACCGACGTCGATGGTGCGGATGATCACCGACTTGTCGCCCATGGCATCGAGCACCGCTTGATAGGCGTGGTGTTGTTCCTGTTCGTCCGGCGCGGTGTGGCGGTCGACGAAGAGAAACTCGGTGCGCAGCAAGCCGACGCCGTCGGCGCCATTGGCCAATGCGTCTGCCGCTTCCATGCTGGACGCCACGTTGGCGGCGACTTCGATGCGCAGGCCGTCGGTGGTCAGCGCGGGTGTGTGGGCCTGGGCCTGTTGTTCGGCCCGGCGTTGTTGCTGTTGCTGTTGCAGTTGGCGCACGTCGGCCAGGCGCTGTGTGCTGGGTGTCAGTTCGAGGCGGCCACCGTCGGCGTCCAGCACCACCGGTTGCCCCTGTTGCTGATCGAGTAGCATCGAGCCCAGTGCGACCATGCACGGCAGGCCTTTGCCCCGGGCCAGAATCGCCACGTGGGAGGTCGCGCCACCTTCGGCCATGCACAACCCGGCGACGCCTTGCTGGCTCAGTTGCAGTAAATCGGAGGGAGTCAGTTCATGCGCCGCGACGATGGCGCCGGCCGGCACGTCGTAATGCCAGGTGTCGCCGAGCAACGCGCGCAGCACCCGTTGCTTGAGGTCGCGCAGGTCGTTGGCGCGTTCGGCCAGCAACGTGCTGCCGGTCTGCTGGAGGACTTCGCATTGCGCGTCGATGGCCTGGCTCCAGGCGTGGGTCGCGGCCGTGCCCTGGGCGACGGACTGACTGGCGGCGTCCAGCAGGGCCGGGTCTTCGAGCAGTGCCAGGTGTGCGGCGAAAATCGCCTCTTCAGCGGTGTCCTTGTGTTTTTTCGCCAGGGCCAGCGTGTGCTCGATTTCGCTGCGCACCTGGCTCCGTGCCGCGTCCAGTACTTGCCGTTGTTGCTGCGGATCATGATGGCCGGCATCCACCGGCAGGCTGATCGCATTCAGGCGAAACAGCGGCCCGCCGACCAGGCCGGGCGCCGCGCAGACGCCGTGCAATACACCGGCTTCGACGGGGCGATTGCGTTGGGCAATCGTGGCTGGCGCGGCTGCGTGGCTATCTTCGGCCAGGGCTGTGGATAACGCGGTCAGCAAGGCTTGCAGCGCGGCTTCGGCATCCGGGCCCTGGCAACTGACCTGGACTTCTGCCTGTTCGCCGATGGCCAGCCCCATCAGGCCGATCAGGCTGTCGCAGGTGGCCGACTTACCGGCGAAATGCAGCTGCGATTTGCTTTTGAAACCTTGCGCGGTCTGACGGATCAGCGCGGCCGGCCGCGCGTGCAGACCGCCACGGTGAGCGATGCGCACGAGACCGACAATCTCTGCGCCGGCAAACTCGGCATCGACCTGTGCGCTCGACGTCTGTCGACGAATGATGTGCAGCAGCGGCTCGCCGACCTTTACCGACTTGAGGGTGATGGGGCGTGCCTGAAAGTCATGGCTGTTGGTGAGGATCAGCAGGCTGACCAGGCTCTTGCACTGTTGCGCGACCTTGTCCAGGTCGTAGCGCAGCAGCGGTTGGCCGTTGGCGACACGCGCGCCTTCCTTGACCAGCATCGAGAAGCCCTGGCCCTGCAACTCGACCGTGTCGAGACCCAGGTGCAGGAGCAGTTCCGCGCCGTTGTCGGCACGCAGGGTTACCGCGTGACCGGTGCGGGCGACATGCACCACCACGCCGGCGCAGGGGGCGTGGAGCGTGTCGTTGAGCGGATCGATGGCGATACCGTCACCCATGGCGCCGCTGGCGAACACCGGGTCCGGGACTTTGGCGAGCGTGAGCACGGGGCCGCTGAGCGGGGCGCTTAAAGTCAGCTCTTTATTGTTGTTATGCATGGCTCGGTCTCATAAAAAATGCAGTTCGGATCAACGCACCACCCCGTAGGAGCTGCCGAAGGCTGCGATCTTTTGATCCTGTCTTTAAAAAGATCGCAGCCTCGTTTCACTCGACAGCTCCTACAGGTGTATTTGCCGTCAGTGCGTGCGCGTCACTTTGCTCAAGTGTCGCGGCTGGTCCGGGTCCATGCCGCGGGCCACGGCCAGGCCGGCGGCCATCACGTAGAAACTCTGGATCGCCAGAATCGGGTCGAGGGCCGGGTGCTCGGCGCGGGTCAGCGTAAGGTCGCGTTCAAGCACGTCATCCGGCGCGGCCAGCAGGACACGGGCGCCGCGCTGGCGCATGTCGGCGGCCAGGCTCAGCAAACCGGCCTGTTCGGCACCCCGTGGGGCAAACACCAGCAGCGGGTAGTTGTCGCCAATCAAGGCCATCGGGCCGTGACGGACTTCGGCGCTGCTGAAGGCTTCGGCCTGGATCGCCGAGGTCTCCTTGAACTTGAGCGCGGCTTCCTGGGCGATGGCGAAACCGGCGCCACGGCCGATCACCATCAACCGCTGACAATCGCGCAAGGCGTCGATGGCCGGGCTCCAGTCCTGCTGCGCGGCATTGCGTAAACCGTCCGGCAAGGCCAAACCGGCCTCGAGCAGTTCGGCGTCTACCTTCCAGTGCCCGATCAACCGCGCGCTGGCGCTCAGGGTGGCGATAAAACTCTTGGTTGCGGCGACGCTGCTTTCGGTGCCTGCCAGCAATGGCAGACTGAATTCGCAGGCCGCTTCCAGTGGCGAGTCTGCGGCGTTGACCATCGAGATGCTCAAGGCACCGCGCTTGCGCAGCAGGCGCAGGCTGTTGACCAGGTCCGGGCTTTGTCCCGATTGCGAAAAGGCGAATACCACCTGGCCGCTGACCTTCAACGGTGCCTGTTGCATGGTCACCACCGACATCGGCAGTGAAGCCACCGGGATGCCCAGCAGTTGCATGGTCAGATAGGCGAAGTAACTGGCGGCGTGGTCGGAACTGCCGCGCGCCACGGTCATGGCCACTTGCGGCGGCTGACGGCGCAGGCGCCCGGCGATCTCTATCATCTGCGGGTCGAGTTTTTGCAACTGGGCCTGCACGGCCTCGAACGAGGACAGCGCCTCTTCAAGCATTTTTGAAGTCAATGTCTTCTCCTTCGACCATGACAGCGGTCAGTTTCAGTGAGCGATCCAGCCGCACGCAGTCGGCCCAGGCACCCGGTTGCAGGCGCCCGCGTTCGGTGATGCCGAGGTAGTCGGCGGGAAATTGCGACAGGCGCTGCGAGGCTTCGGCGATGGGTAGGCCGATCTTCACCAGGTTGCGCAGGGCCTGATCCATGGTCAGGGTGCTGCCGGCCAGGGTGCCGTCGGGCAGGCGCACGCCGCCCAGGCATTTGGTTACGGTGTGGCTGCCAAGCTTGTACTCGCCATCGGGCATGCCGGCGGCGGCGGTCGAGTCGGTGACGCAGTACAGGCACGGGATCGAGCGCAAGGCCACGCGGATGGCGCCGGGGTGCACGTGCAGCAAGTCCGGAATCAGTTCGGCGTATTTGGCGTGGGCCAACGCGGCGCCGACGATCCCCGGTTCGCGGTGATGCAGCGGGCTCATGGCGTTGTAGAGGTGGGTGAAACTGCTGGCGCCGGCTTCCAGCGCGGCGACGCCTTCCTCGTAACTGCCCAGGGTGTGGCCGATCTGCATGCGAACGCCGCGGCTGCTGAGGTCGCGGATCAAGGCATCGTGGCCGGCGATTTCCGGGGCAATGGTGATCACCCGGATTGGGGCGAGCGCCAGGTACGCTTCGACTTCAGCCGTCAGCGCGGTGTGGGCGAAGTTGGGTTGCGCGCCGAGTTTGCCGGGGTTGATGTAGGGGCCTTCGAGGTGCACACCGAGCACCCGCGCGCTGCCCTTTGGTCGTTGCTCGCAGAATTCGCCGACGGCTTTGAGCACGCGCAAGATCTCGTCGCTCGGTGCGGTCATGGTGGTGGCCAGCAGCGAGGTGGTGCCGAAGCGCACGTGGGTGCTGGTGATGGTTTCGAAGGCCGGTGTGCCTTCCATGATGTCTTTGCCGCCGCCGCCGTGAACGTGCAGGTCGATGAAACCCGGCAGCAGGTACGGCAGGTCGTTGTCCGCGGGATCGCAGGGCTGGCCTTCGATCGACACGACTTTGCCGTGTTCGTGGACCAGTCGGCCGCGAACCCAGCCGTGGGCGGTGAGGATGTTGTCTTCGGACATGTCGGGATCTCGGTTTTTTAGCGACGCAGCTCTTTATCTACGAAGCTCTGCGACAAAGTCGTAGTAGTCGTTACGGCAATAGGTGTCGGTGACTTCGATGGGCGTGTTGTCTTCGAGGTAGCCGACCCGGGTCATCAGCAACATGGCGGTACCGGGGGCGATGCCGACCAGCGCGGCGAACTCGTCCGAGGCGTTGATCGCCTGGATGTGTTGCAGGGCGCGGACTACCGGTTTGCCGATGCCGTCGAGGAATTCGTAGAGGGAGTCGCCGACCATTTGCGGTTTGGGAATGATCGAGGCGGGCAGGGTGCTCATCTCGATAGCCATCACTGTGTCGTCGGCCTTGCGCAGGCGTTTGAGCCGCGCGACTTTGTCGTTGGGCGACAGGCCAAGGCGGATCAGCTCTTCGTGGGTGGGCAGGGTGATTTCCCGCTCCAGCCATTGCGAGCCGGGCACGAAACCCTTGAGGCGGAGCATTTCACTGAAGCCGGACAGGCGCGACAACGGTTGTTCGAGGCGCGGCGTGATGAAGGTGCCGGAGCCCTGGTTGCGGCGGATCAGGCCTTGTTCGAACAACACTTCCAGCGCCTTGCGCGCAGTGACGCGGGAGATGCCCAGCGTCTCGCTCAGATTGCGCTCCGAGGGCATGGCCTGTTCGGCTTTCCACTGGCCGGCATGGATCGCCGCTTCCAGATTGCGCGCCAGTTGCAGGTACAACGGCGTGGGTTGGGTGTCGTCGGGGCGCAGGGCCTGGAGATCGTTCATGGCGGGTGTCCGGGGCGGATGTTGGAATGTTTTTGCCCGTGAATGGGCGAAAATTAATACCACTTGAATACCATGTCAACGCCAGAGCTTTGCTGTATGCGTAGGGAGGCTTGCCTTTTCGGCTGGTTAGAATGGGGGTTGGTTTGAAGTGGTATTAGAGGAGGGGGTATTGAAGGCAAAGATCGCAGCCTGCGGCAGCTCCTACAGATGAGATTGGTATCAACCCTGTAGGAGCTGCCGCAGGCTGCGATCTTTAGAATTTATTTTTTGCAGGCGACCAATGGTCGTAGGGGAATTACGGGCGGATTTCGATCATCGTGCCGTCCGGCACCAGGTTCCAGACTTCGCGCATGTCCATGTTGCGCATGGCGATGCAGCCGTCGGTCCAGTCCAGGGTGTGGAACAGGTTTTCCGGAGTGTCTTCGCTGTCCGGGGTGCCGTGGATCATGATCATGCCGCCGGGCTCGACGCCTTCACGACGGGCGCGGGCCGAGTCGCTGATGTTCGGGTAGGAAATGTGCATCGCCAGGTTGAAGCGGTCGCTGACCTTGCGCCAGTCGACCCAGTAGAAGCCTTCCGGGGTGCGCTTGTCGCCTTCCATCAGCTTGGGCCCCTTGGGACGCTTGCCCAGGGAAATGCGATAGGTCTTGAGCGGCTTGCCGTCATTGATCAATTGCAATTGATGGGAAGACTTGAGAATCAGGATCTTCTCGATGACCTTGCCGTCCAGGGTTTCCACGGCAGAAGCCTGGGACACCGTGACAAACGACAAACAGAACAGGGCAAGCAACCAGCGCATTGAAACGATTCCCCAGGAGGTGTCGCGACTATTTATGTATAGAAGTTTTTGCAGGAGCTGCCGCAGGCTCGTGCCGCGTTCGGGCGATCTTTCGGCGCCTTTGAGTGATGCCGAGATGACATCAGATAATGGCAGGCTGAGCAAGCGGCGGGATCGATTCAGACCGAACGGGATAGACCTCGGTCCGCCGGTCAGCGAAGAAGCATTCTAAGGTACGACCCACCGTGCGGAAAGCCAGCTCATCCCATGGAATGTCCGCTTCGTCGAATAGTTGCACTTCCAGGCTCTCGGGGCCGGCAGAAAAGTCCAGGTCCGCCAGTTCGGCACGGAAGAACACATGCACCTGGCTGATGTGTGGCACGTCGATCAGGGTATAGATGCTCAGGTTGCGCACCCGGGCGCAGGCTTCCTCGGCGGTTTCGCGAATGGCGGCCTGTTCGATGGTCTCGCCGTTCTCCATGAACCCGGCGGGCAGGGTCCAGTAACCGCGACGTGGCTCGATGGCCCGCCGGCACAACAACACCTTGGTGCCCCAGGTCGCCACGCAGCCGGCGACGATGTTGGGGTTCTGGTAGTGAATGGCCTGACAGCTGTCGCAGACAAAACGCAGGCGCGAATCGCCTTCGGGAATGCGCTGGGTCACCGGGTTACCGCACTGGCTGCAAAATTTCATGCTGGGGTTCCTGAATGCTGCGCCTATCTTGGCGTGCGGCAGTGTCTGTCGGCAAGTTGTCGTTTCGCGACATGGGGCGGTTGCGGGGGTTGGGCGACCGCAGCGATTGGTGCATGATGCCGGGTAGGGCACAGATCGAGAACACTCATGCTGGACGAGCTACTGCATCGGGTTAGTAACCACACACCACGCACATTGGAGACCGACCGTCGTTTTCCCGAGGCCGCGGTGCTGGTGCCCATCACCCGCAGTGACGAGCCTGAGCTGGTGTTAACCCTACGTGCCAGCGGCCTGTCGACCCATGGCGGCGAAGTCGCCTTTCCCGGCGGACGCCGTGACCCCGAAGACCCCGATCTGATTTTCACCGCCCTGCGTGAAGCCGAAGAAGAGATCGGCCTGCCGCCGGGGCTGGTCGAGGTGATCGGCCCGCTCAGCCCGCTGATCAGCCTGCATGGCATCCAGGTCACGCCCTATGTCGGGGTGATCCCGGATTTTGTCGAATACCGGGCCAACGATGCCGAGATCGCCGCGGTGTTCAGCGTGCCTCTGGAGTTCTTCCGCAAAGACCCCCGCGAACATACCCATCGCATCGACTATCAGGGCCACAGCTGGTATGTGCCGAGCTATCGCTATGGCGAATACAAGATCTGGGGGCTGACGGCGATCATGATCGTCGAGTTGATCAACCTGCTGTATGACGCCAAAATCAGCCTGCATCAGCCTCCCAAAAGCTTTATCAATATCTGACGCCATCGTTCGAATGGCCTGAATCCTGATTTCGCTGACAAAAAGCCTGCCTGAGCCTTGAGGAATACAACAATGAAATACCGCCTGGGCGACGCCCGCGTCGAAACCCATCCACAGAGCTGGGTCGCACCCAATGCCGTGCTGGTGGGCAAGGTCAAGCTGGAAGAGGGCGCCAACGTCTGGTTCAACGCCGTGCTGCGCGGCGACAACGAATTGATCCTGATCGGCAAGAACAGCAACGTCCAGGACGGCACCGTGATGCACACCGACATGGGCTACCCGCTGACCATCGGCACCGGTGTGACCATCGGCCACAACGCCATGCTCCACGGCTGCACCGTCGGCGACTACAGCCTGATCGGGATCAACGCGGTGATTCTCAATGGCGCGAAGATCGGCAAGAACTGCATCATCGGCGCCAACTCACTGATCGGCGAGGGCAAGGAAATTCCGGACGGATCGCTGGTCATGGGCTCGCCCGGCAAAGTGGTGCGCGAATTGACCGAGCCGCAAATCAAGATGCTGGAAGCCAGCGCTGCTCACTACGTGCACAACTCGCAGCGCTATGCCCGCGACCTGGCCGAGCAGGAAGAATGACTGCCACCGAACGCCCGGTCGCATCGCCCTGCGTGAATATTTGTGCGCTGGATGACGATGACATCTGCACTGGTTGCCAACGCACAGTGGAAGAAATCACCCGCTGGAGCCGCATGACCAACGACGAGCGGCGCAAGGTGCTGGGGTTGTGTCATGAGCGGGCCAAGGCCAGTGGGTTGGTGTGGATGATCGGCAAAACGCCTGGTCATTAATAGAAGATCAAAAGATCGCAGCCTTTGGCAGCTCCTACAGGGATCGGTGTAGGAGCTGCCGAAGGCTGCGATCTTTTTGACTTTGTGGTCAGCTGAAGTACCCTGTGCACAAAATTGACAGGTACTTGTACACGCCATGCTCTTCCTGATCGCCTACATCAGCAGCGTCGTGCTGATCAACTACGCCTTTTCCGCCGCGCCGCACCTGGACATCATCTGGTCGGCCTGGGGCGGGCTGGTGTTTATCCTGCGCGACATGGTGCAAGCCCGGTTCGTGCATGGCGCCCTCGCGGCGATGCTGGTGGCGCTGGTGTTGTCCTATGTCACCTCCGATCCGTCCATTGCCCTGGCCAGCGCCACGGCGTTCGCGGTTTCCGAGTGCATCGACTGGCTGGTGTTCAGCATCACCAGGCGCCCGCTGCATGATCGCCTGTGGATAAGTTCGGCCCTGAGCATTCCCCTCGATACCTTTATCTTTTTCGGCATGATCGACGCCCTGACACCGGGGGTGATCCTCACCGCCCTGGGCTCGAAATTCGCCGGGGTCACCGCCGTGTGGCTGATCATGGCCTGGCGCCTGCGCAAACAGGCTGTCGTCGGCTGAAGTTCATGTAAAATGCCGCGCTTTCTCCCCATGGGAAGCGCGCATGGCGCGTCCCTCGATGATCCGCTCCTTGAGGACCTTCAGATGACCCGTATCGGAACTCCATTGTCGCCGACCGCGACCCGCGTATTGATGTGTGGCTGTGGCGAGTTGGGCAAGGAAGTGGTGATCGAGCTGCAACGCCTGGGCGTTGAAGTGATTGCCGTGGACCGCTACGCCAATGCGCCGGCCATGCAGGTGGCGCACCGCAGCCACGTGATCAACATGCTCGACGGTGCTGCCTTGCGCGCCGTGRTCGAAGCCGAGAAGCCGCATTTCATCGTCCCGGAAATCGAAGCCATCGCCACCGCGACCCTGGTGGAACTGGAAGCCGAAGGCTTCACCGTGATCCCGACCGCCCGCGCCGCGCAGCTGACCATGAACCGCGAAGGCATCCGTCGCCTGGCCGCTGAAGAGCTGGACCTGCCAACCTCGCCGTACCACTTCGCCGACACCTTCGAGGACTACAGCAAAGCCGTTGAAGACCTCGGTTTCCCGTGTGTGGTCAAGCCGGTCATGAGTTCCTCGGGCAAGGGCCAGAGCCTGCTGCGCAGCGTTGATGATGTGCAGAAAGCCTGGGACTACGCCCAGGAAGGTGGCCGTGCCGGTAAAGGTCGGGTGATCATCGAAGGCTTCATCGATTTCGACTACGAAATCACCCTGCTGACCGTGCGCCACGTCGGCGGCACTACCTTCTGCGCGCCGGTCGGCCACCGTCAGGAGAAAGGCGACTACCAGGAATCCTGGCAGCCGCAAGCCATGAGCCCGGTTGCCTTGGCTGAGTCCGAGCGTGTCGCCAAAGCCGTGACCGAAGCCCTGGGTGGTCGTGGTCTGTTTGGCGTCGAACTGTTCATCAAAGGTGATCAGGTGTGGTTCAGCGAAGTCTCGCCGCGCCCGCACGACACCGGCCTGGTGACCCTGATCTCCCAGGACCTGTCGCAGTTCGCCTTGCATGCACGGGCCATTCTCGGCCTGCCGATCCCGTTGATCCGTCAGTTCGGGCCATCGGCCTCGGCGGTGATCCTGGTGGAAGGGCAGTCGACCCAGACCGCTTTCGCCAACCTGGGTGCCGCGCTGAGCGAGCCGGATACCGCGCTGCGTCTGTTCGGCAAGCCTGAGGTCAACGGCCAGCGCCGCATGGGCGTGGCCCTGGCGCGCGACGAGTCGATCGAAGCCGCCCGCGCCAAGGCGACCCGTGCTTCGCAAGCGGTCGTTGTCGAGCTGTAATTACCTCTCTGTCAGGTCGCATCCCCTGTGGGAGCGGGCAAGCCCGCTCCCACAGGGATACAGGCCAGCCCGACTTTGCGGGTCGACCTATAATTTGTGAATGCTCAAGTTCCTTTATTAAAGCTTCAGGCCTGTACCTCATGAATTCCCAAAGCATCATCGTCCCGAAAATCTCCACCCTGCCGGTGCACGAACCCCGGGCCCGGGCCGTCGTGCGCTGGCTGGTGCGCAAGAACATCATCGAGGAAGAACTGACCACCTGTGGCCGCACCGGCAATCGCATGGCCCACGCCATCGCCGACGGTGCCCGCGCAGTGGTCCTGCACCCCGAAGCCCTGCCGTTCGGCGAGCCGATCAATGGCCTGGAGATCATCACCAAGCGCTGCATCTATACACCGGCCAAGGGATTCCTTGAAGAGGCGGGCTGCGCCGAGTGCCGCAAGGAAGTCGGTGAGGCCCTGTTCGAAAGCCTGGAAGACTGGATGCCGGGGCGTACCGACAACTTCACCTGCCCCGAATGCGGGCATGAAGACGATATCAACGGCTTCCTGTTCCTGCAGGAATGCGGCTTTTCCAACCTCGGTTTCATCTTCAACAACTGGGCCGAAGCCGGGTTCAAGCAGAGCTTTATCGATGAATTCGCCGATTGGCTCGATCAGCCGGTCAGTTGGGTGAAAGTCGAGTTGTAGGCGGCGCCAATCTCCGTATGTCAGTAATGCCAATAATAGACAGAGTTTTACATTGAACCCGAGGGGGTGTCTGACTATAATGGCGCGCTTCCATTTTCCCGCTCGGGAGCCCCCGCGATGCTGCGTATCAGCCAAGAAGCTCTGACATTCGACGACATTCTCCTAGTGCCCGGTTATTCCGAGGTGCTTCCTAACGAAGTCAGTCTCAAGACCCGCCTTACCCGTGGCATCGAGCTGAATATTCCACTGGTTTCCGCTGCCATGGACACCGTCACTGAAGCCCGTCTGGCAATCGCCATGGCTCAGGAAGGTGGTATCGGTATCATCCACAAGAACATGACCATCGAGCAGCAAGCTGCCGAAGTCCGCAAGGTCAAGCGTTACGAAGCCGGTGTGGTCAAGGATCCGATCACCATCGTCGCCGACGCCACCGTGCGCGAGTTGTTCGAACTGACCCGCATGCACAACATCTCCGGTGTTCCGGTGCTGCACAATGGCGACCTGGTCGGCATTGTCACCTCCCGTGACGTGCGTTTCGAGAACCGTCTGGAAGCCACTGTCCGTGAAGTGATGACGCCTAAAGAGCGTCTGGTCACGGTCAAGGAAGGCGCCGACAAGAACGATGTGCGTGAACTGCTGCACAAGCACCGTATCGAACGCGTGCTGATCGTCGACGACAAATTTGCTCTCAAGGGCATGATGACCGTCAACGACATCGAAAAAGCCAAGGCTTACCCGCTGGCCAGCAAGGACGATCAAGGTCGTCTGCGCGTCGGCGCTGCAGTCGGCACCGGTAAAGACACCGGTGACCGCGTTGCCGCCCTGGTCGCCGCCGGCGTTGACGTGGTGGTGGTCGACACTGCCCACGGTCACTCCAAAGGTGTGATCGACCGCGTTCGCTGGGTCAAGCAGAACTTCCCTGAAGTGCAGGTCATCGGCGGCAACATCGCCACCGGCGCTGCCGCCAAGGCCCTGGCCGAAGCTGGCGCTGACGCAGTCAAGGTCGGTATCGGCCCGGGCTCGATCTGCACCACCCGTATCGTCGCCGGTGTCGGCGTGCCGCAAATCAGTGCCATCGCCAACGTCGCAGCTGCCCTTGAAGGCACTGGTGTACCGTTGATCGCCGACGGCGGTATCCGTTTCTCCGGTGACCTGTCCAAGGCCATCGTAGCCGGTGCCTCCTGCGTGATGATGGGCTCGATGTTCGCCGGTACCGAAGAAGCACCGGGCGAGATCGAACTGTTCCAGGGCCGTTCGTACAAGGCTTACCGTGGCATGGGTTCGCTGGGCGCCATGTCCCAGGCTCAAGGTTCCTCCGACCGTTACTTCCAGGACTCCTCGGCAGGCGCCGAGAAGCTGGTTCCGGAAGGCATCGAAGGGCGTGTTCCGTACAAGGGCACCCTGAGCGCCATCATCCATCAGCTGATGGGCGGCCTGCGCTCCTCGATGGGCTACACCGGCAGTGCCGACATCGAAGAGATGCGCACCAAGCCTGAATTCGTGCGGATCACCGGCGCCGGCATGGCCGAATCCCACGTTCACGACGTGCAGATCACCAAGGAAGCGCCAAACTACCGCGTAGGTTGAGCCTTCAAGCAACAAGCTAAGCAACCGGGGCTGTTTTATTCAGCCCCGAGTTGTTTCTGAATCACGACTGTTTCTGAATGACTTAGACGAGACTGAATCATGGCCCTCGATATTCACGCTCACCGCATCCTGATCCTCGACTTCGGTTCCCAGTACACCCAACTGATCGCCCGCCGCGTGCGTGAAATCGGCGTGTACTGCGAACTGCACCCGTTCGACATGGACGAAGATGCGATCCGCGAATTCGCTCCTAAAGGCGTCATCCTCGCCGGCGGCCCAGAGTCGGTTCACGAAGCCAACAGCCCTCGCTGCCCGCAAGCGGTTTTCGATCTGGGCGTGCCGGTCTTCGGTATCTGCTACGGCATGCAGACCATGGCCGAGCAACTGGGTGGCAAGGTTGAAGGTTCCGAGCTGCGTGAGTTCGGTTACGCCCGCGTTGATGTGGTCGGCAAGAGCCGCCTGCTCGACGGCATCGAAGACCACATCGACGCCGATGGCCTGTTCGGCCTCGACGTGTGGATGAGCCACGGTGACAAGGTCACCCGCATGCCGGAAGACTTCCACATCCTGGCCAGCACCCCGAGCTGCCCGATCGCCGGCATGTTCAGCGACGAGCGCCGTTACTACGGCGTGCAGTTCCACCCGGAAGTGACCCACACCAAGCAGGGCGGTCGCATCCTGTCGCGCTTCATCCTCGACATCTGCGAGTGCGAAGCACTGTGGACCCCGTCGAAAATCGCTGAAGACGCCATCGCCCAGGTTCGCGCCCAGGTCGGCACCGACAACGTCCTGCTCGGCCTGTCCGGCGGCGTTGACTCGTCCGTGGTTGCCGCACTGCTGCACAAGGCCATCGGCGACCAGCTGACCTGCGTATTCGTCGACAACGGCCTGCTGCGCCTGCACGAAGGCGAGCAAGTGATGGCCATGTTCGCCGAGAACATGGGCGTCAAGGTGATCCGCGCCAACGCTGAAGATCAGTTCCTGAACAACCTGGCCGGCGAGTCCGACCCGGAGAAGAAGCGCAAGATCATCGGCCGCACCTTCATCGACGTATTCGATGCCCAGTCCAACAAACTGGACAACATCAAGTACCTCGCCCAAGGCACTATCTACCCGGACGTGATCGAGTCGGCTGGCGCGAAAAGCGGCAAGGCCCACGTGATCAAGTCGCACCACAACGTGGGCGGCCTGCCGGAAGAAATGAACCTCAAGCTGGTCGAGCCACTGCGCGAACTGTTCAAGGACGAAGTCCGTCGTCTGGGCCTGGAACTGGGCCTGCCGTACGACATGGTCTACCGTCACCCGTTCCCGGGCCCGGGCCTGGGCGTGCGCATCCTCGGTGAAGTGAAGAAGGAATACGCCGACCTGCTGCGTCGCGCCGACCACATCTTCATCGAAGAACTGCGCAAGGCCGACTGGTACCATAAGGTCAGCCAGGCATTCGTGGTATTCCAGCCAGTGAAATCGGTTGGCGTGGTGGGCGATGGCCGTCGTTACGCCTGGGTCGTGGCCCTGCGTGCCGTGGAAACCATCGACTTCATGACCGCGCGTTGGGCACACCTGCCTTACGAACTGCTGGAAACCGTCAGCGGCCGCATCATCAATGAAATCGAAGGCATCTCCCGCGTCACCTACGACGTGTCGAGCAAGCCGCCCGCGACCATTGAGTGGGAGTGAGTTGAACAACAAGGGCGCCGTAAGGCGCCCTTGTTGCATCTGCAGGAAACGTTTACATCTGTTTACCCTGCGTACTGACTGGAAGCTGGCGCTCGGACGAAAAGTGATGTCAAAATAGTGTCAATTTCACCGGGTCGCTGGATTCGGATTTCGACAACAGGGATGTGGACAGGCTTTGAGCGAGCCTGCGTAAGGGATATATGGTTTCTATTTACGTCAGCGGTAAAGACAACGCCGAGCAGATCAGTGACTGGACGATAAAGAGTGACGGACGCGGTGAGTTCTTGCTGACTTGCCGCGATCTGTCGGGCAAGCGCGTTCCTTATTCGCTCGGTGACTGCGAAATCGTTCCGACCCGAGAGGTGAAAGACCAGCTTCTGCGCAAAAAGGGGAGCTCAGTAACAAGCCCCATCGAGAAAGCTGTGATCTACGGCGAGAAATATGCCGTCGTTCAGTATTCGGGAAGTACGGCACGTTACTTGTTCAAGATGGACACTATCGAGCTTGTCACCCCGACAAAGATGAAGGACGAGCCGACGTACAACTATTTCCTTTCCGTTGCCAATAATCGGGTCGAACAGTCCGTGAAACCTGCGGACAAAATGATCGCCGAAAATGTGCTGCGCCAGCTAAGTGCAATAACTTCATGCGCGGATACCGCAGTACACGCCTACTGCACCGGGCAGAACGCACAGCAGGAACAAACTGGCCACTTCATCTTTCCTTTCGGTATCAATGAAAGTCAGCTTCAGGCCGTCGAGCAGGCCTTCACTTCACAGATCAGTCTGATTGAAGGGCCGCCCGGCACCGGCAAGACCCAGACCATTTTGAACATCGTCGCCAACATCCTGTTGCGTGGAAAAAACGTGGCAGTGGTTTCCAACAATAATTCGGCCGTCGCGAATGTCTGTGAAAAACTGGGCAAGTCCGGGTTGGACTATCTTGTTGCCAGCTTGGGCAGCACAGAAAACCGTGAGGCATTCTTCGCCAATCCGCGTCCTCGACCTTCGCTGGAGCCCGAAGCCGCTCCTTCGATGGAGCGCATTCAGGTCGTCTTGCAACAGCTCAAAGGTTTTTTGAGTGCCCGGAACGCGGTGGCGCAGTTGCAGATTGAAATCGATGAGCTTGAGGTGGAGCGGCGTTATCTGCAGCAATGGCAGCAGGACAACAGCGTGCAGATCCCCGCCCTGGACAAGTACAGGCTCTCCCCGCAAAAGTCTGCAGACCTGATGGCTTACCTGGCACATATGGCCGGCGGCCGCGTCAGGGTCAAGGACAGAATCGAGATGCTGTTCAATTTCCGAATTCTGCGCATGAAGCCATTCGATAATTGGGAAAAGCGCAAATCGACTTTCTATGCCCTGCAGCTTCACTACTATGACAAGGTATTGCAGGAAAAACAGGTGGCATTGACCAGCCATCAGCAAGCGTTGCGACTTGGCAATTACCAAGAGCTGCTGGAGGAGCTGACGAGCGCTTCGATGAAGTACCTCAAGCAACACCTGCATCAGCATGTGCCGAACCCTGAACCCTTCGATGCCAAGACTTACAAGCGTAAGTTGGATGGGTTCCTGAAGCGCTATCCGATCATTTCCAGTAGCACGCACTCAATCATTAACTCCCTCGAAAACGGCGCGATGCTCGACTACTTGATCATCGACGAGGCCTCGCAACAAGACATCGTTCCGGGAATATTGGCGCTCGGTTGTGCAAAAAACCTGATCATCGTGGGCGATAGAAAACAGCTGGCGCACATTCCGGCAAAACTGGGTATGGCGGCACCCAAGGACCACTACGATTGCGAGAAGCACAGCCTGCTCGATTCGTGCGTCAGTGTGTTCAATGGTTCGATCCCGACGACGTTGCTCAAAGAGCACTATCGCTGCCACCCGCGAATCATTCAGTTCTGCAATCAGCAGTTCTACGACAACCAACTGGTTCCGATGACCAAAGACAGCGGTGAAAAGCCGTTGTCGCTGCTGGTCACTGCCAAGGGCAATCACACGCGAAAGACTACCAACCTTCGCGAGCTGGATTCGTTGCTGGCGACGCTTGAAGGAGAGGGTGAAAGTGCCTGGGAGGGCGAGGACGGCCGAGGCTTCATCGCGCCTTTCAGGGCTCAAGCGACGCTTTCGGGCACGCTTTTGCCGGCTGACTTCATCAATGACACCGTGCACAAATTCCAGGGCCGCGAGTGCGACGAGATCGTCTTTTCAACAGTGTTGGACAAAAAGAGCATTACCCCGAAATTCCTGACTTTCGTGGATGATCCACGCATGGTCAATGTGGCGGTATCACGAGCCAAGCATCGCTTCACCCTGGTCACGGGAGACGACGTCTTCACAAAGAACAACGGGCACATCGCTGCGCTGGTGCGCTACATCGAATACTACGCCGAGGAAGGGCAGCTTCTTCGTGCGCCGGTGATCTCTGCCTTCGACTTGCTCTACAAGGAATACGACCAGTCGCTCGATCGGCTCAATGCCCGGTTGCGCCGCAGTGACTCCGAGTATAAGTCCGAACGGATCGTGGCACAGATTCTGCGAGAGGCGCTGGATCAGGAGGCGTGCCGAGCGCTCAAATTCCACGCGCAGGTCCCACTGAACCAGTTGGCCTCGACCGCTAACCCGAGCCTGACGCCTCGGGAGCGATCATTCATGAGCAACGGCGCCACTTGCGACTTCGTGGTCTATTTCAAAGTGGGGAAAACTCCTCTGGGCGTGATAGAGGTCGATGGAGGCAGTCATGACGCGCCGGACCAGGCCGAACGCGATGCCTTGAAAGACAGCATCCTGCGCAAGTGCGGTATCTCCTTGCTGCGCTTACGGACTGTTGAAAGCGGCATTGAGGAACGGGTCGCTGCATTTGTGATGCAGTGGGCAACCGGGGTTTCGACGGCGTAGTTTGAACCTCAAGGGCGCCGTGAGGCGCCTTTGTTGTATCTGACAACCGTTCGGTCGACGACGCGACCGCGACAATACTTCACTTAATCTTTCACATTTGCAGGTGTATCGTATTCGCCTTTTGCGGGCCCCGCGCCTGTCGCTGATTCGTGAGGTAGTTGAGTTCATGTCGTTTACCCGTCGCCAAATCCTCGGTGGCCTGGCCGGTCTTGTTGTCGTTGGTGTCGGTGCGGGGGGCGCATCGCGCTACTGGCTGGGCAAGATGGCCGACGCCGAGGCGGGCCACGATTACGAGCTGATCGCAGCGCCGCTGGACGTCGAACTGGTGGCCGGGCACAAGACCCAGGCTTGGGCCTTCGGCCCGTCGGCGCCTGGCACCGAATTGCGCGCGCGCCAGGGTGAATGGCTGCGGGTGCGGTTCATCAATCATCTGCCGGTCGCCACCACCATCCACTGGCATGGCATCCGCCTGCCGCTGGAAATGGACGGTGTGCCCTACGTGTCACAGCTGCCGGTGTTGCCGGGTGAATACTTCGACTACAAGTTCCGCGTGCCGGATGCCGGCAGCTACTGGTATCACCCGCATGTGAACAGCAGCGAGGAGCTCGGTCGTGGCCTGGTCGGCCCGTTGATCATTGAGGAACGCGAGCCGACCGGTTTCAAGTATGAAAAGACCTTGAGCCTCAAGAGCTGGCATGTCGATGACGTCGGCAATTTCGTCGAGTTCAGCATTCCCCGGGAAGCGGCCCGTGGCGGTACGGCGGGGCGTCTGGCGACCATCAATGGCGTGCCGCAGGCAGTGATCGAGCTGCCGGCCGGGCAGATCACCCGTGTACGCCTGCTTAACCTCGATAACACCCTGACTTATCGCCTGAACATTCCCGGCGTCGAAGCGCAGATCTATGCGCTGGACGGCAACCCGGTCGAGCCACGACCGCTCGGCAAGGAGTACTGGCTCGGTCCGGGCATGCGCATTTGCCTGGCAATCAAGGCCCCGCCGGCCGGTGAGGAGTTGTCGCTGCGCAACGGTCCGGTGCGCCTGGGCACCTTCCGTTCGGTGGCCAATACCGATGCGCCGACCGAGTGGCCGCCGGCGCTGCCGGCCAATCCGATCGCCGAGCCGGACCTGGCCAATGCCGAGAAACTCAACTTCAATTTCGAATGGGTCGGCTCGGTGTCGGTCAACGTCGACAACGGCAAGCCGCCGAGCCTGTGGCAGATCAACGGCAAGGCTTGGGACATCACCGACAAGACCTGCGCCGACCGCCCGATTGCCAAGCTCGAAAAGGGCAAGAGCTACATTTTCGAATTGAAGAACATGACTCAGTACCAGCACCCGATTCACCTGCACGGCATGAGCTTCAAGGTCATCGCCTCGAATCGGCACAAGATCATTCCGTACTTCACCGACACCTACCTGCTGGGCAAGAACGAACGTGCACAAGTGGCGCTGGTGGCGGATAACCCTGGCGTGTGGATGTTCCACTGCCATGTGATCGACCACATGGAAACCGGCCTGATGGCCGCTATCGAGGTGGCGTGATGCGTCAGATTCGTCCCGCCGCCATCATCGACCGCAGCCGTGATCGCGAATTCATGCGCGAAGCGCTGGCCCTGGCCGCCCAAGGTGCCGCCCTCGGCGAAGTGCCTGTGGGCGCGGTGCTGGTGCAGGATGGGGAAATCATCGGGCGCGGCTTCAATTGCCCGATCAGTAGCAGTGACCCGAGCGCCCACGCCGAGATGGTCGCGATCCGCGCCGCCGCCCAGGCCGTGAGCAATTACCGCCTGCCGGGCAGCACGCTGTATGTGACGCTGGAGCCGTGCAGCATGTGCGCAGGCCTGATCGTGCATTCGCGGATTGCGCGGGTGGTGTACGGCGCGCTGGAGCCTAAAGCCGGGATTGTGCAGAGCCAGGGGCAGTTCTTTACCCAGGGCTTTTTGAATCATCGGGTGCTGTATGAAGGCGGGGTGTTGGCGGAGGAGTGCGGGGCGGTGTTGAGCGAGTTCTTCAAGGCCCGGCGCGCAAAACCTGCAGACTGAGCACGGACCCTGTGGGAGCGAGCTTGTTCGCAATAGCGGACTAACATTCAACATCTCTGTTGACTGACAGGGCCTCATCGCGAGCAAGCTCGCTCCCACAGGTTTATTCGGTGTTTGGGAGACTGGGGCCTACTTACGGGCCACAATCACCGCCCGCATCGGCGCCGGCAGCCCTTCAACGGTCTTGCTGTGATCCTCGGGATCGAGGAAGTCACTGAGCGACTGATACTTCATCCACTCCGTGCCGCGCTGTTCCTCGACCGTGGTGGTGCTCACATCCACGCACTTCACATCGGTGAACCCGGCACGCCGCAGCCACAACTCCAGCGCCGGCACCGACGGCAGGAACCACACGTTGCGCATCTGCGCGTAACGGTCTTCCGGCACCAGCACCTGGTGCTTGTCGCCTTCGACCACCAGGGTTTCCAGCACCAGCTCACCGCCCTTGACCAGGCAATCCTTCAGCGCCAGCAAATGCTCGATGGGCGAGCGGCGGTGGTAGAACACGCCCATGGAAAACACCGTGTCGAAACCCTCGAGGTTCGGCGGCAGGTCTTCGAACGGGAAGGGCAGGTGCCAGGCGTTCGGCTCGGACAGGTAACGTTGTACCGCCTGGAACTGGCAGAAAAACAACCAGTTCGGGTCGACACCGATCACGCTATCCGCACCGGCGCCGAGCATGCGCCACATGTAATAGCCGTTACCGCAGCCGACATCGAGGATACGCTTGCCTTTCAGGTCCAGGTGCGGGGCGACCCGCGACCATTTCCAGTCCGAGCGCCATTCGGTGTCGACGTGCACGCCGAACAGATCGAACGGCCCCTTGCGCCATGGCGACAGGCCCATCAGCGCGGTGCGCATTTGCGCGCGGGTTGCGTCGTCACAGTCGGTGTCGAGCTTCAAGCCATTGAGCAAATCGACTTCACTCGGCTGAATCTTTGGCAGGGCGTCCAGCGCGCTTTGCCAGCGCTCCAGGTCGCCATGGCCCTTTTCCATTTTCTTGTCGAGTTGCGCTTGCAGGGTGTTGGCCCAATCGGCCAGCGGTGTGCCGGCCAGACGGCGGGCGAGGGGGGACAGATCAATCATGGCAAGGCAATCAACGAGGCAAAGTTAAGACACTGGAACCACGGCACGACTTTCGAGAACCCGGCGGCCAGCAGGCGTTCGCGGTGTTCTTCGAGGCTGTCGGGCTTCATGACGTTTTCGATGGCGCTGCGCTTCTGGGCGATTTCCAGTTCGCTGTAGCCGTTGGCGCGTTTGAAGGCGATGTGCAGGTCGGTGAGCAACGCGTGTTCCTGCTCGTCTTCGAAGCGCAGTTTTTCCGAGAGGATCAGGGCACCGCCGGGCAACAACGACTGACGGATGCGCGACAGCAACGCCGTGCGCTGGTCGGGTGCGATGAATTGCAGGGTGAAATTCAGCGCGACCACCGAGGCCGGCTGGAACTCCAGCGCCAGGATGTCGCCTTCGATCACCTCGACCGGCAGCAACTCCTGGAACATCGAATCCTGCCCGTTGAGGTACTCGCGGCAGCGTTCGACCATCGCCGCCGAGTTATCCACAGCGATCACCCGGCAACCGTCGGTGCGCACGTGCCGGCGCAGGGCCTGGGTCACGGCACCCAGCGACGAGCCGAGGTCGTAGAGCACGCTGTTGGGCTGGGCGAACTGCGCGGCGAGCACGCCGAGGTTTTCGACGATGGTCGGATAGCCTGGCACCGAGCGCTTGATCATGTCCGGGAACACCCGCACCACGTCCTCGTTAAAGGCGAAGTCAGGCACCTGGGCCAAAGGCTGGGCGAAAAGGCGATCGGGTTCTTTGCTCACGGCGGTTCCAGCGGTGTAGGTGGAAAAGGCCGGCATTTTAGCCAAGTTGGCGCGGGGATGCGCGGGTTGTCTGATAAAGCGGCGGGGCAGGTCCGGATTCTGCGTTGTCAGTAATACTGCTATCGCGAGCAAGCTCGCTCCCACAGGTACAGCGCTATCCCTGTGGGAGCGAGCTTGCTCGCGATGCCAGCAACGCCGAGCGTTTGGGCACGTCGGTCCCGAGTCGGGCCAGCGCGCGCCAGAGCATGGCGCTGATGGCCAGACCGTAGACGATCACAGGAACCAGCAATGGCCCCAGTCCATGACTGATCAGGATGCCCAGCAGCACGGCACCAACACCGAGGGCGATAATCAGCGGCAACAGCGCCGGGCGCCGGCAATCGCTCAAGTAGGCTTTCAGATAGGCCAGGTGGGCGACCAGGAATGCCCCAAGGCCGAACACAAACAAGTCCCCCGGCCACGCCAGCAACACATCGCCAAGCAGGGAGAAGATCAAACCCAGGCTGATCCAGCGCCGATATTCGCCGGGCGGTGCATCTTGCAGCCAGCCGAGCAGGGCCAGCACCGGCAATGGTTTGACCAGCAGGCAAAGCAAGGATGCATGCACGCTCAGGCCATAGAGAAACGTCACTGCGCCCATCAGCGCCAGAATCAGCCAGCCCACGGTCAGTTGACCGAGATCGCGCAGTCGAACGAATCCACCGGCAACACTTCCGGTGCCCACGGCTGTTGCGAGGTCAGGCGCAAACGCCCGGTGCCGGTCGCAAAAGCCTGAAAGCGCCAGGTCGAGACCCCGGCCGCGCCGACGATGCCGGCATCTTCCGGATTTCGATAAACCTCTGGCCCCAGGGCGTGCAACACGCCGCCGGCTGAATCCTGGATCGCCCAGCGATAGCCCGTGGTCGGATTGCTCGGCAGGGTCAGGATCAGGTTTTGCCCGTTGCTGAGTTGCACCGGACATTCGCTTTGTTTTTCCACGGTCACGTTGTGCGCAGGTTGCGTGGCGCATCCGGCCAGCAAGGCGAGGGCGAGGGGGACAAGCAGGCGAATGGGGGACATAGGCTTCGGGGGCTCCGGCGTTCACGACGAACGGCGAGCATAACCGAGATGAGACAAAGTGTGACAGTCAGGCAGAATAGCGGTAGCTGGGCTGACGCCATCGCGAGCAAGCTCGCTCCCACAGGGTTTTTGCAGTGAACACAAAATTTGTGAACACCATCGATCATTGTGGGGAGCAAGGCCTACACAGGGTTTGGCAGTGAACACAGACTTTGTGTACACCGCCAACCACTGTGGGAGCGAGCTTGCTCGCGATAGCGGTAGTGCAGTCGCTACAGGAACATCAGAACAACACCTTCGCCACATCTGCAAACTTCTTGGCAAAGTGCACGGTAATGCCTTCCTTCAGATACTCCGGCAGCTCCTCGAAATTGCCCTGGTTCGCTTCCGGCAATATCAGCTCGAAAATCTTCTGCCGCCGCGCCGCAATCACTTTTTCCCGCACCCCGCCAATTGGCAGTACATGCCCGGTCAACGTCAGCTCACCGGTCATGGCCACGCCTTTCTTCGGTGGCTGGTTGCGCGCCAGCGATAGCAGGGCGCTGGCCATGGTCACGCCGGCGCTCGGGCCATCTTTCGGCGTCGCGCCTTCCGGTACGTGCAGGTGCACGAAGGCTTCGTCGAAGAACTTCGGATCGCCGCCATAGGACTTCAGGTGCGAGCTGACGTAGCTGTAGGCGATTTCCGCCGACTCTTTCATCACGTCACCCAACTGCCCGGTGAGCTTGAACCCACGGTTGAGGGTGTGGATGCGTGTGGCTTCGATCGGCAGGGTCGCGCCGCCCATGCTGGTCCAGGCCAGCCCGGTGATCACGCCTACACCCGACAGCACCTGCTCGTTGCGGAACACCGGTTTGCCGAGCGAGGCCTCGAGGTCTTTCGGACCGAGTTTGATCACGGCTTCCGGCTCGTCGAGCAGTTTCATCACCGCTTTGCGCACCAGTTTGCCGAGGTTTTTTTCCAACTGACGCACGCCGGCTTCACGGGCATAACCGTCTACCAATGCCTTGAGCGCGCTGTCGCTGATGCTCAGGCTACCCTTGGACACGCCGGCTTTCTCAAGCTGCTTGGGCCACAGGTGACGCTTGGCGATGGCGACTTTTTCTTCGGTGATGTAGCCCGACAGGCGAATCACTTCCATGCGATCCAGCAGCGGGCCGGGGATCGAATCGAGGGTGTTGGCGGTACACACGAACAGCACTTTCGACAGGTCCAGGCGCAGGTCCAGATAGTGGTCGAGGAATTCGACGTTCTGTTCCGGGTCGAGGGTTTCCAGCAGCGCCGAGGCCGGGTCGCCCTGGTAGCTCTGGCCCATCTTGTCGATCTCGTCGAGCATGATCACCGGGTTCATCACTTCGACGTCTTTCAACGCCTGCACCAGTTTGCCCGGCTGCGCGCCGATGTAGGTGCGGCGGTGGCCCTTGATCTCGGCTTCGTCGCGCATGCCGCCAAGGCTGAAGCGATAGAACGGCCGGCCCAGGGATTCAGCGATGGATTTGCCGACGCTGGTCTTGCCCACGCCCGGCGGACCGACCAGCAACACGATGGAGCCGCTGATCTCGCCTTTGTAGGCCCCGACCGCGAGGAATTCGAGGATGCGGTCCTTGATGTCGTCGAGACCGGCGTGATGTTTGTCCAGCACCTTGCGCGCGTGCTTGAGGTCGAGTTTGTCCTCGCCGTAGACACCCCACGGCACCGAGGTCGCCCAGTCGAGGTAATTGCGGGTGACCGCATATTCGGGCGAGCCGGTTTCCAGCACCGACAGCTTGTTCATTTCCTCTTCGATGCGTTTCTGCGCTTGCGGCGACAGCACTTTGCCGGTCAGCCGCTGTTCGAACTGTTCGAGGTCGGCGCTGCGGTCGTCCTTCGTAAGACCAAGCTCCTGCTGGATGACCTTGAGTTGCTCCTTGAGGAAGAATTCGCGCTGATGTTCACCGATCTTGCGGTTAACTTCGGCGGAAATCTCTTTTTGCAGTCGCGCGACTTCGACTTCCTTGCGCAGCATTGGCAGGACTTTTTCCATGCGCTTGAGCATGGGTACGCAGTCGAGCACTTCCTGCAGCTCGCTACCCGTCGCCGATGTGAGCGCCGCGGCGAAGTCGGTCAGCGGCGACGGATCGTTGGGGCTGAAGCGGTTGAGGTAGTTCTTCAGCTCTTCGCTGTACAGCGGGTTGAGCGGCAGCAGTTCCTTGATCGCATTGATCAGCGCCATGCCGTAAGCCTTGACCTCGTCGGTCGGCTCGGTGGGCTGGTGCGGGTATTCGACTTCCACCAGGTACGGCGGGCGATGGTGCTTGAGCCAGGTCTTGAGGCGTACGCGGGTCAGGCCCTGGGCGACGAACTGCAGCTTGCCGTTTTCGCGGCTGGCGTGGTGCACCTTGACCAGGGTGCCGTAGAGCGGCAGGGCCGAGGTGTCGAAGTGGCGCGGGTCTTCCTGGGGCGTGTCCATGTAGAACAGGGCGAGGGAGTGGTGTTCGGACTTGGCCACCAGGTCGAGCGTCTCGGCCCACGGCTCTTCGTTGACGATGACCGGCAGGACCTGGGCCGGGAAGAACGGTCGGTTGTGAATCGGGATGACGTAGACCTTGTCCGGCAGGTTCTGGCCAGGCAGGGCCAGGCCTTTGCCGGGTTTGTGTTGTGGGGCGTTTTCCGGATCGGCGTATTCACTCGGGTCTTCGGGGAAGTCCTGCTGGTCGCTCATGGGGGCACCTGCGCAATGGGTATGGGTCTTAGATGGGGCAGGTTGGCGGTGGTTTCAACGTTCATTTTCTGCAACGCGGTGTTTCGAAGGCGTGTTCAGCGCAGAGACAGGTTAGCTGGATTGTGGCGCGATGCTCTGCGCTTTTGCTTTTGTAGGAGGATGGTGGTGATAATAACAAAGGCGATTCCTTCGCAGGAGTCGCCTTTGTTTTGACTGCCGCTAAAACTTACTCGGACAGTTTGTACGCAATCACATAGTCACCCATTTTGGTGCCCAGTGAGCCGTGGCCACCGACGACCAACAGCACGTACTGCTTGCCGTCCTTGCCGGTGTAGGTCATCGGCGTAGCCTGACCGCCAGCCGGCAGGCGCGATTTCCAAAGCTCGTTGCCGGTGTTGACGTCATAGGCGCGCAGGTATTGATCCAGCGTGCCGCTGAGGAAGCCGACGCCGCCGGCGGTGACCATCGAGCCGCCCATGCTTGGTACGCCGAGTGGCAGGCCGATAGGCAATGGCGAGCTGTCGCGGCTGGTGCCGTTCTTGCGTTTCCACACGACTTTGCTTGTGGTCAGGTCGATGCCGGCGACGTAGCCCCAGGCCGGAGCCTGGCACGGTACGCCGAACGGCGACATGAACGGGTGCATGATCACCGCGTAAGGTGCGCCCGTGTTCGGTTGCACGCCCGCTGTTTCGCTCTCGCGCTTGCTGCCGGCTGCGACTTCGGCGCGAGGCACCATTTTCGAGACGAAGGCCATGTAGTTCGGGCTGGTGAACAGCATCTGGCGAACCGGGTCGACTGAAACTCCGCCCCAGTTGAAGACGCCGACGTTACCCGGATAGATCAGGCTGCCCTGTTCCGACGGCGGGGTGTACTGACCTTCGTAACGCAGCTCCTTGAACTGGATGCGGCACAGCATCTGGTCAAACGGGCTGGCGCCCCACATGGCTTTTTCGGTCAGTTCCGGGGCCAGCAGGTTCAGGTCCGAACGGGCCTGGGTCGGCGCGGTGTGGTCACCTTTCACGGCGCCTTGCGGAACCGGGATTTCCTTGATCGGGATGATCGGCGTGCCGTCACGACGGTCGAGTACGTACAGGCTGCCTTGCTTGGTCGGTTGGATCACAGCCGGCTTGATGCCGTCGGCGGTTTTCATGTCCAGCAGGGTTGGCTGGCTGCCGACGTCCATGTCCCACAAGTCGTGGTGAGTGAACTGGTAGTTCCAGCGCACCTTGCCGGTGGCCAGATCCAGCGCGACCAGGCCGGCACTGAATTTCTCGGCGCCCGGAGTGCGGTCTGCGCCCCACTGGTCAGGGGTCTGGTTGCCCAGTGGCAGGTAGACCATGCCGAGTTTTTCGTCGACGCTGGCCAGCGACCACATGTTGGCCGAGTTGCGGCTGTAGTGTTCGCCCTCTGGCAGCGGTTCGGTCGCGTCGGGATTGTTGCTGTCCCAGTTCCACACCAGATGACCGTCGTGTACGTCAAAGGCACGGATCACGCCGGATGGCTCGTTGGTCGACTCGTTGTCGGTGACGTGGCCGCCCATGATCACCAGGTCACGGGTGATCGCTGCCGGCGAGGTGGAGTAGTAGCCACCGGGGGTGAACGGTCCGATGCCTTGAGTCAGGTCAACCACACCATTTTTACCGAAACCTTCGCAGACCTTGCCGGTGTCGGCGTTGAGTGCGATCAGGCGCGCATCGGCGGTTGGCAGGTACAGACGACGCGGGCAGGCCTGGGCGACGGCTTTGCCGGCCTCGGAAATCACTGCAGAGGCAGCGTTTTCAGACTTGGCGTAGGCCGCTTCGTCGTAGTACGACACGCCACGGCAGGTCATGTGGGCGAAGCCCTTGAAGCCCACCGGGCTCTTGATCTGCGGGTCGAAACGCCACAGTTCCTTGCCGGTGTCCGGGTCCAGCGCCAGCACCTTGCTATGGGCGGTGCAGGCATAGAGCATGCCGTTGGCCTTGAGCGGGGTGTTTTCGTTGGTCAGTTCCACCGGGTCATCGGCGGTCGGCAGGTCGCCGGTCTGGATACGCCAGGCTTCTTGCAGCTTGCCGACGTTGGCCGGGGTGATCTGCTTGAGTGGCGAATAGCGGTCACCGAATTCGCTGCGGCCATAGGCCTGCCAGTCTCCGTCAGGCATTTGTGGCGCAGTGCTGGTCATGTCAGCCGAGTCACGACCCAACTCGCCGAGGGTCTCCCCCGGATGGGTGAACTGGCTGGCCACGGCGGTGGCGCCGGCCAGGACCACGGCCACGCTCAAGGCGCCAGTGCCCATAGGGGCAGGGCCGTTGATCAGCAATGGACGACGGAACCACGGCAGCAGCATCACCACACCGAGGGCGAACCACAGCGCCAGGCGCGGCACCAGTTGCCACCAGTCGAGGCCAACTTCCCACAGCGCCCAAACAGTGCTGGCGAACAGCACCAGTGCGTACAGGCCCAGCGCCGCGCGGCGGGCGGCGATCAGCAGGACGCCGCTCAGCGCGATGCCGATACCGGCCAGCAGGTAATACAGCGAGCCGCCGAGCATGCTCAGCTTGATCCCCCCGGCCAGCATGGCCAGGCCCATTAGCAGAAGCAGTATGCCGAGCAGGGTCGGCCATAGACGGCTTCGACCCAAGGCACTATCTGTGCTCATCGTGTGATTCTCCGTGACGTTTCAAGTAGTCCCGCGCCAGTTCACTGTAGATGATGATCCGGCGCGGGCATGGTTCAGATAAATCGGTACAGCTATGCAGTCCCTTGTGGGAGCGAGCTTGCTCGCGATTGCGGTTGAACATTCAGCATTGATGTCGACTGATACACCACGTGCACGCCGTAATAGAGTTCGGCGCTGTATTCGGTGTCCTGGGGCGGCAGGAAGGACGGATTGTCGAAGTCGAAGACGGCGTTGGCCTGGTTGGTCGCCTCGGCATTCTTGCGAAAGGCCGGGTTGACGTGGACGCGGGCCATGGCGAAACCGATGTCGTCCCTGGCGCGCGCGTCGAACGGGCCTTTGTAGACGAGGCCGGCCTGGACGTAGTTGTCGATGGCGTTGGTCTTCTTGTCGTGCATCGTGCCGTTGGCGAACAGGCTCAGGCCGCGGGAGTGGTCGCTGGCCAGGCTGGTGACTTGCTGCTGAAGGCCCAGCCACACGCCGTGCTTGCTCGAGGCGCTGCGGTAGGCTTCGCCGCTCAGGGCGGCAGGCTGGCCATTGCTGTCCTTGTAGACGTCGGTGGCGCTGGCGCTGCTGTAGTAGTAACCGGCGCGGTATTCACCCGGCAGGCCGTTGAGCTTCGGTGTCCACACCAGCTCCACCGGCAGGACCGCGCCCTGGGTGCCGCTGCCGCTGAGCTTGAAGCCGTTGTCGCGATCAAGGTTCGACGGGTTCTGTTCGTACGCGCCGACCTGTGCATAAAGCTCTGGCGTCAGGTGATATTTGACCCGCATCGCCCACTGGCTGACCGGCCAGTTGTACCAGATGTCGCCCGCCCAGTTGCCGACCTGGGAACCGCAGAACGCCAGGTTCTGGAAGTCGCAGGGGAAGCTGTTGAAATCTTCGCCTTCGCCGAAACGGCCGACCTTGATGTCGAGTTTTTCATCGAAGAATTTCTGCTGATACCACATCTGCGTCAGGCGCCAGGTCTGGCCGCGGCCCCAGACTTCCTGGGCCGACGTGAAGCCGCCGACACGCGGGTCGTTGATGCGGTCGTTGCTGATGTTGTTGCCGCTGCGTTCGGTGATGGTCAACTGGAACTCGGCGTCGTCCCAGCCGAGGATCTTCTGCAAGTCCAGATGGGTGCCCAGGCCGAACTGATCGCTATAGCGGGCCGTGCGGTCGTGGTCATAGCCGCCGTGCAGATTGCTGCCCATTTCACCGGTGTAATCGACTTTGAAGTCGTAGCCTTTTTCCGCGAGTTCTGTGCGAGTGCCATTCCAGTCACCGAGCATCCACGGTGAATCGCTATCGAAGGCAGGTGCCGCCTGAACGCAGGAGGCAAGGCCCAGCGCGGTGAGGCCACCGATCAGGGGCAGGATGTTTCGCTGGGCAGCAGTTGCAAAGACAGCGCTGTCTCGCAAGGGTTTAAAGTCGGGCATAGAGACGGAGTTCTTGATCTTTTTCTGGGGGATAAACGGAAAGCAGCAGGCGTGAAGTGAAAGCAGAAGCGTTTCAGCAGGCAGCGGGGCGCAAGGATAATGATCTGTTACAAATAGAGAAAGTGCTTTTGCTGACATGCATCGTTTCGGATTTGGTAACAGTGACAAAAGATCGCAGCCTGCGGCGGCTCCTGCAGGATACGGATTCCAATGTAGGAGCTGCCGAAGGCTGCGATCTTTTCCGTTTCACCTACATTTAACGTAAGGTGCGCGGCTTCCAATTCCCTCTCTGCTCGAAGGCCCGGCATGACCGAACACAACACCGATCCATTGCATGGCGTGACGCTGGAACAGATCCTCAATGCGCTGGTTGAACACTACGAGTGGTCGGGGCTGGCCGAGCGCATCGATATTCGCTGTTTCAAGAGCGACCCGAGCATCAAGTCGAGCCTGACATTCCTGCGTAAAACCCCGTGGGCGCGGGAGAAGGTCGAACGCCTGTATGTGAAGTTGATGCGCACCAAACGACCGCTTTGAACATGGTCAATCCGTCTGGGTTACGCCGTCATTTTGTGGCCGTGGCTGCCATGCTTGGCTGGACGGGATTGAGCATCCAGATGTACCTGATTCTCCATTCACGCTGGACGCTGGGCGCCAGCCTGATCGGCGGGCTGATGAGCTTTTTCAGCTATTTCACCGTACTGAGCAACACCCTGGTGGCGACCGTGCTGACCTGTGAATGGACATCCCGCGAGTCCGCCGCGCGCCGCTGGTTCCTGCAGCCCTGGGTCAGCAGTGCGATTGCCGTGAGCATCGCCGTGGTGAGCCTGGCCTACAACCTGCTGCTGCGTCACTTGTGGCATCCCGAGGGCTGGCAATGGCTGGCCGATGAGCTGTTGCACGACATCGTGCCGCTGCTGTTTCTGGGGTATTGGTGGCGTTGTGTGCCCAAGGGCACATTGCGCGTTTGGCATATCGCGCTGTGGGTGATTTACCCACTGCTGTATTTCGCCTATTCACTGTTGCGCGGGCATCTGCTGGCGGTTTATCCGTACCCGTTCATTGATGTCGAGAAGCTGGGTTATCCACAGGTGTTTATCAATGCCGGCGGGTTGTTGGCGGGGTTTGTGGTGATTGCGTTGCTGGTGATCGGGCTGGATCGGTGGCTTGGGTCTCGTACCAAGAGTCAGCGTTTGTAGTGTCTGAGGCGCCGCCATCGCGAGCAAGCTCGCTCCCACATTGGAACTGCGTTCACCCGCCCTTTGTGGGAGCGAGCTTGCTCGCGATGGGGCCTGACGCTCGTCACTCCTCGTCGCTGTCCCCCAGTTTCCAGTACCCAACCGCCTTGACGAACTGTTCGTCCAGCCCGTGCTCATCGAGCAACACCCGACGAATCTGCCGCGACGCTTTGCTCTCGGTCGCCACCCACGCGTACAGGCTGCCAGTTGGCACCTGAACCTGGCGCACGGTGGTCAACAGGTGGTCCTTGCCGCCTTCGCGCAGCACCCAGATCACATTGACTTCGGCTGCACTGTGCAGCACTTGCTGCTCCTTGCCGTTTTCCACTTCCACGATCACCAACGCACGGCGGTTCGCCGCCAGGCCTTCGAGGCGCCGGGCGATGGCGGGCAGGGCGGTTTCGTCGCCGATCAGCAAGTAGCTGTCGAAGATGTCCGGCACGATCATCGAACCCCGCGGCCCACCAATGTGCAGGAACTGTCCCGGTTGGGCTTGCGCCGCCCAGGTCGAGGCCGGGCCGTCGCCGTGCAGCACGAAGTCGATGTCCAGCTCCAGGGTATCGAGGTCATAGCGGCGCGGGGTGTAGTCGCGCATTTCAGGCAGCGGACCATTGTCCTTGCCGGCGCCCAGCACCAGGGTTTCCAGGGCAGCAGCCTGCTCGGCGTTCTGCGGGAACAACAGTTTGACGTGATCGTCCGTGCCCAGGCTGACGAAACCTGCCAGTTCAGGGCCGCCCAAGGTAATCCGGCGCATGCGCGGGGTCAGGTCGACCACCCGCAACACTTCCAGGCGACGGCGTTTGATTTCGTGCATGACACGGTGAATGGTGGTGATCACTTCAGTCATTCGGCGTTCTCCTGAACGGGTTGAACGGCGGGGCCGTCGACGATGGCTTTGGCGGTGTTGTTGAGCAGGTCACGGACCCGCAGGATTTCGTCCGGGCTCCAGCGCCCATGGTGCATTTGCAGGGCGTGGCGCAGGTTATGCACCGCTTCGTGGATTTCCGCCGGGCGATCATGGCCGCGCAGCGAACGTTTGCTGACGTCGATGCGCATCCGCACGCCATCCAGTGCAACGGCTTGCTCTTTCAGGAATAGACGTCCGGCATCGGTGATGGTGTAGCGTTTTTTTCCGCCTTCGGCGTCGCCGAGGATCAGTTCGCTTTCTTCCAGGAACGTCAGGGTCGGGTAGATCACGCCGGGGCTGGGGCAGTAGGCGCCCTCGAACATGCCTTCGATCTGGCGGATCAGGTCGTAACCATGGCACGGCTGTTCGGCGATCAATGCCGGCAGCAGCAATTTCAGATCGCCGGGGGCAAACACCCGGGGCCCGCGGCCGCCGCGTTCGCGGACGGGGCGTTTCTCGAAGCTGTCACGGCTGTCGCCGTGTTCGCGGTGGGGGGAATGATGGTCTCTCATTTTTTGCTTTCTCTCGTCGTGTTTAGATACAACGTAAGATATATCTTAACGAAAAGGCAAAACCGCCCGACCAGCGGACGTCCCCAGCGTCACCCTGAGAAACCCGTCAAGATCGAAAAAAAGTGGGTATTAATGCAGGTGAAGAACTTGAAATTAGTGTTAACTCTCTAATGTTATGTTTTCGCCTATTGATTGCGGGACCTGTGGTATCGGTCTTACAGAAGTAACTTCGTTAGTGGTTGCTTATCATTGCTTATAAGGTGCGGTTTGTAGTCTGTCTCTTACAGTTAGACGTTGATTTTTATGTTATTTCAGATTTTTTCTTTCAAGGGCAGTAGCACTTTGGCTACGCACTTGCAGGAACTTGCCTGCTTACTTTCAAGACAAATTTCTCGATCATCTCTCGGCGTTGAAAGTTCAGCTGGGCAAATAGCTGCTCGTGACGGTTTTGTTCATCATGAACTTTCAGCGCTTATCCTTTTTAATGACAGGTACTGAAAGATGTTCAAGAAAATTGCGTTTGCTGCTCCCCTGGCTGTTCTGGCACTGACCTCTTCGATGGCATTTGCTGCAGAAGAAGTGCGCAGTTCCATCAATATCAGCGCCACCATTCCAAGCCAGGTATTCCACGCCCAGCCAGTGAACCCTGACTTCGGTAAAGATGAACAAATGAGCTACAACCTGGTCGATGGCACCCTGAGTTCACTGCGGGCGGCTTACGATATCCGGCACACCAACGGCTCGGTCGGCGCTTATGTGGAAGGGGGGGCGCAGCCCCTGTTCAACGGTGCCAACAACATTGCACTGACCTACACCTTCAACGGCGTGACCTTGACCGGAGCTTCTCAAGAAGTGGTAGGCGATGCCGAATCCAACGGCGGTATGCGCGCTGATCTGGTGATTGCCGCGGCCAAACCATTGGCCACTCAAACGGGTCTTTACACGGCCAATCCGGTCGTGATCTTCGATGCCATTCCTCGTATTCCGTAACACGGTCATGAACTAAGGCTGTTCTTTATTCGTTAGCGCTTACCGGTCGATGGGTAATCATTACCCATCGACCGGATTTTAACGCACTTATCTTTAGAGTATTTCGTTCATGTTCCCGATGACTCCCATCGCGGCGGCACTTGCACTTTTTTTCTGCGCAACGGCCTTGGCCGCGGCAGCGGATATTGGTCATACACCACGAGGTTTATTGGCGCAGGCCAAAGGTTTGCCTAGTGAGTTTGAAGAGCATTTCTTTGATGTGCCATTGGCGGTGCGAGTGGAACTTGATCAGCAGTTTCTAGGTGAGGCGATGGTGGTGTTAACCCGCGACGATCGCATCACCCTTGTTGACTTCACTGATGTCAGCGACAGTACGAACAAAGCCAGCGAACGCGACACTTGGTCGAATTATCTGAGACAAGGTGTAGCACTGGGCGGTTGTCAGACGAAATGCCCTGAGCAATTGCTTGCCGTGCACTACAGCCTTGGAAACTCTCTGGTCTCGATTCTCACGCAAAACGCCGAACGTGACGATCAGGCGCAGCTTTACTATGCGCAGCCTGAAGGCGGCAGCACCGGGCTGATCGTACGCAACCAGTTGAACCTCAACGGTGGCCAGAATCAGGACCTGGGTGGGCGTTATGGCCTTGAGGCCAGTAGTAGCCTGGGCAATTGGACTCAGGCGATCAATATGCAATTGTCTCGATTGGGCGGCGTAGACAATACGCTCTTTCACTCGGTGAATGAGCTTTACACTCAGCGCGAACTGGAGGGCAGTTTTCTGCGCCTGGGGCTTTTCACACCCTCGTCCGAAGGGTTGACCCGACAGCCGCGCACCTTTGGCACCAGCCCTGACACGGCATTCGGTGTCATGTACGGCAGCTCGGACAGCCTGGCGATCAATAACCCGAAGCCGGCGGTCTATCCGATTTATGTCACCGCCAATCGCCAGGGCTCGGTAGAAATCTACCGTGACGGTTTATTGATCAATACCCAGGCGATGCCCGCCGGGCTACAGACCCTTGATACCCGACCGCTACCGGGCGGGATCTATGAAGTGGAGGTACGTCTGATCGAAGACGGTCAGATCACCTCCAGTACCCAGGAACTGGTCTACAAGCCCAGCAATTGGCGCAATCACGACGAGCGCTGGCGCTACAACCTGTTCGCCGGCCGTGAATCCAAAGTGCTAAGCAACTGGGATGAGCAGGACGACGGTGACGTGACCGCCGGTGCGGCGTTCAACTACCTGTTGCATCCACGGGTCATCCTTGGACTGAGCGGGCGGCAGGTGGGTGACGCCTTGCAATACGGCACCTCGGTCGACTGGGCGGTCGTCAACAATGCCAGCCTCTATGCCAGTGTCTACCAGACCGAGAACTACGGCACCGGCCTCGACGTGCAGGGGCTCTATTCCTATGGCAGCGGCAGCATCGTCGCCAGCCACAACCGCAGCTGGCTCGACACAACTCGGCTCTACGACACGTTGCCGGACGGTACACGAGTGCGACAGCGCAATGTGTTTGTCGGTCAGACCAGTAACTCTTCGCTGTCGGTCAATCATCGGTTGACCAGCAAAAGCTCGGTCAATGCCCGGGTGTCCCACAGCGAAGGCAACACCGAAGGTACAGGTGTTGATCTTGGCTGGACCCAGCGTACTCAACTGTTTGGCAGCGATGCTAACTGGCGGTTGTCTCTGTTCGACCGACCCGGCAGTTTCAGTTCGGGTGACGACAGAAATCGGGGCATCGACCTGAGCGTCAACATCGCTCTTGGCGGCCCGGGTGAGCAGATCTCCGGCAGTATCGGTACCCGTACGGCTCGGGATGGCGGCCGGGATAACAACGCGTCGATCAGCTATCGCAAAGACCTTCAGGATCACCTGCTGCAAAGTGTCTCGGCCACGGCCATTACCGATACCTACGGCGTCGGTTTGAATGCCATGGCAACGATGCAATCGGACCTGATCAACGGCGACGGTTTTATACAGCGCTCGTCTTTCAACAACGACCTCACCGGCGGTCTTAACCTGGACAGCACCGTGGCCGTCGGCGCGAGCAAGATGGTCATGACCAGCCAGTACCACCGTGATGGCGCCGGCATGATCATCGATGTGGAGTCGGACATCGATGGCATCGCCCTGCGCGCCGACGACTTGAGTGGCGGTAGTGCAGTGCTGCGTCCGGGGCGTAACTTCGTACCCATCACCGCTTACAAAAGCAGTTCGGTGAGCTTCGATTTCGAAGGCAATCATGTGCCTGCCGCAAACATACAGCCGGCCCGTTCCAGCTATCACCTGAACAAGGGCGGCGTGGAGTACCGCAAGATCACCGTCAGCAAAACCGTCACCGTGCTCGGCCGCCTGGTCGACCCCCAGGGTAAGCCGCTCAAGGGGCATCACATCATTAACCATGCCAGTCGTGGCGTGAGTGAAGTGGACGGGTTCTTCTCCATGGAAATGAACGCCGGTTCGCCGACCCTGGAAGTGCGTTATGGCAACCAATTGTTGTGCCAGTTCCGACTTGATCCGGGCAGTGCGCGCAATGAGAACGATGTGTTGATGATCGGGGATTTGCGTTGTACGCCGGATACGTTGGCGGATGTGGCTTATAAAACTGAGGCGGCGGGGTGATGTGCGTGAAGTATAAAACGAGTGTGAGGCGCCTGATAAAAAAAGCACTCAATGCTGTGGTGCCGGTCCTGATGTTGTCTGGATTATTGGTGGCGGTGGGTGAAGCGGCGGTTATGGAGATAGAGGCGAAATTCAGTCCGGATCCCTCAAATCCGCTTGTTAATAAATTTATCAATACAACGAAATTCACCGGGTTTTGTGAAATTGCCGTTCAGAGTTGTAAGAATTTAGGGATATCCAGTTTTACGACACCCATTACATTCACCGCAATCAAACCGATACTGGCCCATGAAACGAATCCCCGCGAAGCAGCAATGTTCAGCGTCCCAGCGCAGTGGCGAACAGTGACCGTTACTAAGGTGGGGGGCGAAGGATTCAATGAAACGGCGGAAGTTAAAGTGCGTATACCCGGTATCTCGATTCGCTATCGTCTTAGCCATAACGTAAGTGAGCTAGTAGGGGCGCCAGATGGATCACACAATCTTTTATGGCAAGGAAGGTCGTGGACGCAGCCTCCTTCGCCATGTCGGTGGGCTATATACGCTAGTACAAGCGAGAGAGAGCATGTAAGTTTCTGGCTCACTCCGGCCGGGAGCGTGTGTCATAAAATACCTAACTACACTATTCCGGGGTTTGACTATAAAACGTTCGACTTTGCTTACGAGCTTGAAACCCCTGAGCCTCTAAAAATGTCGCAGGGCACCTATGTGGGCAGTATTCAGTACACCGTCGGGCCTGGTAAGGATTTTGATATGGGGGATGTCATGTTGCCTAGTGAGGACTCTCTCGTTATCAACTTTACCCTTACAGTGCAGCATCTGCTTAAGGTTGAAGTCCCTCCCGGCGGTAATAAGGTTGAATTGGTACCTCAAGGCGGCTGGCAGGCATGGCTGAATCAGGGGCGTAGGCCCACGCGGCTGTTCCGTGACCAGACATTTAATATCTCTTCGTCGAGCCGCTTCAAGATGCAGTTGGAGTGCCAATACTCCGATAGCAATACCTGCGCTGTGCGCGATCCTGAATCCGATCATATTGTGCCGCTCAATATCAGCGTGAGTTTGCCCAACGGCCTGACAGACGTCGGCGGACAACCGGTCAAGCTTCGTCCATTACGGCTCGATGGCAGTGGTACCGAGCTGTTTCAAGCTGGTTTCTATGTCGATCGCAAACCGGGAACTTTGCACTTCGAGATCGCCAGGGATCAGGTCGAACAAATGTTGAGCGATGGCGCTGCAAAGCAGTATTCGGGCAATGTCACGGTGATCTGGGATTCGGAAGTTTAAGCGGCGTTCGGGCCATAACAGCCCGGTTCGGTTGTGTTTAATAATTGAGGTTTAACGTTATGAAACGCCTGTTGGCATTATTCGGTTTTTATCTGCTTTCTCAGGCGGCTCAAGCCGGGCCGCAGATCAATGTCGGGGTGGTGTATGACTACCTCGATGGCGATAAAGGCACCTATCTGAAACGGGTCTTCAACGGTGGCGACAGCACCGCCTTCGTCAAGGTCAATATCCTCGAGATCGTCTATGACGCCGATGGGAAGGCACGGGAAATCCCGCTGACCTCTCAGGCCGACGCTAGCGCCCGCGACGGTCTGATGGCCAGTCCGGCCAGGTTGATCGTGCCGGCCAATGGCATGCAGGGTACGCGACTTCTCTACATGGGGGAGCGTGAAAAAGAGCGCTACTTCCGGGTGCGCTTCGTTCCGGTAGTACCGGAGAAAGAAGATGAGTTCGCGGTGTCCACCGAAGAACGCGAAGATTACAAAAAAGGCCTGTCGGCCGGGGTTAACGTGCTGGCCGGCTACGGCACGGTGTTTTTCGTGCGGCCCAAGGCGACACGCTTCGACAGCGTGATCGATAACGGCACGGATAACTATCAGATCCGCAACAACGGCAACACGGTGGTGGTGGTCGATGAGTTCAAGGACTGTTCGCTGAAGAACGAACAGGAATGCCAACCGACCACTAAACATCACATCCTGGCGGGTCGCACTTTCAAGTTCGATAAGCAGAGCGGTCGTGAATACCGTTTCACCTTGGTTGAAGGTTCCAAAATCACGAAGCTGGACGTAAAGGGTTAATCCTGAATTTGGGAGGGAAGCTGTGTCTCGGCTTTCAACCTTTTTAGTCGCGTGCAGTGCAAGAATAGGTGATCAACATGTTTAAAACTTCAATGACCGTCATTTCGATGATGTTGCTGACGTTGGCCAGCGCATGTGCGTTTGCCATCGTGGAGCGAGAAACCTTTGAAGTCTCAGTCACCATCCCGACCGCGGAATTCTATGTGTTGCCGGTTGATCCGGACTGGATTGGACGGGAACAGAAACTGAGCTGGGATTTGACCGCGCAGGCACTAAGCCCGCTGCGTAAACAATTCGATGTCAAAAATAGCAATGGCGAGATCACTGCACGATTAAGTGAGGAGCCTTATTTGAGCAATGGCAGAGACGTTGACAACATTGCCTTGGACGTTCAGTTCAACCGAATAAAACTCACGGTACATGATGCACCCGTCATTTCGGAAACGGACGGCAAAACCGGTAAACGCGTGGAACTGGTGATTGCGGCAGTCAAGCCGGATGACGGTTACAAGCCCGGCGAGTACTACGGCAGTGTGCACCTGATCTTTGAGGCGAGTGCTCCTTGATCCTGTTCTAGAAGCAACTGACGAGCGTTTTCGTCACGTTTAAATTTCAGGTTGGTTAACAATGAAATTATCCTTTTCTCTAAAAGTAATGACTGCGCTTTCCTTGGCGGGAGGTTTTTTAACAGGGTTGTATGCTCCATTCGCCAATGCGGTAGTTCAGGAAATTCGGGCGGAGTTTGTGCCTGATCCGACAAATCCAATGTTTAACAAGTTTGTCAATAAAACCCCGGAAACGGGTGTATGCCCCACTTGGATGCCCGCTCGTTGCAAGAGTCTGGGTATCTTCAGCCTGCGGGTACCCGGCCTGCGATTCAATTCTTCGCAACCTATTGCTGCCGATCATGTCGATCCCAGACAAGGTGCAACCTTCAGTGTGCCGTCCAGTTGGCGGAATTTGGAGGTCTTCCACAGTCGTACAGGGGAGAGTGAGACTGTTCAGATACGAATCGCAGGAATTGGTGGTAGCTGGACTATGGCGAGACCTCCGGGGGTCAGTGCATGGGCCCGACCCGGTGTCGGTTGGTTTAGTCAATGGAAAAATGCTCCGGCCCCGTGTACCGGTGTAAACGCGGGGGTTGCCGGTGTCGCATGGTCGCCCTTTTTCTGGCTGATACCCGAAGGCGCGGGGGCTTGTGGCAGAACACCTTCTGTCGACATTCCCTGGTTCAACTACAGTCAGGTCGAGTATGTCTACGAACTGAGGACGCCCAACCCCCTGAGGATGTCTTCAGGAGAATACAAAGGCTCCCTGACTTACACCACAGGTCCGGGAATGGACTTCGACATGGGCGATGTGCTGATCCCTAACGACAATGCCATTACTCTCAATTTCACCCTGGATGTCATGCATGCGCTAAAAGTCGACGTCCCGCCGGGAGGTAATCGCATTGAGTTGGTGCCTCAGGGCGGTTGGCAAGCCTGGTTGAATCAGGGGCGCAAGCCGGTGCGGTTGTTCCGGGACCAGACATTCAATATCTCGGCTTCATCGCGGTTCAAAATGCAACTCGAGTGTCAGTTCATCGCCGGTAACACCTGCGCTTTGCGCGACACGGGCTCTGCCGATCTTGTGCCATTAAATACCAGTGTGACACTGCCACACGGCTTGCTGGATGGAGCGGGACAACCCGTTGATCGTCGCCCCCTTCGACTTGATGGCAGTGGCACTGAATTGTTTCAACCTGGTTTATACGTCGATCGAAAGCCGGGAGTCCTGCACTTTGAAGTGGCACAGGAACACGTCGAACAGATGTTGCGTGTAGGGGTTGCCAAAACCTACACAGGAAATGTCACAGTGATCTGGGACTCGGAAGTGATCTGATAGCACGCCCCTGAAGGCTCATTTTACGAGTTCTTCAGGGGCGGTATCAGTTATTGATCGTTTAAATGTTGGCTCTTGTCATGGCCTCTCGAGTCAAACGTCTTGATAGTTCTTTTTCCTCGTCTCCCAAGTCGATGAGCAGTCGATTGTAAGTGTCTTCACTTATTGGAATTCCGGAAAACACTACGTCTTCCTGAATCGAAAAACCGTTCATGAGTTCTAAAAGCTTGTTTCGCAAGTCCATGCGTTGGATTTTCGTCAATTGCGTCGAATTGACCCACTCGAGCTGGGTGCTTAGTAAAGTATCGAGCCGCTCTGATTTACTCAGATAGAGCTGTTTGTTTTCTTCAAACTGCGAAGTGTATGTTTCACGAAGAAAGCGTTCCCAGAAGTCCAACTCAAGCATTCTGTTAACCAGGCCGTCATCCTTTTCCATGGATAGCACCGTGTCGTACGCGTTATCGATCATGTCATCGGTGACGCCGGACACCGGCCGGTAAAGCATGGATTCGGATTGCCAAGGCAGGCCCAAACGTTCAGCCAAGCCCGTCTGATAAGCCAGGTAGACTTCCACTTCGTCAGGGTTGCCTTCACGGCTGTTCATATCGGCCCGGGCGATATCGTTTACCAGTTCCAGTCGCGCGGAGCCTTTGGCCAGCATCACTAATTTATTTTCAAGTATCTCTGGGTTAGTGGAGTAGGAATGCGCCTCAAAGGCGAGTACCTCAATCCCCATATTGTTGAACAATTGCGCACCCGCATCGGCACATCTCACTGGATCCTTCGCCATTGTGAATAGCTTTTCCCTCAGCGGGGTGTCGATGTAGACGGCATCAAGCATGCGCCACAGGCGATCCAGTAGTTGTGTCCGAGCTTCGCCTCCAGCACGATAATCAGCAAAGCCCTCTGCCCCGTTAACGATAGACAGAAAAGGCCCGGAGTTGGGTTCGTGTTTCAGTTCCTCCCAATGATTGATGCGTTCAGGACTCACGTCGGGAGCACCGGTCCAGATCGATATAGCCGGCGGCATCTCGATAACAGGCGACGCACCTATCTCATTGGGAAGGCCCAACCATCGACGTATCTGATTAACCCTGAGGCGGTCCGAAGCCGATAAGTTCTCGATATCGAGACGTGTTAGACCTACCACCCAAGCACTTGGCGATTGATGAATCACTTCAGGTATTAGATTGATTGGATTGCCCCGCATGTCCAAAACAAAATCCTGAGGTCTGCGTCTGGTAAAAGTGCCAATGGGCCAAGTAGTAATGCCGGTGTTCCTCAATCCGACAGTCTTTAGTCGCGGCATGCGCCCAATATCCGGCAGCATGGTTAGTGGATTGTTGTCCAGCTCAAGAGTTTCCAGATAAGTCAGATTCCTCAGTTTCTCGACAGCGGGCGGGTCCAAGGTAATAGTGTTTGAACTCAATCGCAGACATTCCAAGCGATGCATGGCACCGATGCTATCTGGCAGGCGAGTCAGTTCGCAGTGGTTGGCATTGAGTTCTCGCAGGTTTGGAAAGTCCTTTAGCATCCCGTATAACTCGCTGGAAAACCTTGTATTGTCGAGCTTGAGCACGGTGACTTTGTCGAGATATTTTTTTAATTTTGGACGTTTGGACCACCAGGTTTCCAGATCCAGCGGCATTAACTCTCTAGAGAGATCGAGAGAGTAGGAGTACGGATCGGTGCGGCTACCGAGCTCTGTATTTTTCCGCTCGTAACAGTCAATGAGCCGTTCGACGATGTGCCTTCCACCACCGCCAAGGAACCCGCGGTTGTCCGAAACCGAACTATAAGGTTGCTGGTGCTCCCAATGATTGAGTATCCCCCGTAACTCTGCGAGATCCTTTTCTTGCTCGTCCATCGCCCTGAGCGGCTCACCTCTAGTGCTCAAGGCCTGAGCAAATACTTCAACCTCAGCCTCGCTGAAGTGCGGATGAAGATCCTGAATTCGTTCGTGCAGTGTTTTTCCTTCCTTGCTGAGGCCGCCTCCACGAACCAAAAGCATCGTTTCATGCTCGACAATCGGTCGGATGGGGGGCGTGGCGAGGACGGTCCTGCGTTCGCTTGGCGGTGCTGACTTTACAATGACCCACTGCCTGAAAAACTTGGCATCGCCCGGTTTGTATCCCAACGCTCTTTTACCTTCGTTGCCCATGGCATGCAGCAGGGCTTCAAAAAAGACATCAGCGTCGTGGATAGACTGATTCGAGGCATCGCGCACCTGATATTTCCCCGAGTTGTCTCGAATCAATACCCGAACCTGCGTTGCGTCCTCGGGCCCGGCACTGCAGCGAAGTTCGCCATCGAGTGTTCCCTGACGGATTTCTATGCGCAGGTCGCCAAACATATCTGTATGGAGTCGCAACGCTCCCAACGCCAAGCGTTCGGTGTCGATATTGCTCAATGCGTCGAGGTACAGACCTTGGGCTGCACGGACCGATTGCATTTCGAACTGGAGCTCTCGTGCCTGGGTTTTGAGACGCAAGGGGAGTCGAAGCTTTCGCTCAATATGTTGAAGCTCCGAGGGTGTTGCGCCCGCCATGATGTTTTCCACAACTTGGGCAGGCAGCTCGGGGAAGTCGCTGAACAGTAAGGTGATCTCGGGTGATAACGCGGCAGGCGGATTCACCGGTGCCCCCAGACGTTGCAGGGTATCGGTCAGCAACGGCGGCGGCGGAGCATTCTCCACATGCATCCTGCGCAGCGCGGCTTCTTCCGTACCGCTGATCAGGCGAATCCGTTCCAGTTGTGTATCGCTGAAGGTGTCGGTGGTGTGACCGAGACGTCGCATCAGTGTCGTGCCTTCCCACTCGCGCGGGCTCTCCGTTTCGCTGACCCAGGCGCCATGGTTGTTGTGTCGCAGAGTCGGTGCATAGGCATCGAACCGCTGCGGATGACGAATGCGCTGTTGCCCGGTAACCGGGTCTTCCAGCACTTCGAAGTGTTGATTGTTCAGACGTAAAATTCGCCGGCCATGATGCAGGTGAATACCCTGTCCATCAGGCCGTGCATCCGCCGGCAAAACCACGTTGGCTCGTTGATAAGGGCTGAGGTCAGGGTTCCACAGCCGTGTCTCACCATTTGCCAACTGCACCGGTTTCAGACTTTCGAAAAACGGCGAGAGCTTCGCCTGTACGACGTTGCCCACGGCGCCCCCCGCCGCGAAAACACCCAGCTGGATGATGCTTTCCAGCACGCCGATGGCCTGCTCACCGGCCTCCGCCAGATGGCCTTCAGCCAGATCGACTATGCCTTCGACCACTGCATCGGTCAGCTGATACGCGGTGTACGCCAGCATCAGTTCACCCATGCCGGGTACCAGCGGCGTGACCACCAGCAGGGCGGCGTTGAGTATGTCCGAGAGCATTTTTTCCAGGTTGTCCCACCAGGCCCAGCGGACCATGCGGTCGGCGTACTCGGTGGAAATCGCGATGTCCCGTGCGTCGTTGAGCACCTTGTTGATTTTTTGCCGGTGGAAGTAGCCCCACAGATCGCCGTTGAAAACGGTTTCCCGATCGATACTGATGCTCGACAGGCTGAATTGCAGGTTGGGGTTATCCACCGGCGTTTCACGCCAGCTCGGCAGGTTGGAACCGGGCGCAACCGGTTGCCATTTGACCTTGCTCAGTCGGTCGTTCAGCCCGGCAAAGAAATGTCCGCGCTGCTGATGGGGCACGAACTGGCTGAAAAATTGTTGGTAGCTCCTGGGGGCACTGGCATCGCGCAACTGGCGCGTCAGTTCAGCCATGAATTCGAGCGACGACGGGTATTGTTTGAGCGGGTGTTGCGGGTCATGGGGAACATACGCGATCACGGGAACCGGGCTGGCCGCAGTGTTTGCTTCAGGGGTGATCAGAACGATGCCGGTCAGGCGAATGTCCATCATCGTCAGGTTGTAGCAGTCGACGGAGCGGCCGTTCCAGCGCAGGTTCTTGCGGTCATCGAGCAGGCCCTGCACCACATCAAAGGCGTCCTGCTCGATGTCGTTTTTCATCAGCGCCATGTGCGCCGCGATGTTGAGCGTGGCCTTGTGGCTGAGGGTGACTTTGTGGCGCAGGACGTTACTGGCCACCCGGTTGTGCGGCAGCAGGAATTCGTTCAGGTGCTGTTGGTAGCGGGCGCCGATGTCCAGTTCGCGGCACAGTGATTTGAACTGCTCGATGCTCAGTTTGTGCTTGAGCTGCACGACGCCGAAATGCCCGCGGGCGTTGGGGCGGGTGATGAACTCGGAGTCCTGGGTGAACGCCTCGTCACGGGAAAAGTTGTGCAGGGCGGCATCCAGCAGCGAGACGGTACGGCTGGTGGTTCCACCGGAAAAGTCATGCACCCACCATGACGTTTTTGCCGGTGCATACAGCCGCAACCAGGTCTCTTCGACGTCCTCTTCAACGCCGAAACGTTCCTTCAGTGCCTGTTGCAACAAGGGTTTGGCGAAGGCGTAAACATCCTGCAGTTCGCTCAGGGCCCGGTCGACATCGTTTTGCGCGGTCCAGCCGAGTTTGATGCCCTGTTTCAAACGCTCTTGCAGCGCTTTTGCAGCGTTCGCCTGCCAGTCGGGAATGCTCACGCGGTCAGTCTTCAGCGCAGTGATACGAGACACTGAAGCCTCTGACAGCCAGGAAGGAATGGCCTTCCTGACCAGGTTGAAATGTATGCTTTGATCCGCCAGGTCGTTGGCGAGCGAGTCTGAAATTCGATGTGGGTGGGGCATTGCCTGATCGTCCGTTGATCATGGGTGGAGCGATCAGACTAGGCAGGCACCGTGCGCAAAAAAAGCGCAAAAACAGGTTCGGAACGACGTCGATTGCGCCCCGAACCCGGGAAAATCCAGGAGTGAAAAATATATAGTTACCGCCACGCGGGCGTCTCTGTTGATCGGTACCTAGCGGCGGACGGTTGCCTCGGTTACCGCGGTTGGTTGGCACATCGTGTGGGTGCCCGGTTGCAGGTACGGCGTCAGAATCGGTGCCATGCCTTTGAGCACCTGCACCGGCAACGCCGAGGTGAAAGTGAAGCTCTCCGCCGAGCGGCCCGGCACGAACGCCGTCAGGGTGCCGAAGTGGGTATCGCCGATGTAGAACACGAACGTGGCCGTACGGTTGAGCGATTTTGAACTCAGAATCCGCCCGCCGGAGCCGATGGCTTCGATACGGTTGTCGCCAGTGCCGGTCTTGCCGCCCATGGCCAGCGGAGTACCGTCGGGCAGCTTGAAGCTGCCGGCAACACGTTTGGCCGTACCGGCATCCACCACTTGTGAAAGGGCTTCGCGCATGGCCGTCGCCACCTCGGACGGCATCACCCGTTTGCCGACGTCGGGGTCATTGATCAGTTGGGTTTCATAGGGCGTGTTCGCCGCGAAATGCAGGCTGTCGATGCGCAGGGTCGGCATGCGCACGCCATCGTTGAGGATGGTGCCGATCAATTCGGCCAGGGCGGCGGGGCGGTCGCCGGAGCTGCCGATGGCGGTGGCCAGCGACGGCACCAGGTGGTCGAACGGATAGCCGACTTTCTGCCAGCGCTGGTGTATGTCGAGGAACGCTTCGATTTCCAGCATGGTGCGGATGCGACTGTCGCGTGCACCTTTGTGTCTGCTTTTGAACAGCCAGCTGTAGACCTCCTGGCGTTCGAACTGGCTGGCTTTGACGATTTCACCCCACTTGGCGTCGGGGTGATTGAGCAGGTAGCCCATCAGCCACAGGTCCAGCGGGTGAACCTTGGCGATGAAGCCCTGGTCCGGCAGGTCGTAGGAGCCGGGACCGTAGGCCTCGTAGAGCCGCACGAGACGCTCGTCAGTGAGTTTTTCCGTGAGCTTGGCACCTGTGAGGTGCGAGCGCACGAAGGCGTTGAAGCTTTCCTGACTGGCCTGTGGCAGCAGGTAGCGGTGCACGGCGGCCATGCGGATCGGGGTCGGGCGCATGCTGTCGAGGAAGGTCTCGAGCCGGTCTTGGGTGTCCTTGTTTTTGTACTTCTTCCAGAACTTGAGCAGGAACGAACTACCTTCACGGTCGGCGAATTCGGCCAGGTATTCCTGACGCCGCGGGTCGCGGTCATCCTTGAGCAGTTCGGCACTGCTGTTCGGACCGGAGTAGGTGGTGTAGCGCACCAGGTCACGCATCAGGCGAATGAACGGCAGGTTGATCGACTCGCGCAGGGCGTCGCGCAGGGTCGGTATCCGGCCGTTGTCTTCCTTGCGGAAGTTGTGGAACACATGCAGGCCGCCCCCGGTGAAAAACGCTTCGCCGGGGCTGGCGGAGTATTTGCGGTCCAGGGCTGCGCCGAGCATTTTTTGCAGGTCGCGGTCCTTGTTTTCGATCAGGTAATCGACCGCCCAGCGGCTCAGGCGGTCCTGATCCGGCACGTCGACTTTCTTCAGTTCCGGAACGGCCATGCCGGCGTATTTGTCGTGCAGCTCGGAGATGATTTGCAGGTAGGTGGTCAGCACGCGCATTTTTGCGGTGGAGCCCAGTTCCAGTTTACTGCCTTCGTTGATGTCGAACGGCTGGTCGGTGCTGTCGGTCTGCACGCGCACCCGCGAGCCGTCCGGGGTCAGTTCGAACAAGGTAAAGCTGTAGCGCACCTGGGTGGTGCTGGTGGTGGTCAGAAGACGTTCGCCGATCAGGCCGATCTGCGTGGCAAAGGCAGGGTCGGCGAGTTTTTTCAGGTATTCGGTGGCCTCGGTTTGCAACTCGCCTTGCAGGGTGCTGGTGGCGGACAGGTCGAGGCGGTCGAGGTCATACAGCGGGCGATTGAGCATGCCGGCCAGGCGGCTGCGCGCGACACTGATGCCCTTGTTGGTTTCGATCGGTTGAATGGTCGGCTGGGTGGCCCAGTCGCGGTAGGTCACTTTGCTAGCCAGGGCGGCGGCGGCGAGCTGAGCATTGATCACGCTGTTTTGCGCCAGCAGGCGAATATGGCTGTCGGTGAGGTCGGCCAGTTCATCGTGACCCTTGGTCAGGTAATGCGACGGACGGCGCTGGGCAATCATCAACGACAGCATTTCACGCAGGGCCAAGCCTTTGTCCGCCATGGTTTTTGGATCGGTCGCAGTGCTGGTCAGGACTTCGTTGGCCTGGTTGAAGTCGGAGCCATACCACACGCGCAAGCCCTCAGCCATGCCATGCACTTCGCCGTGGCCCGGTACGGCCGATAGCGGCACGCTATTGAGGTAGTCGCGAACCACGTTCTGCCGGGCTTCGAGGGTTTGTGGCCCGGCCTGGTAGGCGCGTACGGTGGCGGAAATCATCTGGCGAATCTTTTCCGCGCCACTGACCGTCAAACCATCGGGGGAATGCCGGTACTTCTCCAGTTGCGTGGCCAGGGTACTGCCACCGGCCGATTGACCGGGCACGTGCAACATCTTGGCCACCTGTGACCACGCCGCCATGCCGAACCGCGGCCAGTCCACCGCCGGGTTGGCCAGTGGTTGCTTGGGATCCAGCAGGAAGCGGTTCTCGATGAACAGCAGGCTGTTGACCACCACCGGCGGGATCGAGGCAAAGGTTGAATACAGCTGCTGCGGATAGTTGTAATGGTACAGCGGTGCTGCGCGGCAATCGGTGATCGACAGCCCGGCCTGGATTTTCTCGGTATAAGGCACGAACAGGCCCTTGTCGCTGTATTTCAACAGCGCCGGAGAAAAGCGGGTTTGCGCCTCAACGACGAAATCGCGTTTGATCAGGCGCGGCAGGAATTCATCCAGCGAGCTGTAGCCCAGGCGTCGATCGAACGGACCGTCCCCCGGATAGCGAATTGCATCGCTGGGGCCGGGTTTGAGTTCATAGTTCAGGGACGCGGCGTATTTGCTGACTTCCCGGGCCTGGAACTTCGAGGTACGCATTTCCCTCGCGGCGGCAAGCCCCACGACAACCGCAATTATCAACAGCAATAGCCAGAACGCTCCCCATCCGTGCCTGGAACGACGGGGTTTTTCAGGTATAGGCGCTTCATCCTCACGTTCATTCGGAACCACGGTTTTACTCGAATCGGTTTGCCACAAAGCGCCCATAGTCGACTGATCCATTCACGCAGATTGATCGGACTTCACTGAAGCTTAGACGGTGGTTGGCGAAGGTGAAAAAAATGTGAAGGGCAAAATGATGCACGGGCGCTCCGATAATCAGGCTGATTGAAACACTTGTGGCGAGGGGGCTTGCCTCCTGTGGTCGAGAGTCCCGTATTTGCAGTGTGTCTGACGCAACGGTGGGGCAGTCAAACGAGCACTTCGGCAATCCGACATCTCCTTCGCCCCAGCTGGCAGGGTGGGGGAGCGTGGAAGTTGCCTGTAATGGCCGTAATAGAGCCATTTCGAAAGTAAGTACGGCTTTCATAAGGGCATGACGATGCACCAATGCTGTGCAATACTCCGCGCCCTTTAAATGGCGAAAATTCCTACAGAATCTAGGTGATGCCCCTCCATAAATCGGGTTTTTGCCGGGGTTTATGTCTGAATTTAGTGGTTTATAGAGTGAATATCCCTGTCGTCAGCTTTTTATACTGCACGACCCGCTGATCTTGCAGGTTTTGTCCTGCAGGACGGTTCTGCTTACAAAGCAGGCCCGGTTACGCGAAGCCATTGGCCTATCGGTCGGAGGCTTCAATGCCCGGTGGTCATATCCAATAACAAGACGAGGTTGTCCCCAATGCCCGTAGGCAATCACCAGCCCCAAGGCGAGACCGCTCAGGGCGGTCCGCTTAAACGTGAACTCGGCGAGCGGCATATTCGCCTGATGGCACTCGGTGCCTGTATCGGCGTCGGCCTGTTCCTGGGCTCGGCCAAGGCCATCGAAATGGCCGGCCCGGCCATCATGCTGTCCTACATCATCGGCGGTCTGGCGATCCTGGTGATCATGCGCGCCCTCGGCGAGATGGCCGTGCACAACCCGGTTGCCGGCTCGTTCAGCCGTTACGCCCAAGACTACCTCGGCCCGCTGGCGGGCTTCCTGACCGGCTGGAACTACTGGTTCCTGTGGTTGGTGACCTGCGTCGCGGAAATCACTGCAGTGGCGGTGTACATGGGCATCTGGTTCCCCGATGTGCCTCGCTGGATCTGGGCGCTCGCGGCGTTGATCAGCATGGGCTCGATCAACCTGATCGCGGTCAAGGCCTTCGGCGAATTCGAGTTCTGGTTCGCCCTGATCAAGATCGTCACCATTATTGCGATGGTGTTCGGCGGCATTGGCATCATCGCCTTCGGTTTCGGCAACGACGGCRTGGCCCTGGGGATTTCCAACCTGTGGACCCACGGCGGCTTCATGCCCAACGGCGTGCAAGGCGTGTTGATGTCCCTGCAAATGGTGATGTTCGCCTACCTCGGCGTGGAGATGATCGGCCTGACCGCCGGTGAAGCGAAGAACCCGCAAAAGACCATCCCCAACGCCATCGGCTCGGTGTTCTGGCGGATTCTGCTGTTCTACGTCGGTGCGTTGTTCGTGATCCTGTCGATCTACCCGTGGAACGAAATCGGCACCCAGGGCAGCCCGTTCGTGATGACCTTCGAGCGTCTGGGCATCAAGACCGCGGCGGGCATCATCAACTTCGTGGTGATCACCGCAGCGCTGTCATCCTGTAATGGCGGCATCTTCAGCACCGGGCGCATGCTCTACAGCCTGGCGCAGAACGGCCAGGCCCCGGCCGGCTTTGCCAAGACCTCGAACAACGGCGTACCGCGTCGTGCATTGCTGCTTTCGATTGGTGCGTTGCTGCTGGGCGTACTGCTCAACTATCTGGTGCCGGAAAAGGTGTTTGTCTGGGTGACGGCGATTGCCACCTTCGGCGCGATCTGGACCTGGGTGATGATTCTGCTGGCCCAGTTGAAATTCCGCAAAGGCCTGAGCGCCGGCGAAGCGGCCGGCCTGAAATATCGCATGTGGCTGTACCCGATCAGCTCGTACCTGGCGCTGGCGTTCCTGGTGCTGGTGGTCGGCTTGATGGCGTACTTCCCGGACACCCGCGTGGCGCTGTATGTGGGGCCTGCGTTTCTGGTGCTGCTGACGGTGCTGTTCTACGTGTTCAAGCTGCAACCGACCAATGTTTCGCAAGGTGCGGTGCGTTCGGCTTCGTAAGTTGTAACGCCTGAAAGACAAAAGCCCCGGTCGAAAGGATCGGGGCTTTTTGGTTTTAAAGAGCAAAAGATCGCAGCCTGCGGCAGCTCCTACAGGGGAATGCGGTCTGATTCTGTAGGAGCTGCCGCAGGCTGCGATCTTTTGATTGTCTGGTTCAACCGCTTGTTGAACTCAAGCCAGGTCGCCAGCAGCGCCATCAACCCGGCCCCCACCAGCGCCGTGAAGATCTGCATGGCAAAAGCATCGTCGGTCAGCGCATTGACCATATCCGCCAATGGCGCCAGCAGCACGCCCAGGCAGAAAATCTCCAGCGAGAAACGGCCCATGCGGCAACTTTGCTGCGCAAGCCAGTTTTGCGTCCATCCGCTGTCGGGAATCAGTTTCGCCGTGACGTAGGCCAATGCGAGGAAATGCAGCAGGCGCACGGGGGACAGGTCGGTCTTGCTGATGGGGTACAGGAGGTTCTTCAGGCTCGCCGGCACCACGGCATCGTGCAAGTCCGGCCAACGCCACAGGACGGTCAACACACCTGCGACCACGACATACAGCGCCGCACCGACAAACAACTGCTGGCGAACCAATGGACGGGTCTCGGGCAAGCGCGGGCGCTGGCTGTGAATCGCAGCGGCACCGCCGAGTACGAACAGCAGCTGCCAGGCAACCGGGTTGAAATACCACACGCCATCCTTGATGGCCGCCAGGTTCCAGCCAGCCAGTGGCACCATCAGGTACAGCGCCAATGACATCGCGACCACCACCCAGGCCTTGCGCACCAGAATCGGCAGCACCAGGGGCAAGCCCGCCAACAGCACGATGTACAGCGGCAACGGGTCCATCAGGTTTGGCTTGAAGCGCAAAAGCAGTTCATCGATCAAGGCCTGCTGAGGGTTGCTGATGAAGTGATGCATGCCCATTTCCTCCACCAGATCCCGTGTTTCCACGTGGCTGTTGGCGAAAAACACAATGCCCATCAGCATCGCCAGCAGGAAGATATGCACCACGTAGAGCACCCACGCTCGGCGCAGGATTTTCACGCAAGCGATCAGAAAGCCTTCGCGCGCCAGGACTTTGCCGTACGCCAGCACGGCCGCGTAACCGGCCAGAAAAACGAAAACCTCGGCCGCATCGCTGAAACCGAAGTTACGCAGGGTAATTTGCCCCAAGGGGTTGTGGGGCACGTGATCCCAAAAGATGAAGATCAGCGCCAGACCACGAAAAAAGTCGATCCGGTGATCGCGTGCTAACGTCATGACAGCAGACTCGTAACAGCGGGTGAAAATGGGATTGGCCGCGGGCGCAAAGGCCACGTGCCCAATCGGCGGCGCGCAGGGTGGACTGATTCGCGGGCAATTGCAAAACCGGGATATTACCGAATGTCTCGGGCGTTGCCCCAAGGCTCAACCGCTGGTCAGAAAGGTCCGTCAACCTGCGATTTCTGACAGTAGACAGGCTCAAATACTAATGAGTGCAACGTTCTAAAAACGGGAGTCTCACATGAGACTGTTGTGGAAAGGGCTGTCCAGTTACACAGTGATCGGGGTCGCCAACACCCTGATTCACTGGCAGATCTTTTTCCTGCTGAGCGTGGCGGTCGGTCTCAGTCAGGCGATCAGCAACCTGGCGGCCTTCTGCGTGGCTGCGTCGTTTTCCTTCTACATGAACGCGCAATTTACCTTCGCCGCTAGTGCCACGGTCGCGGGTTACCTGCTGTTTCTTTTGGGCATGGGGGCATTGAGCCTGGGGGTTGGCCATCTGGGCGACGTCTGGCGATTGCACGGTTTGTTCACGGTGGTCCTGTTTTCGGCGTTGAGCCTGGTGTTCGGTTTCCTGTATTCCAAATACGTGGTGTTTCGTGAGCGTGATCGATGAAAATCTCGCTCATTGTCCCGGTGTTCAACGAAGAGCAGTCAATCAACCTGTTTTATCAGGCGGTGCGACGGGAGTTGAAGCTCAGCGGCACCGAAATCGAGATCGTCTTCATTAACGACGGCAGCTCCGACCGCACGGCCGAGCAGGCTACGGCACTGGCGCAGGCGGATGATCAGGTCATGCTGATCAATTTCTCGCGCAATTTCGGTAAGGAACCGGCACTGTTTGCCGGGCTGGAGCACGCCAGCGGCGATGCCGTGATTCCCATGGATGTCGATCTGCAGGACCCGATCAGTGTCATCCCGTTATTGATCGAACAATGGCTAAAGGGTGCCGACGTGGTCCTCGCAAAACGCCGTAATCGGGACGTCGACGGCTACCTCAGGCGCCACAGCGCGTCGATTTTCTACCATGTGCTCAATCGCATCGCCTACACCCGCATCGAAGAAAACGTCGGGGACTTCCGGCTGATGGATCGCAAGGTGGTCGACGTCATCCGTTCCCTGCCCGAGCATCAGTTGTTCATGAAAGGCGTGCTGTCGTGGGCCGGGTTCAACACCGTGGTGGTGGAGTTCGAGCGGGCAGGAAGGGTGGCGGGGAACAGCAAGTTCAATGTCTGGAAGCTGTGGAACCTGGCCCTGGAAGGCGTGACCTCGTTCAGCACCGTGCCGCTGCGTTTGTGGACTTACGTCGGTGGCGGCATTTCGATTTTCGCGGTGCTCTATGCGGTGTACATGGTGCTGGACAAGATTTTCTTCGGCAACAGCGTTCCCGGTTATCCGTCGCTGATGACCGCGATCCTGTTTCTCGGTGGCGTGCAACTGATCGGTATCGGCATCCTCGGCGAGTACATCGGTCGCATCTATATCGAGGCCAAGCACCGGCCGCGTTATGTGATCAAGGACATCGTCGGCGGTAAAGACCGGGGCAGGCGCTAGCATGGGCCGATTCGGCGACTTCTTCGTTCGCGAACTCAGCTGGCATCAGGTCTGGCGGTTTTTTCTGTGCGCAACCTTTGTGTATGTCCTGCCGTTGATCCTCGCGGATTTTCCCTATATCGATGACAACTGGCGCTCGCTGTCGGCAGGCATGGCCTGGGCCGAACAGGGCCGACTGTTCGCCCAGCTGTTCTACAACGTGCTGACCTTCAGCCATGCCGCGCCGAACATCTTTCCCTTGCCCTTGTTGATCGCCACGCTGGCTATGGCGTCGGCGCTGACCAGTCTGACGTTCCATTACTTTCGCCAGCCCACCGTCGCTTGCTGCCTGGTGCTGTTGCCGCTCTGGTACACCCCGTTCTTCCTGCAAAACCTGTCCTATCAATACGACGGTCCCGCCACGGCCTTGAGCCTGGTGGCGGTGATCTACGCGATCACCTTTCGCCACCCTTGGCGCGGCGTGCAGTGGCTGGTGCCGTCGTTCCTGATTGCCTTGGCGCTGGGGCTGTATCAAGTCAGCCTGAATGTGTTCCTGGGCCTGTGTTGCCTGGAATTGCTCAGGGCCGCCAACGATAAAACCGCCCCGGTGCCATGGGGCGACCTGCTGGGCTGGAAAGCCGCCCAGCTCATCCTCGGCGGGTTGATCTACAGCGTCAGTGCTTACCCGTTCATGGACTCGAATCGCACATTGCTGCTCAATTGGGCGACGAATCCTTTATTGCAGATCCAGATCAACATCGCCCGGGTCCTGGAAAAAGTCGTGCTGCTGTTCAATAGTGGATGGCTCTGGGTATTCGGCGGGTTGTTGCTGTTGGCGATAGCCGGGGCGGTGCGGCTGGGACTGAACGTAGCGGCGCGTCAGGACCGCGGACCGAAGAAGCTGTTGATCGGCCTGATGTGTTTGCTGACATTGCCGGTGGTGACGCTGCTGGTGTCCGGTGTCGCGTTGTTTTTCCGCGACTTCAACGAGGGCGCCCGCACCTTGATGGGCTTCGCCGTGCTGCTGGTGTTGCTGTGCTATTTGAGTCATCTGGCGCTGGCGTCGATCCATGAACGACTGCCACTGTTGTTGATCATTCCGCTGCTGGCGATGTTGTCGCTGTCGTTCGCCTATGGCCGGGTGCTGACGGTGCAGAAAACCTTTGCGTCCACGGCGCTGGCCGGTCTTGCGTACGACATCGCCAGCCATCAGTCGCTGCGCGAGGCCAGGCGGATCTACATCTCGGTGAGTTACTCCGACTACTGGTTAACGGCGGCGGCAGGCTCATTCAAGCAGATGCCGGTGCTGCACTACCTGCTCAATACCGACTTTTACATGCTGGCCGAGAATCTGCCAAAAGCGGGTATCACCAACGTGGTGGCGGAGCGGGAGCGGCGCAACGCGACGCGGGTTGGCTATCAGGGCTATCCGCCGCTGGTGGACAGCCAGTACTACCGGATTTACCTGATCGGTGATTACGGTTTTATCGTAATGAAGGAGCCGGCCCCGACCAAATCGCTACGTTGGTGATGTGCGATTTCGACCGGGGTGGCGAGGTCATGCCGCCGCTATGTCATGGGGTTCGAAACTGTCGGCCCGGGCCATCTGCCACATCCGCGAGTAGAACTCGCCGTTCACTTCACCGGTCAGCAACTCCCCCGGCTTGAGGAACACGTGCAATTGCGAGAACAGCTTGATCTCGGTCGCCGACATGCGTCGCACCAGATGCTTGGCGGACAACTGCGACGGATGTTCGAGGCCGGCGGCGGCGAGCATTTCCGCCAGAGCCTTGAGGGTGTTGCGGTGGAAGTTGAATACGCGCTGGGCCTTGTCCGGCACCACCAGCGCGCGCTGGCGCAGGGTGTCCTGGGTGGCGACGCCGGTCGGGCATTTGTTGGTGTGGCAACTCTGCGACTGGATGCAACCGATGGCGAACATGAAGCCGCGCGCCGAGTTGGCCCAGTCGGCGCCGATGGCCAGCACGCTGGCGATGTCGAAGGCGCTGACGATCTTGCCGCTGGCGCCGAGTTTGATCTTGTCCCGCAGGTTCAGGCCCACCAGGGTGTTGTGCACGAACAGCAGGCCCTCGCGCATCGGCACGCCGATGTGGTCGGTGAACTCCACCGGCGCCGCACCGGTACCGCCTTCCTTGCCATCGACCACGATGAAGTCCGGGAGGATGCCCGTCTCCAGCATGGCCTTGGCGATGCCCATGAACTCCCACGGATGGCCGAGACAGAACTTGAAGCCCACCGGTTTGCCGCCGGACAACTCACGCAATTGTGCGATGAAATGCATCATTTCGATCGGTGTGGAAAACGCAGTGTGGCGCGACGGTGACACGCAGTCCTCGCCCATCTGGATGCCGCGGGTTTCGGCGATTTCCCGGGTGACCTTGTGCTTGGGCAGGATGCCGCCGTGGCCGGGCTTGGCGCCCTGGCTCATCTTGATTTCGATCATTCGCACCTGCGGCGTCCGGGCTTGCGCCGCGAAGCGTTCCGGGTCGAAGCGACCGTCGCTGGTGCGGCAGCCGAAGTAACCGCTGCCCAGTTCCCAGGTCAGGTCGCCGCCGTTTTCCCGGTGATAGGGGCTGATGCTGCCTTCGCCGGTGTCATGGGCGAAATTGCCGAGCTTGGCGCCCTGGTTCAGCGCGCGGATGGCGTTGGCGCTGAGCGAGCCGAAACTCATGGCCGAGATATTGAACACCGACGCCGAATACGGCTGGGTGCACTGGGGGCCGCCGACGGTGACCCGGAAACTGCTCGGGTCGCTCAAGGGCGCCGGGCGCATGGAGTGGCCGATGAATTCGAAACCCGACTGATACACGTCAATCAGCGTGCCGAAGGGCTTGTCGGCGGTTTCATTCTTGGCTCGGGAATAGACCAGCGAGCGTTGGGCCCGGGAGAAGGGCAGGGCGTCGCTGTCGGATTCGAGCAGGTACTGGCGGATTTCCGGGCGGATGCCTTCGACCAGGTAGCGGATATTGCCGAGGATCGGGTAATTGCGACGCACCGCGTGGGGGCTTTGCAGCAGATCGAACAGGCCGATCAGGCTGAGGACTGCGGTGACGGCGGTTATCGGCCAGAGCCAGTCATATTCAAGAAAAGGCAGGCTGGCGAGGGTGAAAATCACGCAGACGGCAAAGAAGGCGTAGCGGCTCAGGAGTGACAGGCTCATACGGTTTCCTTGGGTTCGGACTCGAGTTTTCAGGCATTTTGTGCCTGGAGAAAAATCGAAAACAGCTCGGACTGGGATTTGATCCCCAGCTTGCTGTACATGTGTTTCTTGTGGACTTTCACGGTTTCGACCGAGATTTCCAGCTTGCGGGCGATTTCTTTACTGGAGCAACCGCTGAGCATCAAGCGCCCGACATCCAGCTCCCGGGCCGTCAACTGCGCGCCTTTGAGCTGCTGCACCGAGGCCTCCAGCTGTACCCGCCAGTCAGCTTGCGGCGGTGCGGGGGCCAGGGCCACTATTTCGTTGATTTCATAGGGTAGACGCTGGCGCAGCAAACCGAGCACCCACGGCTGGATCAACGACAGCAAGGCGATCTGCTGGCCGCTGAAGCGCTGCGTGCTGCCCAGGGACAGGCACAGCGTGCGGTCGCCTTCGAGCTGACAATTGAACTGGATTTCGTCGGCCACCACATTCAGACGAAAGTAGCGCTGGTAATACTCGGTCAGCTCGAAGTGCTCCGGGGCCACTTCGGACAGGCGATACAGCCCGGTGCGCGATTGCTCGCGGCAGGCGATGTAGAACGGGTCGAGCAGGTACAGGCCGCGCAGGTAATCCTGGAACAACTGGTCGGGGCTGCCGTCTTCGCCGGGACATTCGGCGAACACCTGCGGGCGCTGGTCGGCGCTGAAAAGCAGGGCCACCCAGCTGTCGAAGGACACGTACTGGTCCAGCAGGCGTACAAGCTGGGTCCAGAAATTGGGCTTGTCCAGGGCGTCGATCAGTTGCCCCACCGAGCGGTGCCAGGCGATGTCGTCCAACGAGAGTGTCATGCATCTACCCCTATCGTGTTACCCCAGCGGCGTGATTCCCCGCCCGGTTGCTTGCTGCGCATACTGGCGCACAGACACCGACCGGGCAATCTTTCTGCCGCCCGGCCCATAACAAGGAATACCCATGAAGGTCGAACTCGCCCAATTGGCAGGCCGTGACAACGACACGGCTTACAACCTCGGACGCACCCTGGCGGCGATTGCCGGGTGCGCAGCCGACACGCAGCTGATCCTGTTCCCTGAAGGCCACTTGATGGGCTTCCCTTCGGCGGAGTCCGTGGCCGAGGTAGCCGAGGCGCTGGACGGCCCGTCCGTCAGCGCGGTAATCGCCGCCGCCCGCGAGCGCAATATCGCCGTGGCCATCGGCATGGCCGAGAACGACAACGGCCGTTTCTACAACACCACGCTGCTGATCACCCCTGAAGGCATCGCGCTGAAATACCGCAAGACCCACTTGTGGGCCTCGGATCGCGGTGTCTACGAGGCGGGTGATCGCTACGCCACCTGCCTGTGGAACGGCGTGCGCGTGGGCCTGCTGATTTGCTACGACATCGAATTCCCCGAAAGCGCCCGCGCCCTGGCGCAACTGGGTGCCGAACTGTTGATCGTCACCAACGGCAACATGGACCCGTACGGCCCGACCCACCGCACCGCGATCATGGCCCGTGCCCAGGAAAACCAGGCGTTTGCGCTGATGGTCAACCGGGTGGAAGAGGGTGACGGTGGTTTGCTGTTTGCCGGCGGCAGCGCATTGGTCGATCCGTTGGGCACCTTGTTGTTCGAAGCCGGACGCGAGGAAGGGCAGTTTGCGGTCGAGCTGGACCTGAACCAGCTGACGGCGGCGCGCCAGGATTATCGCTATCTGGATGATCAGCGGCTGAGGTTGCCGGGGGAGGTGGTCGAGCAGGCGGGTGGGCTGCGGGAGCTGCTGATTCCTGCGCGCTGATCCGGATTCCGTGTTGGCTGGACTGACGCCATCGCGAGCAAGCTCGCTCCCACAGGGGGGCTCCAGTGGATTCAGATTTTGTAATCGACACAAATCCTGTGGGAGCGAGCTTGCTCGCGATGAGGCCCTCCCAGACGACACACCTGCCTGACCCAAGAACAACAACGCAACACCCGTAATTTGCGCCGAACTCGGCTCTGCCATAAATCCAATAAAATTCGGAGTAGTCGCTCATGGCTCGTTTGCAACGTACCCTGTCACTGGGGTCGGTGGTGCTGTTTGGCATCGCCTACATGACGCCGATCATTGTGCTCGGCACCTTTGGCATCCTCGCCCAATCCACCGCCGGCATGGTGCCGGCCGCGTACCTCGCGGCGCTGGTGGCGATGTTTTTCACCGCCATGAGCTACGGGCGCATGGCCTCGGCGTTCCCGGTGGCCGGCTCGGCCTACAGCTATGTGCGCAAGGCCATCAGCCCGAAACTCGGGTTCATCGCCGGTTGGGCGGTGCTGCTCGATTACCTGTTCCTGCCGATGGCGATCTGGCTGATCGGTGCGGCCTACCTCAACTCCGCATTCCCGGCCGTGCCGCAGTGGATCTGGGTGCTGGCGTTCATCGGCATCACCAGCGCGATCAACATCGTCGGCCTGAAACTGGCCAACGGCATCAATGCCTTGCTGATGCTGGTGCAGTTCCTGGTGCTGATCGCCTTCGTCGCGTTGTGCGTGCACTACGTCGGCGGTGATGCGAGTACGCCGTTGTGGTCGATCAAGCCGTTCTTCAATGGCGACATGCAGATGCCGTTGATCATGAGCGGCGCGGCCATCGCCTGCTACTCGTTCCTCGGCTTCGACGCGGTCAGCACCCTGACCGAAGAAACCCGCGACCCACGCCGCACCATTCCCCGGGCGATCATGCTGATCACCCTGATCGGCGGGCTGATTTTCGTCGGTGTGTCGTACTTCGTGCAGATCGCCCATCCGTCGTTCCTGTTCGACAGCGTCGACTCGGCGGCCTACGAAATTGCCCGCAACATCGGTGGCGACCTGTTCGTGTCGATCTTCCTGATCGGCCTGATCGTCGGCCAGTTCGCATCGGGCCTGTCGGCCCAGGCCAGCGGTTCGCGGCTGCTGTACGCCATGGGCCGCGACGGCGTGCTGCCAAAAGCGTTTTTCGGCACCTTGCACGAACGCTTCGGCACGCCGATCAACAGCATCCTGCTGTGCGCGGTGGTGGCGTTGCTGGCACTGAAACTGGACGTCACCACCTCGACCTCGTTCATCAACTTCGGCGCGTTCCTGGCGTTTAGCCTGGTCAACCTGTCGGTGATCTTCCATTACTGGATCGGTGGCGAGAAAAAAGGCCCACGCGAATTCGTGCTGTTCCTGCTGTTCCCGTTCATCGGCCTGGCAGCGGATTTGTGGCTGATGGTCAGCCTCGATCATTTGGCGGTTTATCTGGGGTTGAGCTGGCTGGCGATTGGAGTGGTGTACCTGGCCGTGCTGACCGGCGGTTTCCGTCGGCAGCCGCCGGAGATGGATTTCCAGGAAGCTGCATAAAGGAAACTGTAGGAGCGAGCTTGCTCGCGATAAACCTGAGGGCGCCGATGGGCATCTGGTTTTACGCGTTTTCGCGAGCAAGCTCGCTCCTACAGGGCGGACATGTGATCCTTGCCGCTTTTGAGTCAAGGGCCTTCTGTTTATGTCGACGTTTTCCATGCCAGCCACCGGGACCATCCGCATCGCCGCTGCCTTATTGATCGGTCCCGACGGCCGCACGTTGCTGGTGCGCAAGCGCGGTACCACGGCGTTCATGCAGCCGGGTGGCAAGATCGAGCCCCACGAGTTGCCGGTTCACGCCCTGGCCCGGGAGCTGGAAGAAGAGCTGGGTCTGGACATCGACCCGGCGCAGGCTGTTTACCTCGGTCATTTCTCGGCACCGGCCGCCAACGAACCGGGTTTTGTCGTACACGCCGAGATTTTTCAGCTGCACATCGATGTCGACGTGACGCCTGCGGCGGAAATCGAAGAAGTGATCTGGATCAACCCGGCCACCGACGGCGATGTCAGCCTGGCGCCATTGACACGGGACCTGATCCTGCCGTTTTATCGGGCATCGCTGACCGCGATCGCCTGATCATTACGCAAAGGACCTCGCCCATGATCCCGCTTCAAGACCTGTTGATTTTTGCTGCTGCCGCGTTGCTGATGGTACTGACGCCGGGGCCGAACATGATCTACCTGATCTCCCGTTCGATCTGCCAGGGGCGCAAGGCCGGGGTGATCTCGTTGCTTGGGGTGGTCGCCGGATTCTTCGTGCACCTGTTTGCCGCGGCTGCCGGTTTGACCGCGGTGTTCCTGGCGGTGCCGATGGCCTATGAGGTGTTGAAGTGGGCCGGTGCGCTGTACCTGTTGTGGCTGGCCTGGCAGGCGGTCAAACCCGGTGCGCGCTCGCCGTTCGAGGCGCAGCAGTTGCCCCCGGATTCGTCGCGCAAGCTGATCACCATGGGCTTTCTGACCAGCGCCCTGAACCCGAAAATCGCGGTGTTCTATCTATCGGTGTTTCCGCAGTTCATCACGCCGGAGCATGGCTCGGTGTTCAGCCAGAGCATCATCCTCGGCCTGACCCAGATCAGCGTCAGTTTCTGCGTCAACCTGCTGATCGCCATGTTTGCCGCGGGCATCGCCTCGTGGTTCGTCAGTAATCCGACCTGGCTGGCGATGCAGCGCTATTTCATGGGTTTCGTGTTGTCGGCGCTGGCGCTGCGGCTGATGCTTGAGCAAAAACGGATGGTTTGAGGATGTGGATCGAACGACTGGATGCCAGCCATGCCCTGGACTACCGGGCGCTGATGCTCGAAGCCTACGACCTGCACCCACAGGCCTTCACTTCGAGCGTGCGCGAGCGGGCGGCGATGCCGCTGGACTGGTGGGAGTCGCGCCTGACGGGCAAGCTGGACGTGGTGCTCGGGGCGTTCGAAGAAGGCCGGTTGGCCGGCATTGTCGGCCTTGCATTCGAGCCTCGGGAAAAGGCCCGGCACAAGGTGACGCTGTTTGGCATGTACGTCTCACCGACGGTCCGTCAGCGCGGGCTCGGTTATCAACTGGTTCAGGCGGCATTGGCCGAGGCGCAGAACCATGCGGGTTTGCGCCTGATCCAGTTGACCGTCACCGCCGGCAACGATGCCGCGTTCAACCTCTACCAGCGCTGCGATTTCGTCCAGTTCGGCCTGGAACCGATGGCCGTGCGGGTGGGGGAGGACTACTTCGACAAGATCCACATGTGGCGCGAGCTCTGAAGATCACCAAGATCCCCTGTGGGAGCGAGCTTGCTCGCGATAGCGGACTGACATTCAACACCTGTATTGACTGGCACGCCGCCATCGCGAGCAAGCTCGCTCCCACAGGGACGTGTGTTGCTCTAACGAACTGCACTAACCCCATCCAATGTCGAAAACGACGTGTCCTTGGCTGTCAGCAAGAAGTCGCGCATGTACGGCGCATCGAGCATGTCGGCCCTGATCGCCGCATACAGTGTGGCGAACAAACCTTTCTCACCCAGCCGCTTGGCTTTCACATAGCCCCGTGAGCTGTATTCATGCAGTGCCCAATGGGGCATGCCGCACACGCCACGACCGCTGGCCACCAGTTGCATCATCATCACCGTCAGTTCCGAGGTGCGGACCTGGGCCGGTTCGATGTCGGCGGGTTCGAGGAAGCGGGTGAAGATGTCCAGCCGGTCCCGTTCCACCGGGTAGGTGATCAAGGTTTCCGGGAGCAGGTCTTCCGGGACGATATAGGCCTTGCTGGCCAGGCGGTGCTGGTTGGCCACCGCCAGCATCGCTTCATAAGTGAACAGCGGTACATAGGTGATCCCGGCCAGGTCCACCGGATCGGAGGTCACCACCAGGTCCAGGTCGCCACGGGCCAGGGCCGGCAGCGGGGCGAAGGAAAACCCGGAGGCCAGGTCCAGCTCGACTTCCGGCCAGGCGTCGCGGAACTGGTCGATGGTCGGCATCAGCCACTGGAAACAACTGTGGCACTCGATGGCCATGTGCAGACGACCGGCGGTGCCCCCGGCCAGGCGACTGATGTCGCGTTCGGCGGCGCGCAGCAGCGGCAGGGTGGCGTCGGCCAGTTGTAGCAGGCGCAAACCGGCGCTGGTGAAGCGCACCGGTTTGGTCTTGCGCACGAACAGCGGCATGCCCATGCGCTCCTCCAGCTCCTTGAACTGATGGGACAGGGCCGACTGGGTCAGGTGCAGGCGATCGGCCGCATCCACCAGGCTGTCGGCTTCGCGCAAGGCGTGCAGGGTCTTGAGGTGACGGATTTCAAGCACCGGGGGCTCCATGAGGAAAACTTGTCGATAAATCGAAAAGGTTGAGTTTGTCTCATGTTGATGCCGCTGTCGACTACAAGCACGGCGGAGCACATCGCGTGCTCCGCCGTTGCTGCTTTACAGGGTGGAGAAGTGTTTGTTGCCCAGCGGTTTACCAATGTCGCCGCGCCAGATCGCCTCGACCGTACCGCCGCTGGCGGCAACGTCCCTCTGCCATTGCAGGCCCAGGTTGCGTTGTTCCGGCAGTTTCAGATGGCCTTTGACGAAGTCACTGAATTGCGGCTGGGCCGAGGTGTAGTGGAAATGTGCGTACCACAGGGTTTGCACCGGTTCGCTGCGCAGGTCGCGCACCTCGTACTCCTGGAGGAAATCCCGTCGACCGTCTGCGCGTCTGCCCAGGTCGCGCAAGCCACCTTCCTTGCGGATGTCCACCACTTGCTGTTCAAGCAGATAGTCCAGATAACCTTCGGTCGGGGTTTTGCTGTTCATGCTTTGCTCGATGCGCAGGGTGCGCCCCGTGAGCAACATCTCATTCGCCCGATTGCGCAATTGCAGCGTCACGGTCTCAGCAGGGGACAACCGTTCGATGGCCTGGGCGCGCAGGGTCAACTCCGCAGCTTCGCTGCTCATCATGTGCTCCAGGTCGACGGGCAGCATGTTTTGCTGCGCATAGCCTTTGACTTTGTTGGTATAGGCGTCCGCGGCCCCCAGCCTTTTTCCGGCCTCTGTCAGCAGCGGCCTGACATCGGTCGGCAGCATCGGTTGCGCGGAGACGGCTGGTTCACTGAGGTGATATTTACCGGTGGAGCGGGGCAGCCAGGTTTCCTTGTAGCCATTGACGTCAATGATGAAGTGCTGTTGCCGAGTCACGACATCGGTACTGGGCTCGCCAATCAGCAATCGGTTGTCTTCAGTCTCGAACAGTTGTTTTCCGGTGCTTTTTGTCGGAGGTGGGGTTGCAGATCGATTACTGATGGCATTGCGGGCGAATGTTTCCATCTGGTCGAGGTTATCCAGAAACAAAGTGACTTGCTCCAAATCCAGGTGTTGCGGATAGCCCAGCGTCCAGGCGCCGAGCTGGCGACGGAATTGGGTGTAGATGTCCAGGCAATCTTCGAAAACCCTGGTGCGCTGGACGACGCTGGAGCGTACTTGCGGCAGATGATGTTGGGTCAGCAGGGCACGTCCAACCTTCTCGCGGGACTTTTTCAACTGCACATGGAAGTAAGTCCACGACAGATCGTCGACAGCGTCGTAGTGGGTGATGGTTTCCAGCACATGCGCCGCCTTCAGGTACCGGTAATTGGCATCGCTGTATACGTTGTTCAGCTGTTCGATGGTCCTGGCCACGTTCTCTTTATGCCTGGGGCGGGTGATGCGACTGTGCCATCGGTTGGCTTCTTCGGCGGCTTGATGCTGCTGGTCAAACTCAGTGATAAAGGCTTTTCGCACTTCCTTGCGCTCGGCCATCAGTTTCAAGTGTGCGACGGTATCGGTGACCGGCGTCGTGTCCGAGCGGGTGATCAGTTGTTCGATTCGGTCGAGGTATTCCAGCAGTCGCTCCCTGACCAGGCCGATCCTGCGGTCCAGTCGGTCGACGACAATCCAGGCGCAGCGGCTTTGAATGTCAATGATCTGGGCGCGATTGTTGCCATGACTCAACACCACCAGCTCTTCAAGGGTCAGGTACAAAGCCTGTGTGGTTTCGATGTCGTCCAGGCAGGCAAGATCGACAGCGGGGCGATGTGCCGGGCGCTGCGCGGGTGAAAGATCGTAGTAGCCCTGCACCAGGCTGCTGTTCTTACGGGTCTGGGCATCGAGGCGCCGGGTATGGGCATCGGCGGTGTTTTTCAGGGTTAACTGCCGACGCAAGGCCCGATCCGTCCACCAGCGTGGCAGCCAGCGGCGAATGGCGACCGGCCAGAGTGGGTCCAATCCATCGGCCATGTGCCCAAGCACCGCGCCACCCCCCACGCCGCCGCCTTCAATCACGGTGCCGTACACTGCGTAGTGGGTGTTCCACTGGCCGGACTCATCCAGGGCAACCGGCTGTTTGTAGGTCCGGCTGCTGGTGCCGCTCAAGCGCCAGCGGGGTGGTTTGCCTTCCAGTTCGATGCGATAAATTCGCCCTTGGCTGAGCATGAATTCGCCGTCGGCGTGACGATACACGTTGCGATAAATGCCTTCGGTGCCCGGTTGCAAGCCCGCGAGGGAAAGCGGTTTTTCATATTCATAACCCTTGAAGCGTTCCAGGGCACGCCGTGCCTGGTGTCGCGTCGATACCTGCAAGGCCCGCGGGCTTTTACCCAGCGCCCGCCACTGACGACTGCGCGTGGCGGCGCGGGCGGCAGCGGGCGCGGCACTGGCACCGGGGAGAATGTCCATGGCCGCGTCGATCAGCGACAACAGCACCGCCTCCACCTCGGCCAGGCCATGGCCGACATCACCGCGCAGGAAGGCCGCCACCGCCAGGTTGGCGCTGTTCCAGGCGTCGTACAGGGCGATGGCCGTACCGACGAAGGGCAGCATGCCCACGGCCATTTTCAGGTAGTTGAACATGGCGCCGGACTTCAAGGCGACGTTCTCCAGGTACAACGCATCGTTGGAGCGCGATGTCGCCCGATGTGCTTCGAGCAAACGGCCCATATGCGCGTTCAGCAGATGCGCCGCCAGGGAGGTGCTGGATGGCCAAGGCGTACCGACGCCGATCAGGCCCTCGAAGTTTCTCACTCGCGCCTCGTTGATTCGACTGACGTGATGGGCGAACTCTCCGGTCAAGGCCCGGCCGGCGAGATAGGTGACCATGGAGCTGCGCAGGCAATCGTTGAACAGACGCAGACGAGCCTGTTCAAGGCTGTCGAACTGGCGCAGAAGGACACCGTCGGGGTTGTCTGGCAGATAAAGCAAAGTCAGGCCGCTGATCTGCTCCACGATAAAGGTGACGCCGGACAGCGTGGTCGGCCCCTGGCCAGGGGTGTCCTTGCCGCCCACCGTCAGGTGTGCCGGCAGCAGTTCGATGCGCTTGCCATTGGCGCTGAAGGCTTCACGGCTGTTGGCATCGATGGCGATGTCCAAGACTTGTTGGCCATCGGCATTGATGTCTTTGGTGAGCACGGCGAATTCGCCTTGCAAACGCAGCATCAGGCGCCAGGGTTCACTCAGACATTCGTGCCGGTATTCGTTGCTGAACGTCGATGCCGTCGAGGGACCGAGAAAGGTCTCGCTGATCAGCGTTTCATATTTCCCGGCCACATCCAGCTCGGTGACCAGCTTGCGCAGCCAGGACATAGTGATGCCGCTTTTCACTTTCTGCCGTTGTACGGCGTCGGCACCGCTGACCTCGACCTGCATCAGCGACAGTCGCCACCACATTTCCTGATCGATGTTGCTCAGCGCCAGGTCGCCGAGGGACAGCTTGCTGCGCTGCTCGCTGGCGACCAGTACATTTTTCTGGGGGGTGCCTGGCGCGGCGCCTTCGATGACGACTTTGCGCCAGGTCGTGGAATCGGGAATGTCGAGCAGCACCTGCATGGATTGGGTAAGGTCGAAGTCCTGGCGCAGCCGGGCGTCGACAGCTTTCTTGGTGAAGGTTTCCCGAGGCGGCAGCTCGCGTTCCAGCCACTCGTGGGAACGTTTCATCGCGGCGATATAGGACTTGAACAGCGCCTTGAGTCGGTCACGCTGCACGGCGGAGAGATCGCCATGCCACGCCGGCAATTGTGCAGCCAGCGCACTGCTGCGGTTTTGTTCGAGGATGTGCGCGTACGCCAACTCTCGGGCGGCGGACCGGGGAACGGTCAGGCAGGCAAGGGTCTGTTCGCGCAGCTTTTTCCAGTTCGGCCGCGCGTTGGATGGCATGAGACGGCACAGGATTGGCCGCCATTATCCGGACCGCCTGCTGTTCACAGCTGTGAAGCTGGGTCTGCAAGGCGTACTCGAACGGCGGGCCGTTCAGCGGCAAGACGTGCAGGGCCAGGGTGTTGTCGTTGGCCGGGCGTTTGAACAAGGTCTGCTCCAGCGCCTGTCGAGAGCTGAAGCGCTGCAAACCACCGAAGCGCCCGGGCCAGTAGAGCAACAGGCTGTCGGTCGAGGACGGCAGCAATGCCGAGGGTTTGGCAAACAACAGGACACCGGCCAGTTCCTCGGTTTGCGTGCGGTGGGTATCGCCCTCAGTGTTCGTTTCTGACAGTTCCAGTCGTGCAACCACTACATCGGCCGCCGGGGCTTGATCGGTGGCATCCAGCACACGGGTGAGCCACTGATGTTCTTCACTGTTGATCTGGTTCAGGCTCAATTGCAGTTCGGCTTCGGCGCGCAATCCGGTCTTGCGTGCCTGGTGCAGGGCGGCGTAATGCGGACCTGGCTGGTGACGCAACTCCAGCAACTTGACGGTATCGCCTGTGTCCAGCAGCGCCGTTGCTGCAGTTGTGCTGGCCTGCTCGGCAGCAGCGAGGGCGTCGATTTGTTGTTGCAGGCGTTGCAGGCGCGGATCGTCGGCATCACCGGTAAAATCATCGCCGAGCAACGCTTCCAGTGCCGCCCGTTGTTGTACCAGTGCACGGTGACGGACACCCAAAGGGATATCGGGGCTTAGCTGGCCGAACAGGGCAGCGGAGTCATTTGCCTCCACCAACGGCAGGTCCGGTGGCGCTGACAGTGCCGCAGCATTACCGGACCGATCGACGGTGGCCACGGACAAGCGGGACGACAGGGCTTCGGCGCTGGTGAGCAGCACCGTCTTGTCGAGGACGGTGTATTCGACCTTGACCGTGTCCGTCGACAGGCGGGGCTGATCGAACCGCTGCGGTTGATGTTCGATCAACCAGCGTTCCAGTTCATTACGGGATTTGAATGTCATCCAGGCGGATGAATGCGAAGGCAGATACAACAGCTGAGCGACCGGCTGATCGGTATCCCGGGTGATGACCAACGCGCCGGACAGCTCGACAGACAGACCTTTTCCATCCTTGAGATTCAGTTGTTCGACATACACCGAGTGCTCGTCAGGTGTTGTTGCTTGCTCTGGCGGGTCGATCATCGCCATCAGCGTTTTGACCTGCCCGGCATCCAGGATGCCCTGGGCAAACGCCCATTGGCTCGACGTCTCGAAATGCTGGCGATACAAGTGGATAGCCTGTGCCCGGCGCGATCGATCGGTGCCGAGCGCACGTGCGCTCCACCAATCGCTATCGAGGGCAGATTGCGGGCTCTGCGCCATGAGGGCGAGCCATTGTTCGCGGCACTCATCCCAGCGCGCCACGGCGCTCAGGCTCAGGCCTTGATCCGGATTGGCGGGCAAAGGGAAGGTAAGGCCGAAATCGGCCGCAAGGGGGGTGGTTTCGTCAACCATGACGATGAGTCTCCAGAAGGCCGGGCCGTGCCGGCGGTAGGGGCATTAGGAGGCAGTCGTCAAACGGTCGGGTGGTACATAGTTATGGCGAGGCCAAATCTGACGCCTGATGACCGCTCGGCACTCTTCATCAAACTGTCATGGAACTGTGGCAGCGCACTTGAACAAACTTCATCAGACTCGCGCTCTACTGGGATTCTGCGTTTTGGTGTTTTTTCATGGGTGCTTCATTCTTTTCACGAATCGTATTTTTGGCCGCGCTGTTGTTCGGCCTGCCGTCCCTGGCGGCTTCGCGTTGTGACGTCAATGTTCCGACCGAACGGGTGGATCTGGCCCAGGTAAGCCTGGCGTACCAGAGCATTGGCCGTGCGTCGGATCCGGCATTGCTGCTGGTGATGGGCCTGGGCGGGCAATTGATTCACTGGCCGGACGAGGTGGTGGTCGCGCTGTGCCAGCAGGGGTTCCGGGTGATCCGCTATGACAATCGCGATGTCGGCCTGTCGACCTGGCGGCAAGCACCGGCCGAAGCCAACCTGACCTTCGAAGTGCTGCGCTACAAACTCGGATTGCCGGTGTCGTCGCCGTACTCGCTGACCGACATGGCCGACGATGGCCTGGGCTTGATGGACGCCTTGCACATCGATCAATTCCACGTGTTGGGCGCCAGCATGGGCGGGATGATCGCTCAGCACATGGCGGCCATGGCACCGCAACGGGTCGAGAGTCTGACCCTGATCATGACCACTTCCGGAGCCGAAGGCTTGCCGGCGCCGAGTGCGGCACTGGTGCAGTTGTTGGCCCGGCGCGGCGCACCGAACCGCGAAGTGGCCCTGGAGCAACAGGCCGACCTGTTGGCGGCGCTGGGCAGCCCGATGGTCACCGATGATCGTCAGGCGCTGCTGCATCAGGCGGCGCAGTCCTATGACCGGGCGTTCAATCCCGAGGGCGTGAAACGCCAGATCATGGCCATTCTCGCCGAGCCGAGCCGGGTGACGCTGCTCAATCAGTTGCGGGTGCCGGCGCTGGTGGTGCATGGCACGGCCGATCCGCTGCTGCCGGTGATGCACGGCGTGCATCTGGCGGCGCATCTACGAGGCAGCCAATTGATCCTGATTCCCGGCCTGGCCCATCGCTTCCAGGAGGCGTTCAAGGCGCCGTTGCTGGCGGCGGTGTTGCCGTACTTGCGCGAGCACCGTGAAGACACTTCGCACTGGGCGCAGATCGAGCCTGTGGCCGATCGCAACCTTCTCTAACCCCTCAATCCCCTGTAGGAGCAGCCTCCGGCAGCTCCTACAGAGGTAGTGGGCGATCAGGTTTTGCTCAATGGCTTAGCCCGTATTTTTTCACTTTGTCGAACAGCGTGGTCTTGGCCATGCCCAGTTCCTGGCTGGCCTGGGTCAGGTTGCCGCCGCTGCGTTGCAAGGCATCGCTGAGCAGGTTGCGCTCAAAGGCTTCCACCGCTTCGGCAAAGGCCAGGCCCTGAGCGCTGCCGCCTGCGCCAGGTTTCTTGAACGCCGGCAGGCCCAGGGCAAAGCGCTCGGCAACGTTGCGCAGTTCACGCACGTTGCCCGGCCAGTCGTGGCTCATCAGGTTCGAAACGGTCTGGTTGTCCAGCTCTGGCGCCGTGCGGTCGAAGCGCAGGGACGACTGCTGCAGGAAGTGTTCGAACAGTTGCAGGATGTCCTCGCGGCGTTCGCGCAATGGCGGCAGTTCCAGGGTCACCACGTTGAGGCGGTAGTACAGGTCGCTGCGGAATTCGCCGGCCTTGCTCGACTCGACGAGGTCGGATTTGGTCGCCGCGATCACCCGGCAATCCACCGCTACGCTCTGGTTCGAGCCGAGGCGTTCGAGGGTGCGTTCCTGCAACACCCGCAGCAGTTTGATCTGCAAGGGCAGAGGCATGCTTTCCACTTCGTCGAGGAACAGCGTGCCGCCGTCGGCGTGTTCGATCTTGCCGATCCGCCGTTTGCCCGCGCCGGTAAAGGCGTTGGCCTCGTGGCCGAAAATTTCGCTTTCGAAGAGGTTCTCCGGCAGGCCGCCGCAGTTCAAGGCGACGAACTGCTTGGTGTGCCGCCGGCTGAAATCGTGCAGGCAGCGCGCGACCAACTCCTTGCCGGTGCCGGTCTCGCCTTCGATCAGCACGTTGGCCGAGGTGTCGGCGACGTTGGCAATCAGTTCCCGCAGGTTCTGCATGGCCGGCGAGCGTCCGATGATCCGCCCTTCGAGGGAGTCACGCTCGGCCAATTGCCGACGCAGCGACGAGACTTCTCGTGCCAGGCTGCGTTGCTCCAGGGCGCGACGAGCCACGTCCACCAGGCGCTCCGGAGAGAACGGCTTTTCCATGAAGTCGTAGGCGCCTTTCTGCATCGCGCCGACGGCCATGGAAATGTCGCCGTGCCCGGTGATCAGCACCACCGGCAGGCTGCGGTCGCGGGCCTTGAGCCGGGTCAGCAATTCCAGGCCATCGATGCCCGGCAGGCGAATGTCGCTGACGACGATGCCGGCAAAATTTTCGCCGACCTGCTCCAGCGCTTCTTCGGCGCTGCCCACGCCAATGCAGGGAATGTCTTCCAGGGTCAGCGCCTGTTGGCAGCCGAGCAGCACATGGGGGTCGTCTTCGACGATCAATACACTAAGTTCGTTGTTCATATTGGCTCGGCGGGAGTGGGGCTTACCAACGGTAAACTGAGGACGAATGTAGTACCACCGCTGGCCGGGTGCTCGACACCCAGATGACCGCCGGTGGCGGCGGCCAGGCTGGCGGAAAGGGTCAGGCCAAGGCCCAGGCCCTGTTCACCGGGTTTGGTGGTGAAGAAGGGTTCGAACAGGTGCTTGCGCGCTTCGGCGTCGATGCCGTGGCCGTTGTCTCGCACGCGCAGGCGGTATTTGCCATCGAACTCTTCGCCCTCGAGCCACAGCTCGGGTTGCGGTTGCGCTTGCATGGCGTCGAGGGCGTTGCCGATCAGGTTGACCAGAATCTGCTCCAGGCGGGTCTGGTCGATCTGCACCTGCACAGCTTCGAAATGGCGGTGCAATTGCAGAGGGGTGTTTTCCACCCGTGCACCGTGCAATTGCAGGGCCGCGTCCACCGCTTTGCCGAGGCAGGCCTGGCCCTTATCGTCCCCGCGCCGGGCGAACGAGCGCAGGCTGGCGGTGATCCGGCCCATGCGGTCGATCAGTTCGTTGATGGTCTTGAGGTTGGTGCTGGCCACATCGAGCTGGCCGCGTTCGAGGAAGCGCACGGTATTGCCGGACAAGGTGCGCAGCGCCGCCAGCGGCTGGTTCAGTTCGTGGGCGATGCTGGTGGACATCTGGCCGATGGCCGCGAGTTTTCCGGCCTGTACCAGTTCATCCTGGGCGCGGCGCAAAGTCTCTTCGGCGAGCCGGCGCTCGCGGATCTGCCCTTTGAGCCGTTCGTTGCTGGCGCGCAGGTCGGTGGTGCGTTCGGTAATCCGACGCTCCAGCTGGTTGTTGGCTTCCTGCAAGGCTTCCCGGGCCGCGAGGCGGGTGGCGATCACCTTGCGCCGCTCGTTCCAGGCGATCAACAGAAAGGCACAGAGGGCAAACGCCACGGCCACCAGGATCCCCTGGTTGATCGCTTCGCGGCGCAAATCCTGGAGCGGCGTGAGCAGGGTGAAATTCCACGGCGTATCGCTCAATGGCCGAGTTTGCGCCAGGTAGCTGATGTTTTCGTCGTCGGACACCAGTTCGCTGTTGGCCGGGAACGTGAGTTTTTCCACGCCTTCGGACAGGGTTTCCCGGGCCAGCGGCTGCAGTTCGTTGAGCGGGAACCAGTAGTACTGCAGGCTGCGGGCGAGTTTTTCCTTGGTTTCTTCACTCAGCGGCACCACCGATTTCAAACGCCGAGCCGGATCGCTGGACAGAATGATGATGCCGTTCTCGTCGCTGACGAAGGCTTCCAGGCGTGCCCGTTGCCAGCGTTCTTCCATGGCTTCCAGGCGTACCTTGACCACCGCGACGCCAATGATCTTGCCGTGTTCTTCCAGGCCATGGGCCAGGTAGTAACCGGGTTCGCCGTTGGTACTGCCGATGCCGTAGAAGCGTCCTGGCTGACCGCGCACGGCGTTCTGGAAATAGGCACGGAAGGACAGGTCTTCACCCAGGTAACTGTCGACATCACGCCAGTTGCTGGTGGCCATGACGCGGCCGGTGGTGTCCATCACGTAGATGGCCCGACTGCGGCTGCGCCGGTTCAGGCCTTCGAGGTAATCGTTGACCGTTTGCCGGTGTTCCGGGGTCGGGTCGGCCAGCAACTGCGAAACGCTGGTTTCGAGCTCCAGCAGGCTGGGCAGGTAGGTGTATTTGCTGATTTCGCTTTCGACGGCACGGGCGTGCAGTTCCAGCTGTCGCTGGCCGTTCTCGCCAAGGCTGCGAATGCCATAGTGCTCACTGATCCAGAAGCCGATATAGCCCAGGCCGATCATCATGGCGATGATCAGCGGTGGCAGGAACAAATGACGAACCAGACGGGGTTTCACGGCGAGTGATGGCATTGCTGCGCGATAAAGATTGGGGTCGCATTTCATCACAGATGCCTTGGGTCAACCACCACACAAATCTGCAAGCCCCCGCCGCCCCCTGTGGGAGCGAGCTTGCTCGCGATGACTTCATCACAGTCAACATTGATGTTGAATGTCAGTCCGCTATCGCGAGCAAGCTCGCTCCCACAGGGGGTCGGTGCGGCTTCTGGCTATTGCCCAGTGCTTTTAGTGCTGCAGAATCTTGTTGAGGAAGTGCTGCGTACGCTCGGCGCGGGCGTTGATGTCGCCGAAGAACTCCTCTTTCTTGCAGTCTTCGATGATCTTGCCGGCATCCATGAAGATCACCCGGTCCGCCACTTTGCGGGCGAAGCCCATTTCGTGGGTCACGCACATCATGGTCATGCCTTCGTGGGCCAATTGCACCATCACGTCGAGCACTTCGTTGACCATTTCCGGGTCGAGCGCCGAGGTCGGTTCGTCGAACAGCATGACGATCGGGTCCATCGCCAGCGCACGGGCAATCGCCACGCGCTGTTGCTGGCCACCGGACAGCTGGCCAGGGTGCTTGTGGGCATGGGCCGAGAGACCGACGCGCTCGAGCAGTTGCAGGCCTTTCTTGGTGGCTTCTTCCTTGCTGCGGCCCAGCACCTTGATCTGCGCAATGGTCAGGTTTTCGGTGATGGTCAGGTGCGGGAACAGCTCGAAGTGCTGGAACACCATGCCCACGCGGGAACGCAGTTTCGGCAGGTTGGTCTTCGGGTCGGCGATGGAGGTGCCATCGACCACGATGTCGCCTTTCTGGAACGGTTCCAGGGCGTTGACGCACTTGATCAGGGTCGATTTGCCGGAACCGGATGGCCCGCACACCACGATCACTTCGCCTTTTTTGACCTCGGTGCTGCAATCAGTCAGTACCTGGAAGTCCCCATACCACTTGTTGATGCTTTTGATAGAGATCATACGGCGAACCTTTTTTGCAGACGCTTGACCAGCCGCGAGGCGGCAAAGCTGATGATGAAGTACACGAGACCGGCGAAAACCAGGAACTCATTGGAGCGGCCAATGATGTCGCCACTGGCGCGCGAAGCATTGAGGAAGTCCACCAGGCCGACGGCGTAGACCAGCGAGGTGTCCTGAAACAGGATGATGCTCTGTTGCAGCAACAGCGGAGTCATCTTGCGGAACGCTTGCGGCAGGATGATCAGGCGCATCATCTGCCCGTAACTCATGCCCAGTGCCTGGGCAGCGCCCATCTGGCCCTTGGGAATCGACTGCACACCGGCACGGACGATTTCGCAGAAGTACGCCGCTTCGAACATCATGAAGGCCACGATGCACGAGGCGAATGCGCCGATTGGCGTGTCTTCGCCGGTGATCCAGCGCAATACGAACGGCACCGCCAGGTAGAACCAGGTAATCACCAGCAGCAACGGGATCGAACGGAAATAGTTGACGTAGGCACCGGCAATGTTCGACAGCAGTTTGCTGTGGGACAGGCGCATCAGCGCCAGGATGGTGCCGAGGATGATCCCGCCGACCACGCCCATGGCCATCAGCTTGAGGGTCATGATCATGCCGTTCCACAGGCCCGGCAGGGACGGGATGATGCCCGAGAAGTCGAATTCCATCATTTACCCCCTACGGAAATCAGGCCCGGTACGGCGACTTTCTTCTCGACCAGGCGCATCAGCAACATCAGGCTCATGTTCAGGGTGAAGTAGATCAGCGTTGCCAGGGTGAAGGCTTCGAACAGGTTGGCGGAGAACTCGGCGGTCTGTTTGGTCTGCGCGAGCAATTCCATCAATCCGATCAGCGAGGCCACGGAGGTGTTCTTGAAGACGTTCAAAAATTCCGAGGTGAGCGGCGGAATGATGATCCGGTAGGCCTGGGGCAGCAGCACGTTCCAGTAGATCTGCGGCAGCTTGAAACCCATGGCGCGGGCCGCGGATTCCTGGCCTTTTGGCAGGGCCTGGATACCGGTGCGCACCTGTTCGCAAACCCGGGCGGTGGTGAACAGGCCCAGGCACACGACGACGCTGAGGAAGGCCGAGGTGGTCGGGTTCAGATCCTGCTTGTACCACTCTTGCAGATCCGCCGGCAGCAGGTCGGGTACCAGGAAGTACCAGATGAACAGCTGAACCAGCAGCGGCACGTTACGGAAGAGTTCGACGTAGCAGGTGGCGATGCCCGATACGATGCGATTTGGCACGGTACGCATGACGCCCAGGACCGAGCCCAGTGTCAGGGCGATGATCCAGGCCGCGATGGCGATGCCGATGGTCCAGCCCAAACCGGTCACGTACCAGTCGAAATAGGTCTCGCTGCCCACGCCGGTGGACTTGAAGAACACGCCCCAGTCCCAGTTGTAATTCATTAGGGTCTCCCCTCGGATTCGATCGATGTACAAGTACCCGCTTGGGGGAAGCTCCGTTCCCGCCCGATCTTTACGATCAGGCACACGCTACCGGCTCGACAGCCACCGGTTCGAGTGTTTCCAGAAATGCCAGCAGGGAGTGACAACCTCCTGAAAGGGCATGCGCCCTGTCAGGAGATAAGGTTAGTCAGAAATCAGGATTTCTTGTCGTCAGCCGCTTTATCAGTCGGTTTGGCGATCAGGGCCTTGAGCTCGTCGCTCATCGGGAAGTTCAGGTTCAGGCCTTTTGGCGGGATCGGCTGCATGAACCATTTTTCGTAGATCTTGTTGATCTCGCCCGATGCGTAGGTGGCCTTGATGGCGTCATCCACAGCCTTTTTGAACGGCTCGTCGCCTTTGCGCACCATGCAGCCGTAGATTTCGTAGGACTGTGGAGTACCGGTCACGGCCCAGTCACTGGCCTTCTTGGCCTTGGCTGCTTCACCTGCCAGCAGGGCGTCGTCCATCATGAAAGCCACGGCACGGCCGGTTTCCAGCATCTGGAAGGATTCGCCGTGGTCTTTGGCCGAGATAACGTTCATGCCCATCTGCTTGTCGGCATTCATCGCCTTGAGGATGCGCTCGGACGTGGTGCCGGCGGTGGTCACGACGTTCTTGCCGGCCAGGTCAGGGAAGTCTTTGTACTTGGAGTCTGCCTTGGACAGCAGGCGAGTACCGATTTCGAAGATGCCAACGGAGAAGTCAACTTGCTGCTGACGCTCGACGTTGTTGGTGGTGGAACCGCACTCGAGGTCCACGGTGCCGTTCTGCACCAGCGGGATACGGGTTTGCGAAGTCACCAGGTTGTACTTGACCTGGAGGTTCGGCATGTCGAGGTCTTTTTTCAGCGCTTCGACGACTTTCAGCTGGATGTCGTGGGAGTAGCCGACCGGTTTGCCGGAAGCGTCCGCGATGTAGGAGAACGGAATGGAGGCGTCACGATGCCCGAGGGTGATGACGCCGGACTCTTTGATCTTCTTCAGGGTGCCGGTGAGTTCGGCGGCGAAAACTGGCGTGCTGATCAGAGCGGCAGCAATGGCTGCGCCCAGGATATGGGGAACGATGCGCATCAAATTTTCCTCGACATTGTTTTTTTTATGGAGCCAGTTCATCGGCCCTTTTGTGCTGCAAAACACCTGAGCGCTACGATGAGTGGGCGCAAAGGACATTCGTCGAAGAAGTGTAGAGCATGACTCGTGCCAGACCAGTGCGAATAGGTCATATTATTGATTTATAAGGAAATTAAATATTTATGGTGCGAATATTTAGGCTGAATGATCCGGTTAACCGAACCGACCCGCAAGTCGCGTTCGGAAAACCGAATGGTAGCTGGGTGCTACCCGGGTGTCAGGTGTATTTGCGCTTGTCGGGAGCTGGCGGGAAGTACTGATACAACCAGGTTTCACTCAGCGTGCGGTCATTGGTGCGGATGAACAGACGCAGCTCCACAGGCTCCACGCTGTCATTGGTCGGGTACCAGTCAAACAGGATGCGGTAGCCCTTGATGTCATCCAGCTTGAGAACGCTGAAGTCCTTGACCTCGCCGTTCGAGCAAGTGACCACCGGCTCGATGCCCGCGCCTTCAGGCAGGCGGTCCAGGCCGCCGCCGGTGAAGTCCACGGCGAAACGACGGGCCCAGACTGGCGGGTAATGCTCGCCTGGCGCCCAGCCTTCGGTGAAGCCGCCCATCCCGGAACGGGTGGCATTTACCCGCGCCAGTGGGGTGCCGAGCGGTGGCAGTGCGCTCCAGTAGAGCTTGTAGCCGTAGTTCAGCGAATCGCCGGCGGCCACCGGTTTCTTCGGGGTCCAGAAGGCGACGATGTTGTCCATGGTTTCGCCGGTGGTCGGGATTTCCAACAGATCAACCGAGCCTTCGCCCCATGGGGTGGTCGGTTCGACCCAAAGGCTCGGGCGGCGGCTGTACCAGTCGACGGTGTCCTGATAGCTGGCGAACTCGTGGTCGGTCTGCACCAGGCCGAAGCCTTTCGGGTCCTTGTCGGCGAAGGCATTGAATTGCAGGGTCGCCGGGTTATTCAGCGGGCGGCAGATCCACTCGCCATTGCCGCGCCACATGGCCAGGCGATCGGAGTCGTGGATTTGCGGGTGAATGGTGTCGCACATCCGACGTTCGTGGGTGCCGCAACTGAACATGCTGGTCATCGGTGCGATGCCCAGTTGGTCGATGGCGGTGCGTGCGTTGACGTGGGCATCGATCTCCATCACCACGCGCTCGGCCTGGCAGTCGATGTCGAAGCGGTAGGCACCGGTGGCGCTCGGCGAGTCGAGCAGGGCGTAGACCACGAAGCGGGTGCTGTCCTTGTCCGGCGTCTCGAACCAGAACTTGGTGAAGTCGGGGAATTCTTCACGCTTTTTGGCGTAGGTATCGATGGCCAGCCCGCGGGCCGACAAGCCGTACTGGCCGGTGGCGTCCACCGCACGGAAGTAACTGGCGCCGAGGAAGGACACGACGTCGTGTTTGTCCAGTTCCGGGGCCTTGAACAACTTGAAGCCGGAGAAACCCAGGTCGCCCTTGAGCTGGGTCGTGTCGACCGTGGTGTTTTCATAGTTGAACAGCGATGGGCGGAAGTGCACCTCGCGGGCCATGTGGGTTTTCGGATCGACGCTGTACATGCGCACCGGCTGCTTGAACCCCATGCCGACGTGGAAGAACTGCACGTCCAGCTGGCCCTTGAGCTCTTTCCACAACGAATGATTGCCGTCGTAGCGGATCGCATTGAAGTTCTGCGGCGTCATGGTCGCCAGGGTCGGCGGCAACTGTTGCTTGGTGTCCTGGTAGCGATTGCTGGCGAGCTGTTTGGCCTGGAGTTTCAGCGCCTCGAAATCGAACGCGGTGGCCTCGCCATCAGCGGTGCCGCCGCTGGCAGCCCAGGTCTGGGCGGCCAACAGCCCCGTGGCGGACAAGCCGGTGTAGGCCGCGATGGCCATGGAGGCTTTGAGCAAGTTCCTGCGGTGCATAAATACAACCTGTCGTGAACAATCCCGCGCCGTTCCTGGCGCGTGCTGGATCAAAAATATCGGTTCGGACATGCCTTCGGCCAAACGCAACGGACTTTTAAACAGATGCCCGATAGCTTAAACCGTTCGATTGCAGAGCAAAATTGATTGATGGCATTGCGCCGGCCCGGCAATGAAACAAGACATGTCGGGAAACAATTCCGACAGGGGTTTCTGATTTACAGGGCATTTCTGCTTTTTTCGACTAATTACTCTAAAAACCGCTTTTCAGCGCCCGGAATATTTCTATTCTGTGCACATGACCGGTCTATGCCCGAAAGACCGGTGCGGTCCAGTCGGCACGATGCGGCTGCTGAAAAGGGGGAGGGCGATGCGGTTTCTTGCAGTTTTCTTTGACGTTTAGAAGGACATCGTCCATGTCGAAAGTACAGAACATCACCGAATTGTTGGGAATCTTTCCGTGCCTGGCCACCGGGCGACGCAGGCGCCGGCTCAATAACGAGGAAATGAAACTGGTGGAACGTTATCGGGAACTGTCGGAGAGCGACCGGATAGCGATGAGGTATCTGGTGGACGCGATGAGGAGTATTTCGAGGTTTTAATGAGGCAAACCAAAGGGACGGACTGTGAAGTCTGTCCCTTTTTTATCAGCTCGATTTATCCCTTCAACGGCAAGTGCCCGCGATTGGGAAGGGGCGCTGTACCTGCATCAGCTCAGGCATGTCTCGCCATTTGATCCAGGCGTGATATTGGTAATGCAGCAAGGGCACCGAAACTCCGGCCCAATTCAAGGAGCTCAGGCTTGGCAGGTTTTCCACAGGCTCTGATTTCGCATCACGTAGCGAGGGTATGACTTCGTTGCTCAACCACTGGCGCAGGTTGCGGTTTTCCGGGACGAAGTGGTGAACCAGCAACGCGTACATGCCAGATTCGCTGACCATCAGGGTTTCGACCGTTTTGCCGTCCTTGCGCAGCCAGACGCTGCGACGTTGGTCGGGGTCGAGTTTCAGGGTGAGCCGTTCATTCAGGGGTTTGCCCATCATGCGCCCAAGGTCCTGAACGCAGAACGAGGCTTGGTTGTCTTGCATAAAGGCATGGAGGAAGCGGTTGTGGCGGGTGAAAACGGTGGGGATGAAGCAGGAATGAGTTTCAGACGGATTTGATGTGTGCTTGTGCATTTCTCGACTCCATGTTGAAGAAAGGAGCCGCCACTAATCCTTCGAAAGATTTGGGTGGCGGACCGTGGGGCGTTCGAAGTCGGAACATTCTCGATCAACATGGAAGCCGAGAGGCCCGCGCCACACGGCCCGCCATAACGCGAAACTGAAAGGCAAAAAAATGCCCCAGCTCATATGGGGGCGCGGATGCGCCATGTTGATATGTTCCGGCTTCGACTCCGGGCCGCTGATTTGGCAGCGACGGGATGAAGCCTATCGATCAGGCGCTCGCGGCGCCAAGTCTACTCTGGCGACGCGTGTTGTAGGAATCGAGCGTTTTTCAGGAAGGCTGCGCCTGTAGGAATTTTCTGTTTTTGCATTGACTGCAGAGAAGCAGCACCTGAAGCGCGTTTTTTCCTTTATGTATTCGAATCCAGCAAACGAACTGCAGGTTTTCTCCATGCTGATCGAATTCTCGGTTACCAATTACCGCTCTTTCCGGGACAGGCAAACCTTGTCCATGGCGGCGGCTCCGCGCCTGAGCAAAATGCGTAACACAATCAAACCGCCCTGCGCAGAAAAGCTCCCCGATCTGTTGAAGGTGGCTGCGATTTACGGCCCAAACGCTTCCGGCAAGTCTTCATTGGTCCGCGCGATGGGGATCGTCGGGCGTTTGCTCGCAACGGAATCCAATCCCAGTGACGAATTGCTATCAGTTTCGCCTTTTCGTTTTGATCGCGCGTTGAAGGCTGCGCCCAGCGTATTTGAATACAACTTCATTCAAGGAGGGCTGCGCTATCGGTTTGTGCTGGGGTTAACTGGGCAGCGGATTGTCAAAGAGCAGTTGCTCTCTTATCCGAGAGGGAAAGAAACGCTCCTGTATGACCGCCAATTCGAAGCCGAAGGGGAGCGTTATGTTTTCGGGAAAACGCTGGAGGGCGGGAAAGAAGTGCACGGCGCATGGCGGCGTCTGACCAGCCCAAAAATGCTTTTTCTCGCGCAGGCCGTGAAGAACAGCAATGAAGAAATGACTCAGTTGCGAATGCCGTTCAGCTGGTTCCAAACCGGACTTCTCGTGGTCGAGCAGAACAGCATGATGGAGCTGTCGACGGCGTCGATCCGATTTCTTCAGATGGTATCGAGCCAAACGAACGATCTTCGGGACTTTCTCAAGGCATTGGACATTCCGGTCTCTATCATTGAGCTCAATTCAGACGAGTTCGATGCCGTTCAGAACAATAAAGAACCTACCCTGAAGGAGATCTGCGCGGCGGTTCAAAAGAACAAAGTGACCCTCACACACTCCAGTCATTTAGGTGCTGCGGAGTTTGATTTTTCAGAAGAATCGTGCGGTACAAAGAACCTGATTGGTTTTTGGTTGCCCTGGTTCATGATGAATCAGGCAGGGGGTAGCGGGGTGCTTTGTGTCGATGAGCTCAACAGCAGTCTTCATCCAGACATCGTCGCTGACTTGATCGGCAAGCATCTGGACAGTGGCCTCGATACCCAGCTGATTTTTACAACGCACGACACCCATTTAATGAATGAAAAGATCCTGCGGCGGGATCAGTTCTGGATTACCGAACGTGATGTCAACGGCGCCACATGTTTGTTTTCCATTCACGATTTTGAGGGGCGAGAGAGTGAGGATGTCGAGAAACGCTACTTTGAAGGCCGCTATCGCGGATTACCGCTGATAAGGCAGGGATAAGCATGGCGAACTCAGGTAAGTCATTTGATCGCAAGACTTCACTGTACAAGCCTCAGCCAAAAGTGTTGGTGCTGTGCGAGGACAGCAAGTCAGGAAAGCGATATCTGGAAGAGGCTGCATTTTATTTTCGGGCCAAGGCTCAGGTGGAAATTGCTCACTGCGGTGTCACGCATCCGAGTGGCATTGTTGAGCGAGCAATCATCCGGCAGAAACGCTTCGACAAAGTTTTTTGTGTTTTGGATCGCGATACACACCTTTGCTTCCAGCGGGCATTGAATGTTGCGCAGCCCCATCCAAAGATCAAAGTCATTGCATCGTATCCCTGCTTTGAGTTTTGGCTTCTGCTGCACTTCGGTTTTAACCGAAAGCCCTTCAGAGCTGTCGGCAAACGCTCCCCGGGCGATTTGGTTAGCAAGAGTCTGCGAGAAAAACCCAGCATGGAGAAATACGAGAAGGGCAAAGACATCAGTTACTTTGCCCAACTGCTGGGAGAACGCTTCCAAACAGCACGAACCCTGGCACCGAAGATCCTCGAAGACGTCGCCATCAGCGGCGAACCGAATCCCAGTACCGAAATCCATTTACTGATTGATGAATTCGAAAACCTCTCTAAACCCCAGCCAATCTAGCGCCGTGAATCCTGCCCTCATCGCGACGGGCAGGGTGTTTGTTCGAAGGCCAAATACTTTACCGGCTGACTTTCCAGGCATCGCCCGCCGGGGCGGTGCCGTGGTCATACGGCTTGGCGATCCACATGTAGAGCAAGCCCAGGCCAATCACGATGGCAGTGCTCAGGACCATCGCGTAGTTGATGTACCACGCGGCATCCGGGGTGCGTGGCCAGGCCATGTTGATGATGGCGCCGACACCATAGACCAGCGCGCCGATGTTCACCGCCCAACCCCAGGCGCCGAGGGTGAATTTGCCGCTCGGTTTCCAGCCCTTCAGGCGGGCGTACAGGGCCGCGAGCACGATCATCTGGAACGCCAGGTAGATGCCGATTGCCGCAAAGCTGACGATGGTGGCGACGGCGTCTTGCAGGAAGAAGCCGAGGATGATGATCAGCGCCGGCAGGACACCGGACACGAACAGTGCGGCAACTGGAACCTGAGTCGTAGGGGAAATCTTCTTCAGCAGTCGGCTGCCGATGACCATTTCATCACGGGCGTAGGAATACAGCAGACGACTGGCCGCCGCTTGTAGGCTAATCACGCAGGAGATGAAGGAAATCATCACCACGCCCATCACCACTTTCGAACCGACCGGGCCGAAGGCGTTGTTGAGGATGGTGGTGACCGGGTCCTTGTCGGTGCCGTTGATCACCGCTTGCATGTCTGGCACGGCCAGGATCAGCGCCAGGCACGCGAACATCGCCGCGATGCCGCCGATGTAGATGGTCATGCGCATGGCCACCGGGATTTTCTTGCTCGGGTTCGGGGTTTCTTCGGCCACGTCGCCGCAAGCCTCGAAGCCGTAGTACAGGAACATCCCCGCCAGCGAAGCGGTGAGGAAGGCCGGCAGGTACGAGCCGTCGACGCTGATATCGAAGGTGTTGAACAACACGCTGATCGGCTGATGACGCTCGAAAATCAGCAGGTAAACGCCGACGATCACCGCGCCCACCAGCTCGCAGAGGAAGCCGAACATGGCGATCCGCGCCAGCACTTTTGTGCCGCTGAGGTTGACCAGGGTGGCGAACAGCGTCAGGAACAGGGCGATGATGATGTTGGTGTTGTTGCTCGGTTCAAAGCCCATCATGGCGGCGAGGTACGGACCGGCACCCACGGCAACCGCCGCGATAGTCACGCACAGGGCGATGGAGTAGATCCAGCCGACCATCCACGCCCAACGCTTGCCCACCAGGCGACGAGCCCACGGGTACACGCCGCCGGAAATCGGGAACTGCGAAACCACTTCACCGAAGATCAGGCATACCAGCAACTGGCCGCAACCGACCAGCAAGTAGGCCCAGAACATCGGTGGCCCGCCCGCGGCCAGGCACAGGCCGAACAGGGTATACACCCCGACCACCGGGGACAGGTAAGTGAAGCCCAGGGCGAAGTTTTCCCACAGGCTCATGCTGCGATTGAAGTTGGAGGTGTAGCCCAGCTTGCGTAGTTGCTCGGCATCGCTGTCGGCAAGGGCTGCAGAGAGATCGGGTGATGCACTCATGTGTGATTGCTCCGGAAAATCGGCAGATTTCGGATGTCCGAAACCGTGACGGGGCCTTGAAGGCACCGCCAGGATCGGTGGTTATTGTTTTTTTGAGTTGCGGTGAATCCTTGGTGTAAATCGCTGACATCATCCGTGTGTCTGCTGAAAAGATCGCAGTCTGCGGCAGCTCCTACAGGGTGTACGGCGCTCTTTGTAGGAGCTGCCGCAGGCTGCGATCTTTTCGCGGTTAATGCTTGAACATCACATGCCGCACAACGGTGTAGTCCTCGAGCCCGTACATGGACATGTCCTTGCCATAGCCGGACAATTTCTGACCGCCGTGAGGCATTTCGCTGACCAGCATGAAGTGCGTGTTGACCCAGGTGCAGCCGTACTGCAAGCGGGCCGACAGGCGATGGGCGCGGCCGACGTCGGCGGTCCACACGGAAGAGGCGAGGCCGTACTCCGAATCGTTGGCCCAGCCCAGCACCTGTGCTTCATCGGTGAATTTGGTCACCGACACCACTGGCCCGAACACTTCGCGACGTACGATTTCGTCATCCTGTTGTGCATCGGCCAACACGGTTGGTTCGAAGAAGAAACCATCGCCCTCAACCGCCTTGCCGCCAGTGATCAAACGAATGTGTGGCTGGGCGATGGCGCGCTCGACGAAACCGGTCACGCGGTCGCGGTGCTGCGCGGTGATCAGCGGGCCGAGCTCGGTCGATGGATCATCCTGCAAGCCGTACTTGATGCTGCTGACCGCAGCGCCGAGTTTCTCGACGAACTTGTCGTAGATGCCTGCCTGGGCATAGATGCGGCAGGCCGCGGTGCAGTCCTGGCCGGCGTTGTAGAAACCGAAGGTGCGGATGCCTTCGACGGCGGCGTCGATGTCAGCGTCGTCGAAGATGATCACCGGGGCCTTGCCGCCCAGCTCCATGTGCATGCGTTTGACGCTATCGGCGGTGCTGGAAATGATGTTCGAGCCGGTGGCAATCGACCCAGTCAGCGACACCATGCGCACTTTCGGGTGAGTGACCAGCGGGCTGCCGACGGTAGGACCACGACCGAACACCAGGTTGAGCACACCGGCCGGGAAGATGTCCGACGCCAGTTCGGCCAGACGCAGGGCGGTCAGCGGGGTTTGTTCCGACGGCTTGAGCACCACCGTATTACCGGCAGCGAGGGCCGGGGCGATTTTCCAGGCGACCATCATCAGCGGGTAGTTCCACGGCGCGATGGAAGCGATCACGCCCACCGGGTCGCGGCGGATCATCGAGGTGTGGCCCGGCAGGTACTCGCCACCGGCCGAACCGCTCATGCAGCGGCTGGCGCCGGCGAAGAAGCGGAACACGTCCGCAATCGCCGGAATCTCGTCGTTCAGCGCAGCGCTGTAAGGCTTGCCGCAGTTGTCCGACTCCAGTTTGGCCAGCTCTTCGCCGTGGGCTTCGATGGCATCGGCGAGTTTGAGCAGCAGCAGCGAACGCGCTTTCGGCGGGGTGTGCGACCAACTTTCGAATGCGGCGTCGGCGGCGCGCACGGCGGCATCGACCTGGGCCTCGCTGGCTTCGTTGATCTCCACCAGCACACGCCCCAGCGCCGGGTTGAACACCGGTTGGGCGGGGCCTTCGCCGTCGAGCAGTTGGCCGTTGATCAAGAGTTTGGTTTGCATGGCATTGTCCTCTTCGAAGCAATTATTTTTCTCTGTGGAAACCGGACCCTGTAGGAGCAGCCTTCGGCAGCTCCTACAGGGGTAATGAGGTTGTCAGTTACTTGCCACCACTGCCCGCAACGCTCTCACCGCCACGGGTCAGGTAATAGGCGCCGAGGATCGGCAGCATGGTCACCAGCATCACCAGCATCGCCACGACGTTGGTTACCGGCACGTCCCGTGGGCGGCTGAGTTGGTTGAGCAGCCACAATGGCAAGGTGCGTTCATGGCCGGCGGTGAAGGTGGTGACGATGATTTCGTCGAACGACAGGGCAAACGCCAACATGCCGCCGGCCAGCAGCGCCGAGCCGAGGTTCGGCAGGATGATGTAGCGGAAGGTCTGCCAGCCGTCGGCACCGAGGTCCATCGAGGCTTCGATCAGGCTGTGGGAGGTACGACGCAAGCGGGCGATGACGTTGTTGTAGACGATCACCACACAGAAGGTCGCGTGGCCGACGATGATGGTGAACATCCCCGGTTCGATGCCCAGTGTCTTGAAGGTCGCCAGCAACGCGATCCCGGTAATGATCCCTGGCAAGGCAATCGGCAGGATCAGCATCAGCGAGATGCCTTGCTTGCCGAAGAAGTCCCGGCGGTACAACGCGGCAGATGCCAGCGTGCCGAGGACCATGGCGATCAGGGTGGCAATCGAGGCGATCTGCAACGACAGTTTGATGGCTTCGAGCACGTCCGGCCGTGAGAACGCCACGCTGAGCCACTTCAGGGTGAAGCCCTTGGGCGGAAAGCTGAACGCCGCGTCTTCGGTGTTGAAGGCGTACAGGAAGATGATCAGGATCGGGAAGTGCAGGAACACTAACCCGCCCCATGCGGCAATGCGCAGGCCGAGAGAGGCTTTGTCAGAGTGCATCGAAGGCCCCCAGTCGTTTGACGATGGACAGGTAGATGGCGATCAGCACGATCGGCACCAGGGTGAAGGCGGCAGCCATTGGCATGTTGCCGATGGCGCCTTGCTGGGCGTACACCATGCTGCCGACGAAGTAGCCCGGCGGGCCGACCAGTTGCGGCACGATGAAGTCGCCCAGGGTCAGCGAGAAGGTGAAGATGGAACCTGCGGCAATGCCCGGGATCGACAGCGGCAGGATCACTTGCGTGAAGGTCTGGCGTGGCTTGGCGCCGAGGTCGGCGGAGGCTTGCAGCAGCGATGGCGGCAGGCGTTCCAGCGAGGCCTGGATCGGCAGGATCATGAACGGCAGCCAGATGTAGACGAACACCATGAAGCGCCCCAGGTGCGAGGTCGACAAGGTGCTGCCGCCAACGCCCGGAATGCCCAGCACAAATTGCAGAACCGGTTCCAGCCCCAGGTGCTGCACGAACCACTGCGCCACGCCGCCCTTGGCCAGCAGCAGCGTCCAGGCGTACGCCTTGACGATGTAGCTGGCCCACATCGGCATCATCACGGCGATGTAGAAAAACGCCTTGGTCTTGCCCGTGGTGTAGCGCGCCATGTAGTAGGCAATCGGGAACGCGACGACGGCGCTGGCCATCGACACAACGACCGCCATGCCCAGGGTGCGCAGGATGATGTCGAAGTTCGACGGCTGGAACAGCGCGGTGAAGTTGGCCAGGGTCAGGTCGGGTGTGACCGCCATGGTGAAGTCATCGAAGGTGTAGAAACCTTGCCACAGCAGCACCAGCAACGAGCCCAGGTAGATCGCGCCGAACCACAGCAGCGGTGGCACCAGCAGCATCGAAAGGTACAGGTTTGGCCGGCGATACAACAGGTTGGAGAACCGGCGTAACGGCGAGCCGCCTGATGAGGTTTGAGAAATAGCCAGGGTGCTCATCTCACACCCCGCCTGCAACGGTGTCGTGCAACGCAATCATCGCTTCACGCGCCCAGCGTGCACTGATGCGCTGGCCGGTCTGGTGTTGTGCGCTGGTGTCCAGCCACTGATTGTTGGCCTTGCTGATGTTCAGGGTCTGGCCGTTTTCCAGTTTCAGCTCATAACGAGTCGCACTGCCTTGGTACTGGATGTCATGCAGCAAACCGCTGACTTCGATTTCGTGGCTGGCCAGCGGGCCTTCGGCGAATCGCACGTGTTCCGGGCGAATCGAGAACGGCTGCGGATTGCCACTGAGCTGCCTGGCCAGGTCGCCGCGAATCACGTTGGAGGTGCCGACGAATTCCGCGACGAAGGTGGTGGCCGGTTTCATGTACAGGTTGCGCGGGCTATCGACTTGTTCGATGCGGCCCTTGTTGAACACCGCCACGCGGTCGGACATCGACAGCGCTTCGGTCTGGTCGTGGGTGACGAAGATGAAGGTGATGCCGAGCTGGCGTTGCAGCTTCTTCAGCTCGCCCTGCATTTGCTCGCGTAGTTTCAGGTCGAGGGCGCCGAGGGGTTCGTCGAGCAGCAGCACCCGTGGACGGTTGACCAAGGCGCGGGCCAGGGCCACACGCTGGCGCTGACCGCCGGAGAGTTGCACCGGCTTGCGCTCGCCGTAGCCGCCAAGGGCGACCATATCCAGGGATTCCTCGGCGCGCTTGAGGCGCTCGACCTTGCCGATGCCTTTGACTTTCAAGCCGTAGGCAACGTTGTCTCGCACGTTCATGTGCGGGAACAGCGCGTAATCCTGGAACACGGTGTTCACGTCGCGCTGGTACGGCGGCAGGCCGGCGGCCTCTTCGCCATGAATCCGGATGGAGCCTGCGCTCGGTTGTTCAAAACCGGCGATCAGGCGCAAACAGGTGGTCTTGCCTGAGCCGGACGGCCCCAGCATGGAGAAGAACTCGCCGTCCTGGATGTCGATGGAAACCCGGTCTACGGCTTTCACTTCGCCGAATTGACGGGAGACGTTGGTGAACTGGACTGCAAGCGTCATGGTGCGGTGCTCCAAAAAGGCGCGCTTTCTTTCAACGGAATCGAGTGTGCTGTGAAAAGATCGCAGCCTGCGACAGCTCCTACAGGATTTGTAGAAGACGCCGCATCTTCGGTGCTCGCGGTCGTAGGAGCTGCCGAAGGCTGCGATCTTTTGATCTCAAGACGGCTTAACGGCCGCCCATGATCGCGATGTAGTCCTGGGTCCAGCGGCTGTACGGCACGAATTTGCCGCCTTCAGCCTGCGGGGTTTTCCAGAAGGCGATCTTGTCGAACTGGTCGAAGCCGTTGGTCTTGCAGCCTTCGGCGCCGAGCAGTTCGCTCTCCTTGCACGCCGCCGGAACCGCTGGCAAGGAGCCGAACCACGCTGCGACGTCACCCTGGACTTTCGGTTGCAGCGACCAGTCCATCCACTTGTAGGCGCAGTTCGGGTGTTTGGCCTCGGCGTGCATCATGGTGGTGTCGGCCCACCCGGTAGCGCCTTCTTTCGGGATGGTCGAAGCGATTGGCTGCTTCTCGTTCATCAGGCCGTTGACCTGATACGGCCACGCACCGGAGGCGACCACGCCTTCGTTCTTGAAGTCGCTCATTTGCACAGTGGTGTCGTGCCAGTAGCGGTGGATCAACGGCTGCTGGGCGCGCAGCAGGTCGAGTACGGCCTTGTATTGGGCTTCAGTCAGTTCGTAGGGGTTCTGGATACCCAGTTCCGGCTTGGCGGTCTTCAGGTACAGCGCCGCGTCGGCGATGTAGATCGGGCCGTCATAGGCCTGCACGCGGCCCTTGTTCGGCTTGCCGTCCGGCAGGTTTTCCGCATTGAACAGCACGCCCCAGCTGGTGGGCGCGGTCTTGAACACGTTGGTGTTGTACATCAACACGTTCGGGCCCCACTGATAGGGGGCGCCGTAGGTCTGCTTGTTGACCACGTACCACGGTCCATCCTTGAGGCGCGGGTCGAGGTTTTTCCAGTTCGGGATCAACGCGGTGTTGATCGGCTGCACACGCTTGCCGACGATCAGGCGCAGGGAGGCATCGCCCGACGCCGTCACCAGGTCATAACCACCCTTGGCCATCAGGCTGACCATTTCATCGGAGGTGGCCGCCGTCTTGACGTTGACCTTGCAGCCGGTTTCCTTCTCGAAACCGGTCACCCAGTCGTAGGCCTTGTCGCTCTCGCCACGTTCGATGTAGCCAGGCCAGGCCACAATATCCAGTTGGCCCTCGCCCGCCCCGACAGCTTTGAGCGGCTCGGCAGCCTGAACACTGGCGCTGGCCAGCAGCGCGGTGGTGATTGCACTGAGCAGTGCGGTCTTGTGCGCGAACATGGGAATTCCCTCTTCTTTAATTATGGTCGGGGCAGTGTTTTGAACGTGGTGAAGCATGCCGTTGGTGGCTTGTTATTAGCGTAGTCAGAGATGCTCGCCATGGCGGGCCATGATGTGCCGCACCACGCTGTAGTCCTGAAGCGAATCGCTGGACAGGTCTTTGCCGTAGCCCGAACGTTTCAGGCCGCCATGGGGCATTTCGCTGACCAGCATGAAGTGGCTGTTGATCCAGGTGCAGCCGTACTGCAAGCGCGCCGCGACCTGCATGGCCTTGTCGAGGTTCTGGGTCCAGACCGACGAGGCCAGGCCGTATTCCGAATCGTTGGCCCAGTCCACCGCTTGTTCCAGTTCATCGAAGCGGGTCACGGTGACCACCGGCCCGAACACTTCGCGCTGGACGATCTCGTCACTTTGCTTGCAGCCGGCGAGCAGGGTCGGCTGGTAATAGAAGCCGGCGCCGGAATGCACGGCTGCACCGGTGACCCGCTCGATGTGCGGCTGGCCGAGGGCGCGTTCGACAAAACTGGCCACGCGGTCGCGCTGGCGGGTGCTGATCAGCGGGCCGATTTCGTTGTCGGCGTCGCGTTTGCCGGCGAAGCGCAGGCTGCTGACGGCCGCGCCGAGTTCGGCCACCAAACGGTCATGAATCCCGGCCTGGGCATAAATGCGGCAGGCAGCGGTGCAATCCTGGCCGGCGTTGTAATAGCCGTAGGTGCGCACGCCTTCGACCACGGCCTGAATGTCGGCATCGTTGCAGACGATCACCGGAGCCTTGCCGCCGAGTTCGAGGTGGGTGCGTTTGAGGGTTTTGGCGGCGGCTTGAAGAATTTTCTGGCCAGTGACGATATCGCCGGTCAGCGACACCATACGCACTTTAGGGTGATTCACCAGGTGGCTGCCGACGCCTTCGCCACCACCGCAAACGATGTTGATCACACCCCGTGGGAGGATCTCGGCCAGCGCTGGCGCCAGGGCAAGGATTGACAGCGGTGTGTGTTCCGACGGCTTGAACACCAGGGTGTTGCCGGCGGCGAGGGCCGGGGCGATTTTCCACGCGGCCATCATGATCGGGTAGTTCCAAGGCGCGATGGAGGCGACCACGCCAATCGGATCGCGGCGCACCATGCTGGTGTAGCCCGGCAGGTATTCGCCACTGAGCTGGCCGGTCTGGCAGCGCACGGCACCGGCGAAGAAGCGGAACACGTCGACTGTGGCATTCAGGTCATCCTGACGGGCCAGGTGCAACGGCTTGCCGCAGTTCATGGATTCGAGGCGGGCCAGCAGGTCGGCGTTTTTTTCGATGGCGTTGGCGATGTCCAGCAACAGGTTCGAACGTTGCTGTGGCGTGGTCCGCGACCAACCGGCAAAGGCACGGTGGGCGGCGAGGATCGCGGCTTCGACTTGCTCGGTGCTGGCTTCGGCGATCTGTGTGATGACTTCGCCAGTGGCCGGGTTGAGAATCGGCTCGACGCAGCCTTGACCGGCGACTAATTCACCATCGATCAACAATGCGGTGAACAACGGGGTTTGCGCGCCGGCCATTTTTCGGATTCTCGTTTTTTGTGTGGCTTCTTGTGTCGACATGGCAGCGCTCCCTGTGACTGGGGGCCCGGCCGTCTTTATTAGATGCAACAAGACTAGTTGGCGGACCCGAGGACAACAAATACTAAATACTGAAGGCGGCGTTCGATTAAATAGATGGCTTGCGCCCGCCGTGGGGTTGTTCGCGGGCGACCGTGAGGAATGGGTCCACCAGCGCCGGCCGCGCCGTGCCGCGACGCCACGCCAGGCCTACATCAAGGGTCTGGCTGAGGTCGGCAATCGGCCGGGCTTCAATGATGTCGCCCTCCAGTGACCACGGGCGATAGGTCATGTCGGGCTGGATCGACACGCCCAATCCGGCGGCCACCAGGCTTCGCACCGCTTCCGTCGAGGCCGTGCGCAGGGTGATGCGCGGTTGCAGGGAGGCGGCGGACCACATGCGCTGGGCGTTGCGGTCCATTTCATCGACGTTCAGTTGAATCAATGGTTCGCGGGCCACGTCGGCGAGGTTGATGCTGTCGTGTTCCAGCAACGGGTGCTGGGCCGGCAGCCATAGCCGGTGGGGTGAGTGGGTCAGCACTTCGGTCTGCAGGGCGTGGCGGTCTTCGAGGTTGGAGAGGATCAGCACGCCGACATCGATCTCGCCGCTGACCAGCAAATGCTCGATGTACGGGCGTTCGTCCTCCATCACCCGAATTTCCACATTGGGATAGGCACGCTGGAAACGGGTGAGCAAATCCGCCAGGTAATAGCCGGCGACCAGGCTGGTCACGCCGACGATCAACTGCCCGGCGACCTGATCGGTGCTCTGTTGCAGGCTGCGCTTGGCGTTATCCACCGTGGCCAGGATCAAGTGCGCCTGACGCAGGAATTGATGGCCCTGGTGGGTCAGGGTCATGCCCTTGGCGTGGCGGCTGAACAGGCTGACGCCAATTTCCTCCTCCAGTTGCTGGATCGCCAGGGTCAGGGTCGACTGGGAAATGAACGCGGTTTGCGCGGCGGCCGAGATCGAGCCGGTCTCGGCCACGGCGATGAAGTGACGGATCTGACGCAAGGTCATCATGGGGAGCATACCCGGCGGGCTGTTTTTATCGATTTACGGGAGTGTATATCTTTTTTTTCGATGGGCAGGCGCAATGGCAATGCGCGCGTTGAGGGAACGCAACATCTGGAAGCACTCTCGCGCACGGGGTGTGGGCACTTTCGATCTAGGCTGCTGGCCTTGATTTCAGGTTAAACGTCTTGTGGAGGTGGCAAATGAACACCCGTGGATTGCTTGATCAACTACTCAAATCCGGTCAGGAATTGTTGCAGAACAAGGCCGGTAGCACACAGCAAAAGGGCGCGAACGGCGGCACCGGTGCCCTCGGCAGTTTGCTCTCCGGTGCGAGCGGCGGGGCATTGGCGGCAGGCGCCATGGGCTTACTGCTCGGCAGCAAAAAGGCCCGTAAAGTCGGGGGCAAGGTCGCGGTTTACGGCGGTCTCGCCGCGTTGGGCGTGCTGGCCTATAAAGCCTACGGCAACTGGCAGGCGCAGCAGGGCGGTGCAGCCGGTACGGAGCCGCAAACCCTGGACCGCTTACCGGCCGCGCAAGTCGAGTTGCACAGTCAGGCGATTCTCAAGGCGCTGGTGGCTGCGGCCAAGGCTGACGGTCATGTCGATGAGCGTGAGCGTGCCTTGATCGAAGGCGAATTCACCCGGCTCGACAGCGATCAGGAACTGCAACACTGGCTGCACGCCGAGCTCAACAAGCCGCTGGACCCGAGCGATGTCGCCCGCGCCGCCCGCTCCCCGGAAATCGCCGCCGAGATGTATATCGCCAGCGTGATGATGGTGGACGAGGAAAACTTCATGGAGAAGGCCTACCTCGATGAGCTGGCGCGGCAGCTCAAGCTCGAGCCGGGGTTGAAGGCTGAGCTTGAGAAGCAGGTTCGCCAGGCCTCCCTGTAAACCTTCAGACTGCATTCGCGAGCAGGCTCGCTCCCACATCAGGTCTTCAGTGATCACAGATTCTGCGTACGCCAGAGATTCAATGTGGGAGCGAGCCTGCTCGCGATGGCGTTTTCAGCCACACCAGCGCCCCTTTCTACCCAATCACCCCTGGCCCCCATCCCCTTCATTAGCGGACAGTCCCCACCCAGAGCCCATCCCGCCTTTTTTCAGCGGGATGAGAAGTGGCGCGCAACCGTCTTATAAATGAAACACCGCCCTCAGCTATACTCCCCGCATTTCGAATCGGGCCCCGAGGATTGACTGTGAAGAACTGGACGTTACGCCAACGAATTTTGGCGAGCTTTGCGGTAATTGTCGCCATCATGTTGCTGATGGTGGTCGTCTCATATTCCCGGCTGTTGACGATCGAAAACAGCGAGGCCAGCGTGCGTGAGGACGCCCTGCCAGGGTTGTATTACAGTTCGATGATTCGTGGCGCGTGGTCCGACAGTTATGTACGCATTCAGGCCATGCTCGGCCTGGATGAAGGGCAGGGCTTCACTGCCGAGGATGCCGCGAACTTCAAGGGCTTCGCTGAGCGGTTGAAAGAGCAGATGGACCTCTACCGTGCAACGATGGGCGATGAAGAAGACAGGGTCGATTTCGCAGCGTTCGAAAAACTTCATGAGGACTACCACCGGATTCTGGCCGCGGTGATCGAGTTGCATAAACGCAACCAGAACGCCGAGGCGGTCAACATGTTCCACAGTGAACTGACTCCGACCTGGACAGCGGGTCGAATGAAGGTCAATGACATCCTGCGTCATAACAAGACCGTGGCGGACACAGAAATCGCGGCCATTGATGATGCGGTGCTCACCGCCAAAGTCATCATGGGCATTTCCCTGGCGATCGCGGTGCTGGCCGCCGCCCTCTGTGGCCTGTTGTTGATGCGCGCCATCATGGCACCGATGAACCGCATCGTGAAAATCCTTGAAATCATGCGCACCGGTGACCTCAGCAACCGTCTGAACCTGGAGCGCAAGGACGAATTCGGCGCGGTAGAGACCGGCTTCAACGACATGATGACCGAGCTCACTTCCCTGGTGTCCCAGGCCCAGCGTTCGTCGGTGCAGGTGACCACGTCGGTGACCGAGATCGCCGCGACGTCCAAGCAGCAACAAGCCACCGCCACGGAAACCGCCGCGACCACCACGGAAATCGGCGCGACCTCCCGTGAGATCGCCGCCACTTCCCGAGATCTGGTGCGCACCATGACCGAGGTCTCCACCGCCGCCGATCAGGCTTCCGTGGCCGCCGGCTCCGGGCAGCAGGGCCTGGCGCGCATGGAGGAAACCATGCACTCGGTGATGGGCGCGGCCGATCTGGTCAACGCCAAGCTGGCGATCCTCAACGAGAAGGCCGGCAACATCAATCAGGTGGTGGTGACCATCGTCAAGGTCGCCGACCAGACCAACCTGTTGTCGCTCAACGCTGCCATCGAGGCCGAGAAGGCCGGGGAATACGGACGCGGGTTTGCCGTGGTCGCCACCGAAGTGCGGCGTCTGGCGGACCAGACCGCTGTCGCCACCTACGACATCGAACAGATGGTGCGTGAGATTCAGTCGGCAGTGTCGGCCGGGGTCATGGGCATGGACAAGTTCTCCGAAGAAGTGCGTCGCGGCATGTCCGAGGTGCAGCAGGTCGGCGAGCAGTTGTCGCAGATCATCCATCAGGTCCAGGCACTGGCGCCGCGGGTGTTGATGGTCAACGAAGGCATGCAGGCCCAGGCAACCGGTGCCGAGCAGATCAACCACGCGCTGGTGCAATTGGGCGATGCCAGCAGCCAGACCGTCGAGTCCTTGCGCCAGGCCAGTTTCGCCATCGATGAGCTGAGCCAGGTGGCCGTCGGGCTGCGCAGCGGCGTTTCGCGATTCAAAGTCTGATGAGCGAAATCACGGCCAAACGCTCTGCCGTGAAGCAGGCGCTGCATGCCTTGTTTCTGGTGTTTCGCATCGGCAACGAGCGCTATGCCTTGAAGGCTATCGAAGTGGCTGAAGTGCTGCCGCGCCTGCCCTTGAAGCCTATTCCCCATGCCCCCGCCTGGGTCGCCGGGGTGTTCGCCTATCGGGGCGCTGTGGTGCCGGTGATCGACTTGAGCGCCCTGACGTTTGGTATGCCTGCACAGGCCCGTACCAGTACGCGACTGGTGCTGGTCACCTATCGCCCGGATGAAACCACCGAGACACAGCTGCTCGGGCTGATTCTGGAACAGGCGACTGACACCTTGCGCTGCGATCCGGCGGATTTTCAGCCCTACGGCCTGGACAATCGCCAGACGCCTTACCTCGGGCCGGTGCGCAAGGACGAGCAGGGCTTGCTGCAATGGGTACGGGTCGGCGATCTGCTGGACGATCAGGTGCGCGCCTTGTTGTTTCCTTCGCCGCCAATGGATCCGGCGCTGCTGCAGGAGCGGGCATGAACAGCGACCAGCGTTTTTTCGATTTCCTCAAGGAAACTATCGGACTCGACGTGACCTCGGTAGGGCCTGCGATCATCGAGCGAGCGGTGCGCCAGCGCAGCATCGTTTCGCAAGCAGTGTCGGCCGATGAATATTGGCGCACCCTGCAGGGCTCGCGGGACGAGCAGCAGGCGTTGATCGAAGCGGTGATCGTTCCGGAAACCTGGTTCTTCCGCTATCCGGAATCCTTCGCCACCCTGGCGAAACTGGCGAGCAAACGTCTGGCCGAGATCAACAACCTGCGTGCGCTACGGATTCTCAGCCTGCCGTGTTCCACCGGCGAAGAACCGTACTCGATCGCCATGGCGTTGCTCGATGCCGGGCTCAAGCCGCACCAGTTCAAGGTCGACGGCATGGACGTCAGCCCGTTGTCAGTGGAAAAAGCCCGGCGGGCGTTGTACGGCAAGAATTCCTTCCGGGGTGACGACATTGCGTTTCGCGACCGCCATTTCATTGCCGAGGGCGAGAGCTATCGCCTCGATCAGCGGGTGCTCGAGCAAGTGCGCCTGCAGGTCGGCAATCTGCTGGATCCGGCCTTGCTGGCCGGTGAACCGCCCTTCGATTTCGTGTTTTGCCGCAACCTGCTGATCTATTTCGACCAGCCGACCCAGAAGCAAGTCTTCGAAGTGCTCAAGTGCCTGACCCACGTTGAGGGCGTGCTGTTTATCGGTCCGGCCGAAGGCAGTCTGCTGGGGCGTTTGGGGATGCGCTCGATCGGTATCGCGCAGTCCTTCGCGTTCAGTCGACAAGAGACTCCAGCCCCTGAACCCTTGCCGGCATTCGTTCCAGCGCCTTTGCCAGTGCCGCAACCGCTGCGCAATCCACCGCCTGCGCCAGTGCGCAGCCGTCCGTTTGCCCGGGTTGCGCCGCCGCAGGCTGCGCCTGCAGCCTCAGGTGCCGACACTGCTGTGCTGCTGGCCAATATCGCCGCGCTGGCCGATGAAGGCAAAAGTGCCGAGGCGCGAGCGGCGTGTGAAAGCTACTTGCGCAGCCATGAGCCGGTGGCTCAAGTCTTTTATTGGCTGGGACTGCTCAGCGATGTGGCCGGCAATACCCTTGAAGCCCAGGGGTTTTACCGCAAGGCGTTGTACCTCGAACCGCAACATCCTGAGGCGTTGATGCACCTGGCCGGATTGCTGCAGGCCCAGGGTGACGCGCCGGGAGCCAGACGATTGCAGGAACGTGCCGCCCGCAGCGAGCGCGCCGCCGACAGTGAGCGTAAACGATGATCGCTTCCGACACCTTTAGCGTCACCCGGGATGCCCAGGCCATCGACGATTGCTGGAACCGCATTGGTATCCACGGCGACAAGTCCTGCCCGCTGCTCAGCGAGCATATTCATTGCCGCAATTGTGCGGTGTATTCGGCGGCCGCCACACGCTTGCTGGATCGCTATGCGTTGCAGCAGGAGGATCGCGGGCCAGGGTCCGTCGCGGTCGAGAGCGAGGTGAAAACCCGCTCGTTGCTGATGTTCCGTCTGGGTGAAGAGTGGCTGGGTCTCGCGACCCGTAGTCTGGTCGAGGTGGCGCCGCTGCAAGCGATTCACTCCTTGCCGCATCAACGTTCCCGCGCGTTGCTCGGCGTGGCGAATGTACGCGGTGCGCTGGTCGCCTGCCTGTCGCTGGTGGAGTTGCTCGGGCTTGACGGCACCGGCAACGCTGTGTCCGGCACGCGGGTCATGCCGCGCATGCTGATCATCGCCGCCGATGGCGGGCCGGTGGTGGTGCCGGTGGACGAAGTCGACGGGATTCACGCCATCGACGAGCGCATCCTCGATGCCGCGTCGCGCTCGGGTACTCAGGCCAGCGCCAAATACACCCGTGGCGTGTTGCAATTCAAAGGTCGCAGCCTGCGTTGGCTGGATGAAGAGCAGCTGCTGTCCGCCGTGACCCGGAGCCTCACATGACCCCCGAGCAAATGCGCGACACCTCTTTGCTGGAACTGTTCAGCCTGGAGGCTGAAGCCCAGACCCAGGTCTTGAGTGCCGGCCTGCTGGCACTTGAACGCGACCCGACCCAGGCCGATCAACTTGAATCGTGCATGCGTGCGGCGCACTCGCTCAAGGGGGCGGCGCGTATCGTTGGCGTCGATGCCGGGGTCAGTGTTGCCCATGTGATGGAAGATTGCCTGGTCAGTGCCCAGGAAGGGCGCCTGTTGCTGCGCCCTGAGCACATCGATGCGTTGCTGCAAGGCACCGATTTGCTGACGCGCATCGCCACACCGAGCAACAACCCGGAGGTCGCGGACATCGAGGCCTACGTGGTGTTGATGGCGCGGTTGCTGGACCCGGCGGCCCCGCCCGCTGTACCGGTGATGGCCGAGCTTGAGCTCGAAGCCCCCGCGCCCAAGGTCGAGCCACCGGCGCCTGCCGTCGAACCGCCATCGACGCCAGCTCCGCGCAAGGCCAAACGCACCACCGAAAACGGTGAACGTGTGCTGCGTGTCACGGCCGAGCGCCTGAACAGCCTGCTCGATCTGTCGAGCAAATCCCTGGTGGAAACCCTGCGGCTCAAACCGCACCTGGCGACCATGCAGCGACTCAAGCGCATGCAGAGCAACAGCCTGCGCGCACTGGAGAGTCTCAATGTGCATCTCAAGGATCACGCCTTGAGCCTGGAGGCCCAGGAAACCCTTGAAGATGCGCGGCGATTGCTTGCGCAATCCCATCAACTGCTCATGGAAAAGAACGCCGAACTCGATGAGTTCGCCTGGCATGCCAGCCAGCGGGCGCAGGTGTTGTACGACACGGCGCTGGCCTGTCGCATGCGGCCGTTTGCCGATGTGCTGACCGGGCAGGTGCGGATGGTCCGGGATCTAGGGCGCGACCTGGGCAAACAGGTGCGCCTGGAGATTGAAGGCGAGAAGACTCAGGTTGATCGCGACGTGCTGGAAAAGCTCGAAGCGCCGCTGACTCATCTGTTGCGCAACGCGGTCGACCACGGCATCGAAACCCCGGAGCAGCGCCTGCTGGCAGGCAAGCCGGCGGAAGGTTTGATTCGCCTGCGCGCTTCGCATCAGGCCGGTTTGCTGGTGCTTGAATTGAGCGATGACGGAAACGGCGTGGACCTGGAAAAGGTCCGTCGCAGTATCGTTGAACGAAGTTTGTCGCCCGCGCAAACCGCCGCTCAGTTGAGCGAAGAAGAGCTGCTGACGTTCTTGTTCCTGCCCGGTTTCAGTCTGCGCGACACGGTCACCGAGGTGTCCGGTCGCGGCGTCGGCCTGGATGCGGTGCAGCACATGGTCCGGCAGTTGCGTGGCGCGGTGGTGCTGGAGCAAACGGCGGGCGAGGGCAGTCGTTTCCATCTCGAAGTGCCGCTGACCCTGTCGGTGGTGCGCAGCCTGGTCGTGGAAGTCGGCGACGAAGCCTATGCCTTCCCGCTGGCGCACATCGAGCGCATGTGTGATCTGGAACCGGCGGATATCGTGCAGGTCGAAGGTCGCCAGCATTTCTGGCACGAAGGCCAGCATGTCGGCCTGGTGGCGGCCAGTCAGTTGCTGCAACGCCCGGCCAGCCAGAATGGCGGGCAAACCCTGAAAGTCGTGGTGATTCGCGAGCGCGATGCGATCTACGGTGTGGCAGTGGAACGGTTTATCGGTGAGCGGACATTGGTGGTGTTGCCGCTGGATGAGCGTCTGGGCAAGGTGCAGGACATTTCCGCCGGGGCCCTGCTCGACGACGGTTCGGTGGTGCTGATCGTTGATGTCGAAGACATGCTGCGTTCGGTGGAAAAGTTGCTCAACACGGGTCGTCTGGAGCGCATTGCCCGTCGCAGCGATCAGGTGGTCGAGGCGGCCCGCAAACGAATTCTGGTGGTGGATGATTCCCTGACCGTGCGAGAGTTGCAGCGCAAGCTGTTGCTCAATCGCGGATACGACGTGGCGGTTGCGGTGGACGGCATGGACGGCTGGAACGCGCTGCGTTCGGAGGATTTCGATCTGCTGATCACCGACATTGATATGCCGCGCATGGATGGCATCGAACTGGTCACGCTGCTGCGTCGGGATAATCGCCTGCAATCGCTGCCGGTGATGGTGGTGTCCTACAAGGATCGTGAAGAGGATCGGCGCCGTGGACTGGATGCCGGGGCCGACTATTATCTAGCCAAGGCCAGTTTCCATGACGACGCCTTGCTCGATGCAGTGGTCGAGCTCATTGGAGGAGCGCGGGCATGAGGATCGCAATCGTCAACGACATGCCCATGGCGGTGGAGGCCCTGCGCCGCGCCCTGGCATTCGAGCCGACACACGAGGTGGTCTGGGTCGCCGGCAATGGCGCCGAAGCGGTGCGCCAGTGCGCGCTGGACACGCCGGACCTGATTCTGATGGACCTGATCATGCCGGTGATGGATGGCGTCGAGGCCACGCGGCGGATCATGGCCGAGACCCCGTGTGCCATCGTCATCGTCACTGTGGATCACCAGCAGAACGTGCACCGGGTGTTCGAGGCCATGGGCCACGGTGCGCTGGACGTGGTCGACACCCCGGCCGTCGGTGCCGGCAATGCCCAGGAAGCGGCCGCGCCGTTGTTGCGCAAGATCATCAACATCGGCTGGCTGATCGGCGACAAGGGCAACCGTCCGCGCCCGACGCCGGCACCGTTGCGCAGTTCGGGCTCACGCAAGAGCCTGATCGCCATTGGCTCATCGGCCGGTGGACCGGCAGCGCTGGAAGTCTTGCTCAAGGGACTGCCGCACAATTTTTCTCCGGCCATCGTGCTGGTACAGCACGTTGACCAGGTGTTTGCCGCCGGCATGGCTGAATGGCTCGCCAGCGCCAGCGGCCTCAACGTGCGGTTGGCCGAGGAAGGCGAGCCGCCGCAAAGCGGCACGGTGTTGTTGGCCGGCACCAATCACCATATTCGCTTGCTGAAAAACGGCACGCTGGCCTACACCGCCGAACCGGTCAACGAGATCTACCGGCCCTCCATCGATGTGTTCTTCGAAAGCGTGGCCAGTTACTGGAACGGTGACGCCATAGGGGTTTTGCTCACCGGCATGGGGCGTGATGGCGCCCAAGGGCTTAAACTCATGCGCCAACAGGGCTACCTGACCATCGCACAAGACCAACGCAGCAGTGCAGTGTACGGCATGCCGAAGGCGGCCGCGGCCATCGACGCTGCTGTAGAGATTCGCCCGCTGGACAAGATAGCGCCACGTTTGCTGGAGATTTTCGCCAAATGAGCACCTTTTTCCTCATTCCTGGCTCAAGTAGTACTCAGGTGACCGCACATGACTGAATTACAGCTCGACGACTTCAAGACCGACGAAAACGCCGCCATGGTGTTGCTGGTGGACGATCAGGCCATGATCGGCGAAGCCGTGCGCCGCGGCCTGGCGAACGAAGAGAATATCGATTTCCACTTCTGCGCCGACCCGCACCAGGCCATCGCCCACGCGGTGCGCATCAAGCCGACAGTGATCCTGCAGGATCTGGTGATGCCCGGCCTTGATGGCCTGAGTCTGGTGCGCGAATACCGCAATCACCCGGCGACCAAGGACATTCCGATCATCGTCCTGTCGACCAAGGAAGACCCGTTGATCAAGAGCGCGGCCTTTGCGGCCGGGGCCAACGATTATCTGGTCAAGCTGCCGGACAACATCGAACTGGTCGCGCGCATCCGCTATCACTCGCGCTCCTACATGACCCTGCTGCAACGGGACGCGGCGTACCGCGCGTTGCGGGTCAGCCAGCAGCAACTGCTCGACACCAATCTGGTGCTGCAACGCCTGATGAACTCCGATGGCCTGACCGGGCTGTCGAACCGTCGGCACTTCGATGAATACATGGAGCTGGAGTGGCGCCGTTCGCTGCGTGAGCAGAGCCAGTTGTCGTTGCTGATGATCGATGTCGACTACTTCAAGGCCTACAACGACAGCTTCGGCCACCTGGAAGGCGATGAAGCCCTGCGCAAGGTCGCCGCGGCGATCAAGGATGCCAGCGCCCGGCCTTCGGACCTGCCGGCCCGCTACGGCGGTGAAGAGTTCGCGCTGGTGCTGCCCAACACCTCACCGGGCGGTGCGCGGCTGGTGGCCGAGAAGCTGCGCCAGACCGTGGCAGCCCTGAAGATCCCGCACAACTCGCCGAGCGAAGGATCAAGCCTGACCATCAGCATCGGCCTGTCGACTATCACGCCGAAAGCGGGCAGCAACTGCCGCGACCTGATCCTGGCGGCGGACAAGGGGCTGTATTCGGCGAAGAACAATGGGCGTAATCAGGTGGGGGTTGAGTGAGCCGTTTCCCCTTGTAGGAGCGAGCTTGCTCGCGATGGTCGTGAACGATAACGCGTAGAGCCAGATGCCCAGCGTTGCTTTTGGCTTTTTCGCGAGCAAGCTCGCTCCTACAGGGTTCTGCGTGGTTGCAAAGATCGCCGGTAAACCTGCCTTTTCGGCCAAGCGGACTGCCGTTGCCGGCCGTTTCCCGGTATACTCGCCGGCTTTCAAAAGTTCGCCAACGAGTGCTGCCCGTCATGGAAATCAACCCGATCCTGAACACCATCAAGGACCTGTCCGAGCGCTCCGAAACTATTCGGGGGTATCTTTGACTACGATCAAAAGCATGAGCGTCTGACCGAAGTCAATCGCGAGCTTGAAGATCCGAGTGTCTGGAACAAACCTGAATACGCCCAGGAACTGGGCCGCGAGCGCGCTGCGCTGGCGCAGATCGTCGATACCCTGGACGAATTGAACACGGGTCTGGCCGATTGCCGCGACCTGCTGGACATGGCCGTTGAAGAGAACGACGAAGGCGCAGTGGGTGATGTCGTCGCCGAGCTGGCCCGTCTTGAGGAAAGCCTCGCCAAGCTGGAATTCCGGCGCATGTTCAGCCATGAAATGGACCCGAACAACGCCTACCTGGACATCCAGGCCGGTTCCGGCGGCACCGAAGCCCAGGACTGGGCCAACATACTGCTGCGCATGTACCTGCGCTGGGCCGACAAACGCGGTTTCGACGCGACCATCATGGAGCTGTCGGCCGGTGAAGTCGCCGGGATCAAGGGCGCCACCGTGCACATCAAGGGCGAATACGCCTTTGGCTGGCTGCGTACCGAGATCGGCGTGCACCGTCTGGTGCGCAAGAGCCCGTTCGACTCCGGCAACCGTCGCCACACCTCGTTCTCCGCGGTGTTCGTCTCGCCAGAGATCGATGACAAGGTGGAAATCGAAATCAACCCGGCAGACTTGCGGATCGATACCTATCGCTCCTCGGGTGCCGGTGGTCAGCACGTAAACACCACCGACTCGGCCGTACGTATCACCCACGTACCGACCAACACCGTGGTCAGCTGCCAGAACGAGCGTTCCCAGCACGCCAACAAAGACACCGCCATGAAAATGCTGCGGGCCAAGTTGTACGAGCAGGAAATACAGAAGCGCAACGCGGCGTCCCAGGCGCTGGAAGACACCAAGTCGGACATTGGCTGGGGTCACCAGATTCGCTCGTACGTGCTCGATGCCTCGCGGATCAAGGATCTGCGCACCAACATCGAACGCAGTGACTGTGACAAGGTGCTCGATGGCGACATCGACGAATACCTGGAAGCGAGCCTGAAGTCCGGGCTGTAAGCAATGCAATACAGGATCGGCTGACTCAGCGCGATCCTTGTAGGAGCGGGCTTGCCCGCGATCCCCAGCCGCAGGCTGGGGACAACGAACCTGATGGAATTTTTAAAGACATGAGCGACCTAGAACTCGACCCGCAAGCCCTGCAACAGGAAGAAAACTCCCTGATCGCCCTGCGCAAGGAAAAGCTTGCTGCCGAGCGCGCCAAGGGCAATGCCTTCCCGAACGACTTCCGCCGCGAAAACTACTGCGAACAACTGCAGAAACAGTACGCGGACAAGACCAAGGAAGAGCTGGCAGAGGCTGCGATCCCGGTCAAGGTTGCCGGTCGTATCATGCTCAACCGTGGCTCGTTCATGGTGATCCAGGACATGACCGGTCGTATCCAGGTCTACGTCAACCGCAAGACCCTGTCTGAAGAAACCCTGGCCGCGGTGAAAACCTGGGACATGGGCGACATCATTGCAGCCGAAGGCACCCTGGCCCGTTCCGGTAAGGGTGACCTGTACGTTGAAATGACCAACGTGCGCCTGCTGACCAAATCCCTGCGTCCGCTGCCGGACAAGCACCACGGCCTGACCGACACCGAACAGCGCTACCGTCAGCGCTACGTTGACCTGATCGTCAACGAAGACGTGCGCCAGACTTTCCGCGTGCGTTCGCAAGTCATCGCGCACATCCGCAGCTTCCTGATGAAGCGTGACTTCCTGGAAGTGGAAACGCCGATGCTGCAGACCATTCCTGGCGGCGCGGCAGCCAAGCCGTTCGAAACCCACCACAATGCGCTGGACATGGGCATGTTCCTGCGTATCGCGCCGGAGCTGTACCTCAAGCGCCTTGTCGTTGGCGGGTTTGAAAAAGTGTTCGAGATCAACCGCAACTTCCGTAACGAAGGCGTTTCGACTCGTCACAACCCTGAATTCACCATGTTGGAGTTCTACCAGGCTTACGCCGACTACGAAGACAACATGGACCTGACCGAAGAACTGTTCCGTGAACTGGCTCAGCTGGTTCTGGGCAGCACCGACGTGCCGTACGGCGACAAGGTGTTCCACTTCGGCGAACCGTTCGTGCGTCTGTCGGTGTTCGACTCGATCCTCAAGTACAACCCTGAGCTGACCGCTGACGACCTGAACGACATCGACAAGGCCCGCGCCATCGCCAAGAAGGCCGGCGCCAAGGTGCTGGGCTTCGAAGGCCTGGGCAAATTGCAGGTAATGATTTTCGAAGAGCTGGTCGAGCACAAGCTGGAACAGCCGCACTTCATTACCCAGTACCCGTTCGAAGTGTCGCCGCTGGCCCGTCGTAACGACGACAACCCGAACGTCACCGACCGTTTCGAGCTGTTCATCGGTGGTCGTGAAATCGCCAACGCCTACTCCGAGTTGAACGACGCGGAAGACCAGGCCGAGCGCTTCATGGCCCAGGTGGCCGACAAGGACGCCGGTGACGACGAAGCCATGCACTACGACGCCGATTTCGTTCGTGCACTGGAGTACGGCATGCCGCCAACGGCCGGTGAAGGCATCGGTATCGACCGTCTGGTGATGCTGCTGACCAACTCACCGTCGATCCGCGACGTGATCCTGTTCCCGCACATGCGGCCGCAAGCGTAAGTGTTTCAATTAAAAAGCCGCCTTTGAGGCGGCTTTTTATTGCCTGTCTGGTACAAACGTATCAACTTGTTACTTTCATCTGAGAGGAAATACCTGTCGTGATTCGTGCAATGGCTCAAGAAGGTGCAGCGGGTATCGCCACTGCGGTCGCTGAAAGCGTTCAGTACCAGGGCCGCAAGGCCAGCCGACAGGGCAGCGAACAGCGACGACAGGAAATCCTGGATGCCGCCATGCGCATTGTCGTGCGTGACGGTGTACGGGCCGTACGACACCGTGCGGTGGCCGCCGAGGCGCAAGTGCCGTTGTCGGCGACCACTTACTATTTCAAGGATATCGATGACTTGCTCACCGATACCTTCGCCCAATACGTGGAACGCAGTGCGGCGTACATGGGCAAGCTGTGGGTGAACAACGAAGGTTTGTTGCGCGAAATGATCGACAGTGGCGATGGCAGCCCGCAGGCGCGCTCGAAACTGGCGGACGATATTGCACGACTGATGACCGATTACGTTCATCGGCAACTGGTCAATCGCCGTGAACATTTGATGGCCGAGCAGGCTTTCCGTCAGGAAGCGTTGCTTAATCCGCGCCTGGCCGAACTGGTGCGCTCGCATCAGCAAATCCTGTTGCAGGGCTCTTGCCAGCTGTTCCAGGTGCTGGGCTCGCGCGAGCCGCATCAGGATGCCAAGGTGTTGACGGCGATTATCGGCCGGATGGAATATCAGGGGCTGCTCAACGTAGACGAGCCTGCCGCCGAAGAGGAAATGCTCGGCATCCTGACGCGCTACATGCACCTGGTGCTGGCGTCGGTGTAAGCCTGGCTGGTGCTTCACCCTGTGGGAGCGAGCTTGCTCGCGATTGCGGTCTGACATTCAACATCTGTGTTGCCAGACACGCCGCCATCGCGAGCAAGCTCGCTCCCACAGGGGAAGGTGTCCACTTCAGGGCGACGTATGTTCATAGGGAGTGTTGGATGAAAGCCTGGCGTGTCGTTGTGATCGCCTTGTCGTTCCTGCTGCTCAGTGGCTGTCTGGTGACCTTCAAGGAACCGCTGCCCACAAGCGAACCCGCGCCCAAAGGATTGCTCGGCAAATGGACCAGCACCAATGCCTGGGGCGAGCCGCTCAACCTCGAACTGACCCGCATCGCCGACAACCGCTATCAGGCCGTCAGCTACTACCGGGCCAGGCCCAAGGAACGTGAAGCCTACCCGTTCACCCTGTCGCACCATGGCAATCGCTGGTACCTGTCGGCGAAGGTGCCGGCGCAGTTCGGCGGGCATTTCACCATTGGCGGGTTTGAACTGACCGACAAGCATGAGCTGGTGGTCTATAACCTCGACCTCGACCAGATCAACCAGGCCATGAAGCAAAAAGCCCTGAGCGGTGAAAGCTTCCAGACCAACGACGGCGATGGCGTATTGATCGACAGCCACATGGATCAAGTCGCTGCCTACCTCGACGACCCGGCCAATTCCGATGTATTCGTCGAAGCCGTACGCTACCAGCGTCTGGCCAAAGCCAAATAAGCAGCACAAACAGGTTTCTACAGGAGTTTCGCGTGGACGATTACCAACAGTCGATACGCATTTTGTCCGATCGCATCGTGCTGGCGCAGACGCCGATCCGCGTCCTCGATGCGGTCAAGTGGGACGACAACATTCGTAAGGGCTTCCTCAAGGCCAAGGGCAAGGAAATGCCGGCGGTAGACCGCGACTACTACCTCAATCGGCCGCTGGCATTCGATTCGAGCAAGGTGAAACTGGAGTTCCAGAACATCGAGCGCGACATCACCCGCCAGCTCGGTCAGTTCAACCCGGTCGGCCAGATCATGCGGCGCATGTGCAAGGAATACCGCATGGTGGTGCGCATGCTCGAAGCGCGCGGCACCGAGGATTTCGGCCTGATTTCCCAGGAGTTGTACGGCGCCGCGTCCGACGCATTCCACGCCGGCGACCCGACACTGTCCGACCTGGGCATGATGCTGTCCGAATACCTGAACAACATCGACGGCCGTGGCGACCTCAAGGATGAGCCGAAGACGTTGACTGCCAAGGATGCCGTCAACCTGCTGCAACACCGCTTGAACAAGGTGTTCGGCGAGGCCGAGGAAACCATCCGGGTGTTCGAGTCCGACGGCATCGTCGCCGATGCGGCGGCCGGTGCCGACTACATCAAGATCCGCGCCGACGCGATGTTCAACGACCGCGACGTGCGGGCGCTGGAAGTTCATGAAGGGCTGGTGCATGTCGGCACCACCCTCAACGGCCTGAACCAGCCGATCTGCACCTTCCTCTCCAAGGGGCCGCCCTCGTCGACAGTGACCCAGGAAGGCCTGGCGATCCTGATGGAAATCATCACCTTCGCCTCGTACCCGAGCCGCCTGCGCAAACTGACCAACCGCACCCGCGCGATCCACATGGTGGAGGAGGGCGCGGACTTCCTGCAGGTGTTCGAGTTCTTCCGCGAACAAGGTTTCGAAATGCCCGAGAGCTACAGCAACGCCAGCCGTGTTTTCCGCGGCTCGGTGCCGACAGGTCTGCCATTTACCAAAGACTTGTCCTACCTCAAGGGCTTCATCATGATTTACAACTACATTCAACTGGCCGTGCGTAAAGGCAAGTTGGAGCAGATACCGCTGTTGTTCTGCGGCAAGACCACCCTGGAAGACATGCGTACCTTGCGTCAGTTGGTGGACGAAGGCCTGGTGGTGCCGCCCAAGTACCTGCCTGAACAGTTCCGCGACATGAACGCGCTGTCGGCGTGGATGTGCTTCTCCAACTTCCTCAACCACCTGAGCCTGGACCGGATCGAGGCGGATTACTCGAACATCCTGTAAGGCTGGTGTTATCCCACAGGGGATGTATTCCAATCTTCACTGCGAGGTTTCAACGGATGAGAATCCTCGGCATCCTCTGCCTTCTCCTGGTCTTGAACGGCTGCAGCTCGCTGTTGTTCTATCCGGAGCCCGGCCAGTTGTTCACCCCGGAAAAGGCCGGGCTCGAATACCGCACCGTCACCTTGAACACCGCCGATGGCCTCAAGCTGAATGCGTGGTGGCTGCCGGCGAAGAAGGGGGTCGAGGTCAAAGGCACGGTGCTGCACCTGCACGGCAACGGCGGAAACCTGCCCATGCACCTCGGTGGGAGCTTTTGGTTGCCGAAAAATGGTTACCAGGTGTTGCTCGTGGACTATCGCGGTTATGGCTTGTCTGAAGGCGAGCCGAGCCTGCCGGCGATCTATCAGGACATCGATGCGGCCTTCAAATGGCTCGACCAGGCGCCGGAGGCCAAAGGCAAGCCGCTGATCCTGCTCGGCCAGAGCCTCGGTGGCTCGATGGCCGTGCATTATCTGGTTCAGCACCCGGAACGGCAGAAACAACTGAAGGCTATTGTCCTCGACGGTGTGCCCGCCAGTTACCGAAGCATCGGTCAGTTTGCCTTGAGTACTTCATGGTTGACCTGGCCGGTGCAGGTGCCGTTGTCGTGGCTGGTACCGGACGGCGACAGCGCGATCAACTCCATGGCGCAGCTTGAAGATGTGCCGAAACTGCTCTATCACAGCATCGACGACCCGATCGTGCCTCTTTCCAACGGCATCCGACTGTATCAAGCTGCGCCGCCGCCGCGGGTGCTGCAACTGACCCGTGGCGGTCATGTGCAGACGTTCGCCAATCCGGTCTGGCGCAAGGTCATGCTGCGTTATCTCGATGACCCGCAACATTTCAACGGCCTGCGCCGCCTGGGTGAGATTCCCAATTTCCCGACGCCCCCGAATTCAGAAGATGAACCACCAGAGAGCCCGCAATGAGTGAAGAACGTAACGCCATCCCGCTGATCATCACCGGTATCTGCAGCATCCTCGGCACCGTCGGTGCCTTGTGGTGGTACGGCTACCTGCACTTCGCCAAGCCTGAGGATGCGTTGCTGCTCAACGAATTCACCATGCTCAAGACCATTCCGGGCGAAGACTACAAAGTCTCCCTGGAGCCAGCAGCGCAAGTGGCGCAGTGCATTGATGGTGTGTTGGTATTGTTCGACATGGAACAGAAAGGCCTGACCGGCGTACTGGTCGACAGCAAGAAAAAAGCCGTGCGCTGCATGGGGCAGGAAACGCCGCAGAAGCTGGAACAGTAAGGTAGTCCCTGTGTGCAGCGCAGAACCCAATGTGAGAGCGAGCAAGCTCGCTCCCACAGGTTCTGCGGAAAATCAGTGTTTCTGTTTGTCGTCAGGCATCGACAAGTCGTGCAAATGCCGACGGGACAGCGCCAGAAAGCGCGGGGTCGGCCCGATGTCTTCGTACAGCGGATCGCCTTCTTCATCGGTGGCGACCACGGTCGTGCCTTTGACGTACGGGAAGCTTCTTTCCAGTTCTTCCAGCGCGGCGCCGATCAGATCGCCGAGCAGTTCTTCGGGATGCCGCTTGGGGTACATCTCGACGAGCGCGGCCAGCCGTGCGGCAGACTCCACGTCCAGATGAATCGAGTACCCGGTGTCGGTCAGGCGCCCCTTGGCGTTTTCTTCCCAGTGGTGGGCAAGCTCGCGGATTTTCATATTGACCTCATTGCGCTCCCGCTCGTGGCAGGCAGAGTGAGTGTCCGGCATTGGCCGGCGATAGCCATTGTGCGGCTTATCTTCAGACTAGCTTCAACAGGCAAGGTTTAAAGTCCCTTCGTCGTCTTGCTTGTAAGAACCGGTCTGGAGCGGCACTCTCTAGGTTCCTAGCCGCCCGGATTTTTTGCTGGAGACCTGCTGATGACCGATATTGATGCACGCTTGCGCGAGGACGTTCACCTGTTGGGTGAGCTGTTGGGCAACACCATTCGTGAACAATATGGCGACGGTTTTCTCGACAAGATCGAGCAGATCCGCAAGGGCGCCAAGGCTGACCGGCGCGGTTCCATGGACGCCGAACTCAGCGCCAGCCTCAACCAGCTGACCGAAGACGAATTGCTGCCAGTGGCGCGGGCGTTCAACCAGTTTCTCAACCTGGCCAATATCGCCGAGCAATACCAGTTGATTCACCGTCGCGAGGAATCCCGACAGGCGCCGTTCGAAGCCCGGGTGCTGCCGGAATTGCTCGCTCGTCTGCGCGCCGAGGGTCATGGCGCCGAAGCCCTGGCCCGGCAACTGGGCCGGCTGGAGATCGAGCTGGTACTCACGGCACATCCCACCGAAGTTGCACGCCGCACTCTGATCCAGAAGTACGACGCCATCGCCGCGCAACTGGCGGCTCAGGATCACCGTGACCTGACCAGTGCCGAGCGCGAGCAGATCAAGACTACCTTGCAGCGCCTGATCGCCGAAGCCTGGCACACCGAAGAAATTCGCCGCACGCGTCCGACGCCGGTGGACGAAGCCAAGTGGGGTTTCGCGGTAATCGAGCATTCGCTGTGGCAGGCCATTCCCAATTATCTGCGCAAGGCCGATCAGGCCCTGCACGCCGCTACTGGCCTGCGCTTGCCACTGGAGGCAGCACCGATTCGCTTTGCCTCGTGGATGGGCGGTGACCGCGACGGCAACCCGAACGTGACAGCGGCGGTTACCCGTGAAGTTTTACTCTTGGCGCGTTGGATGGCAGCCGATTTGTACCTTCGGGATGTCGATCACCTGGCCGCTGAACTGTCGATGCAGCGGGCCAACGATGAATTGAGGGCCAAGGCGGGTGACAGCGCCGAGCCTTACCGGGCAGTGCTCAAACAGCTGCGCGAACGCCTGCGCGCCACGCGTAACTGGGCGCACACCTCGTTGTCGACGCCAACGCCGGCACCAACAGATGTGCTGCAAAACAACCGCGAGCTGCTCGATCCGCTGGAGCTTTGCTACCACTCATTGCACGAGTGCGGCATGGGCGTGATCGCCGACGGGCCGTTGCTCGATTGCCTGCGTCGGGCAGTAACCTTCGGCCTGTTCCTGGTACGTCTGGATGTGCGCCAGGACTCCTCGCGGCACACCGCTGCGATGACCGAAATCACCGACTACCTTGGCCTCGGCCGTTACGAGGACTGGAGTGAAGAAGAGCGCATCGCCTTCCTGATGCGCGAACTGAGCAATCGTCGGCCCTTGTTGCCGACGTACTTCAAGCCTTCCGCCGACACCGCCGAGGTGCTGGCGACTTGCCGGGAAATCGCCGCTGCGCCAGAGGCATCCCTCGGTTCCTATGTGATTTCCATGGCTGGTGCGGCTTCCGATGTACTCGCCGTGCAGCTATTGCTCAAAGAGTCCGGCGTGTTGCGGCCCATGCGCGTGGTGCCGCTGTTTGAAACCCTGGCTGACCTCGACAATGCCGGCCCGGTGATCGAGAAGCTGCTGCTGTTGCCGGGTTATCGCGCGCGCCTGCAAGGGCCGCAGGAAGTGATGATCGGCTATTCCGACTCGGCCAAGGACGCCGGCACCACCGCGGCGGCCTGGGCGCAATACCGGGCGCAGGAGCGACTGGTGGATATCTGCAGTGAACAGCAAGTGGAACTGCTGTTGTTCCACGGTCGCGGCGGCACCGTGGGGCGAGGCGGCGGCCCGGCCCACGCGGCGATCCTGTCGCAGCCACCGGGTTCGGTGGCGGGGCGTTTCCGCACCACTGAACAGGGCGAAATGATTCGATTCAAGTTCGGCCTGCCGGACATCGCCGAGCAAAACCTCAATCTGTACCTGGCCGCCGTGCTGGAGGCGACCTTGCTGCCTCCGCCGCTACCTACGCCCGAGTGGCGCCATTTGATGGACGAGCTGGCCGCGGACGGTGTCAGCGCCTATCGCGCCGTGGTGCGGGAAAATCCGCAGTTCGTGGAGTATTTCCGCCAGTCCACACCGGAACAGGAACTCGGTCGTTTGCCGCTGGGCAGTCGCCCGGCCAAGCGTCGGGCCGGCGGGATTGAAAGCCTGCGGGCGATTCCGTGGATCTTCGGCTGGACCCAGACGCGCCTGATGCTGCCGGCCTGGCTGGGTTGGGAAGCGGCCCTGAGCAAGGCACTGGAGCGTGGCGAAGGCGAACTGCTGGGGCAAATGCGCGAGCAGTGGCCGTTCTTCCGCACCCGCATCGACATGCTGGAAATGGTCCTGGCCAAAGCCGATGCCGACATTGCACAGTCCTACGATGAGCGTCTGGTGGAGCCGAATCTGTTGCCATTGGGCGCGCACTTACGCGACCTATTGTCGCAGGCGTGCACCATCGTTCTCGGCCTGACCGGGCAGTCGCAGCTGCTGGCACATAGCCCGGCGACCCTTGAGTTCATCCGCTTGCGCAACACCTACCTCGACCCGCTTCATCTATTGCAGGCCGAGTTGCTGGCCCGTTCACGATTGCAGGATGTGGCGCAGGGCAGCCCGGTAGAACAGGCCTTGCTGGTGTCTGTGGCGGGGATTGCCGCCGGTTTGCGTAACACCGGCTAAGGTTTTTGCCGTGGGGTCAGGCATCCGGCAGGTGAGCCGGATGCCGTCGTTTGACGGGTTGAAAAGTGCTGTCAGGCGACAGTTAATGATGGGGTTGCGACTTGGGAAACTGTGCGCAATGGTCGCAAGAGGCAGCGGTTTCTCCGACTTTTGGCGTCTTGTGTGGGCGCAGCCTGCTGTGTATCTTGAGCAGCCTTTGACCGTTTGGGCGGTCACGACCCTATTTTTGAGATTGGCCCCACGAGGCGAATCTGACGTTATCCATATAAAAAATTGAGGAGCACATCGATGCGCGTCATTCTGCTGGGAGCTCCCGGGGCCGGTAAAGGTACTCAGGCTAAGTTCATCACCGAAAAATTCGGCATTCCGCAAATCTCCACCGGCGACATGCTGCGTGCAGCGGTCAAGGCCGGCACCGAGCTGGGCATCAAGGCCAAGAGCATCATGGATGCCGGTGGCCTGGTATCCGATGACCTGATCATCGCACTGGTCAAGGACCGCATCGCTCAGTCCGACTGCGCCAACGGTTTCCTGTTCGACGGCTTCCCGCGTACCATTCCCCAGGCTGAAGCCTTGGTGACGGCCGGCGTCGAGCTGGATGCCGTGGTTGAAATCGCCGTCGAAGACGAAGAAATCGTCCAGCGTATCGCCGGCCGCCGTGTTCACGAGGCCAGCGGCCGCGTGTACCACATCGTCTACAACCCGCCGAAAATTGCTGGCAAAGACGACGTCACCGGTGAAGAGCTGGTACAGCGCAAGGACGACACCGAAGAAACCGTGCGTCATCGCCTGTCGGTCTACCACTCCCAGACCAAGCCGCTGGTGGATTTCTACCAGAAGCTGGCGGCTGCCAATGGCAAGCCGCAGTACAGCCATATCGAAGGCGTCGGTTCGGTTGAAGCGATCACCGCCAAGGTGCTTGCGGCGCTGAGCTGAAAAGTCTGATCCGCAGCATCATCTACGGCCCGCTTGCGGGCCGTAGTTGTTTATACTGACGCACTTTTTTTGACCTCTCTTGTGGAAACATCGATGAGCACCTTGCTGGCCCTGGACACCGCGACCGAAGCTTGCTCCGTTGCCTTGCTGCATGACGGCAAGGTCACGAGCCATTACGAGGTGATCCCGCGCCTGCACGCGCAGAAGCTGTTGCCGATGATCAAGCAATTGCTGGCCGATGCGGGCACCACGCTGCAAGCGGTCGATGCCATTGCGTTCGGCCGTGGCCCGGGCGCCTTCACCGGCGTGCGCATTGCCATCGGCGTGGTGCAGGGCCTGGCGTTTGCCTTGGATCGGCCGGTGCTGCCGGTGTCGAACCTGGCCGTGCTGGCGCAACGTGCGTTGCGCGAACACGGCGCCAGTCAGGTCGCTGCCGCCATCGATGCGCGCATGGATGAAGTGTATTGGGGTTGCTACCGCGAAACGGCCGGGGAGATGCGCCTGGTGGGCGCTGAAGCGGTACTGCCGCCGGAGTCCGCTGCATTGCCGACCGATGCCAGCGGCGAATGGTTCGGCGCAGGCACCGGTTGGGGCTATGGCGAGCGCATCGCCGTCAGCCTGAGCGGGCAGGATGCGGGCATGCTGCCCCACGCCGAAGACCTGCTGACCCTGGCGCGATTTGCCTGGGAACGCGGCGAGGCGATCGTGGCCGACGAAGCGCAGCCGGTTTATCTGCGCGATAAAGTGGCGACTCCCAAGGCGCGTTAAGCCTTAACAGATCGCAGCCTGCGGCAGCTCCTACAGAAGATCTTTTTCTAACCTCAGCTTTTAAACCTTCTGCCTTTTATGTGTTCTAGTTATCACTCGGCGGTTTGCGAAGTGGGTAATGCGCTACTAAACTGCCATCACTGATTCCGAGTATGCACGTATGCGTATAGACGGCGCTTCCTTTCAGTCCTCCCCCATCAAGCGCAAGCCACATAAAGGTAGCGTGGTGGAAGACGACGCCATTGATATCGAAGGCGAGCTGGAAATCCCGACTGAAGAGCAACTGGCTGCCCGCGCTGCGAAAACCTCTGCGCAAAAACTGAGCAATCTACCCGCCCGTCAGCAAGACCTGATTTACCACCGTGCCATGAGCAAAAGCGTGGCGACAGCCCTGGCCAGCTACCTGAGTACCGCCGGTTTCGTCGATTGGGAAGCGGATGTGCTGGGTCTCGACCTGTACATCTGATGTTGCTGCCGTATTACCTCGGTTGTCCCTCGTGGAGCGAAAACGCCTGGCGCGATTACCTGTATCCGCGGGACGCCAAGACCGCGGACTTTCTTGATCTCTATTCCCAGGTATTCAATGCCGTAGAAGGCAACACGACCTTCTACGCGAGCCCGGCTGCCAACACCGTGCAGCGTTGGGCCGAGATCATGCCCGAACACTTTCGCTTCACCGCCAAGTTTCCCGGTGAGATCAGCCACGGTGGAGATCTGCGCGAGCAACTGACCGCCGCCGAAACTTTCTTGCAATTACTCAGCCCACTCGGTGAGCGGGTGTCGCCACTGTGGTTGCAGCTGTCGAAAAGCTTCACGCCCCAACGTTTGCCCGAACTGGCCGGATTCATCGATGCCCTGCAGCGGCCGCTGGCCGTGGAAGTGCGGCATGACGACTTTTTCGCCAAGGGTGACAGCGAGCGAATGCTCAATCGTCTGCTGCTGGATCGCGGAGTCGAACGCATCTGTCTCGATCCCCGTGCGTTGTTCAGTTGCACCTCGACCGAGCCCTCGGTGCTCCACGCCCAATCGAAGAAGCCCCGGGTGCCACCGCGCCCTGCGGCATTCACGCAATTCCCGCAGGTGCGTTTTATCGGCCATCCAACGCTTGAGGCCAACGATACGTTTCTGGAGCCATGGGTCGAGAAAATCGCGGTGTGGATCGAAGAAGGCCGCACGCCGTATATCTTCCTGCACACGGCCGACAACCTGCTGGCCGCGAAACTGGCGCAGCGCTTTCACGCCAGACTGATGTTGCGTTTGCCTGGCTTGCCGGCGCTGCCTGAGCTATACAGAGAACCCGTCGCCGAGCAACTTGGCCTGCTCTGAGGCGGATTCTTTCCCCTCTTCAGGAGCCTGCCCAATGGATGCGCAAACCCTTCGAGCTCAGGCGTTCAAAGCCCTTCACGAACGCCCCGGCGCTTTTGTGATTCCCAATCCATGGGATGCCGGCTCGGCGAAGATGCTCGCCAGCCTCGGCTTCGAGGCGCTGGCGACCACCAGTGCCGGTTATGCCTTTTCCCAAGGGCGTGCCGATGGTGGATTGACCCTCGACGATACCCTGATGAACGTTCAGGCGATTGTCGCCGCCACTGACCTGCCGGTTGCCGTGGACCTGGAAAACGGCTTTGCCGACAACCCGGCCGACTGCGCGAAAAGCATTTTGCGCGCGGCGGAGGCCGGAGCCGTCGGTGGTTCGATCGAGGACGCCACCGGCCGCGAAGAAGGCCCGATCTACTGTTTCGAACACGCCGTGGCGCGCATCGAAGCCGCTGTGGCTGCCGCTCGCAGTTTGCCGTTCCACTTTATGTTGACTGCCCGGGCGGAAAACTTCCTGCACGACAATCCCGATCTAGCCGACACCATCCGCCGCTTGCAGGCATTCGCCGAGGCCGGTGCCGATGTGCTCTACGCACCCGGCTTGCGCAGCGCCGAGGATGTACTGGCGGTGGTGCGCGCCGTGGCGCCAAAACCGGTGAATGTGTTGATGTCGGGCGGCTTGAAGCTGACGGTCGCGCAGTTGGGTGAGATGGGCGTCAAACGCATCAGCGTCGGTTCGGCGCTGGCATTGGCGGCCTATGGTGAATTCTTTCGCGCCGCCGAAGAAATCCAGACGTCAGGCACGTTCGGTTTCACTTCCCGGTCGATGCCGTACCAGAAGGCCAATCAGTTCTTTAAAGGCTGAGGGTGGGGAAGGGGGCGCGGCTGAGGATCAGGCGGCGATACGCAGGTTCTGCAAGATGATTGGGCGGGCCCAGCCATTATCGAAATCGAGTTGTTTCTGCTGCTCCCCCCGTTCTTCCGGTGAGAACGGCGGGAACGGCTTGTCGAGCAGGTCGAGGTCGAATTCGGCGATGGGCAGGTGCAGCGGACGCGGTTGCGGTGCAGCGGCGGCTTGCGGCAGTGGCTGACCACCGTTCAACACGATCGGGCGAACCCAGCCACTTTCGAAGTCCTGCTGTTTTTGCTGGGCGACGATTTCGTCCGCCGGGAATGGTGGGAACGGCTTGTCGGCCAGGTCCATCTCGAATTCGGCAATCGGCAGGAACAGCGGCTCGGGCGGGCGGATTACGTTGTCTTTCACCTCGCATTCGCGCTGGGACACGATGTGCGCCAGCAGCTCGCTGCCAACGGTCGGCTCCACCGGGCTTTCGAGGTCGACCGGTGGAAAGTTCAGCGATTGCGGCAGCACTTCACCCGACTGTTCGGCCAGCGCCCGGGCAAAGAAATCCTGCCAGATGTGGCTGACGCCGCTCAGTGTCTGGGTGTTTCGCAGGTTGTAGTCGCCGTAAGGCGAGATAAAACCTGTGATTGTGGATTGAATGTCTGACATTTCTCTCGGTCGACGCTCAGCTCTGGCAAAATGCTCGATAGTTTTGTTATCGGCAGTTTTTGCCGATCATTAATTTTTTGAGCGTGTTTTCCGATGATTGATCAACCTGCGGCCTGCCGCATCCATGTCCAGGCCCTGGACGCGGCTTTCGAGCCACAAGCCGAGCAATGGGCCGAGCGCCTGGGCTTGCCGATGCAAGTGGCGGACGGCGAATTTGCCTTGCAGGTGGGCGACCAGGGTTTGCAGTTGCAACAGCTGGGGCCGGATGCGCCGGGGCCGGTGCGGGTGGACTTCGTCGAGGGCGGTGCGGCTCATCGTCGGTTGTATGGCGGTGGCAGCGGGCAGATGATCGCCAAGGCCGTCGGTGTCGCCCAGGGCGTGCGCCCGCGGGTACTGGATGCCACGGCGGGGCTGGGCAAGGACGCGTTCGTGCTGGCCAGCCTCGGTTGCGAGATGAGCCTGATCGAGCGTCAGCCGCTTATCGGCGCCTTGCTGGAAGATGGCCTGGCCCGTGGCGCGGAAGATTTCGACGTGGCGCCGATCGTGGCGCGCATGCGCTTGCTCAAGGGCAATTCGATCGAGGTGATGCGCAACTGGGAAGGCGAGCCGCCGCAGGTGATCTACCTTGACCCGATGTTCCCGCACCGTGAGAAAACCGCACTGGTGAAGAAGGAAATGCGCCTGTTCCGGCCGCTGGTGGGCGATGATCCGGATGCGCCGGCATTGCTCGAAGCCGCCTTGGCCCTGGCCAGCCACCGGGTTGTGGTCAAGCGTCCGCGCAAGGCGCCGTGCATCGACGGGCCGAAGCCGAGCCATGCGCTGGATGGCAAGTCCAGTCGGTATGACATCTATCCGAAGAAGGCTTTGAAGCCTTAAGACCGAGTCGCCTTCATCGCGGGCAAGCCACGCTCCCACAGGTTTTGTGCCGGGTTCAAGAAATGAGATCACCCCGGACCCTGTGGGAGCGGGCTTGCCCGCGATAGCGTCGGCCCGGTCACCACAAATCCATCAGGCTCACTCAGGCCGATAAGCCCGCATAAACAACCCCACCACCTCCCGCACATGGCTCTCCGCCTCTTCGCCAACCGGCGGCTCGCCGCAGCCGTATAGCAAACGGAAATTCCCCGCACCTTTGAGCAGGCAGAAGAAGTGCTCGGCCGCGTTGTGCGGTTTGTCGATGCGCAACACGCCGCTTTCATCGATCTTGCTCAGCAGGCGTTCCATGCCATGCAGCATGCGCTGGGGCCCGGCCTCGAAGAAGATCTGCGAGAGTTTCGGGTCCTGGCTGCCCAGAGTCATCATCAACCGGTGCAGGTTCACGGATTCATCACTGTTGATCAGGTGATGAAAACCGCGCGCGATGTTGAGCAGCACGGTTTCCACGGCCACGCCTTCCGGCAGTTCGAAGAACAGCGGTGGCAACTGCTCCTCGCACTTGGCCATCACGGCGGCGGAGAACAGCGTCTCCTTGTCGTTGAAGTGGCTATAGACCGTCAGCTTCGACACACCGGCCTCGGCTGCGACGGCATCCATGCTGGTATTGGCATAACCCTTACTCAGAAACAGCGCTTTGGCCGCATCGAGAATCGCCTGGCGCTTGACCAAATCCTTGGGTCTGCCTGGGCCATTGGGTGCTGAAAGATTGTTTGGCATATTCGTTTTTATTACTGGACTCGTGAGTTTGCTATTAATAACATACTGCTCAGTATAATTATTCAAAGCACCATTAGCGAAAGGTCCTACACCATGTTCCGCTATGCCTTGCCCCTCGCGTTGCCAGTCACCCTGGCTTTTTTATTGTCTGCGTGTGGTCACGAAGAGGCGCCGCAAGTTAGTGTGCGCCCGGCCATGGTGGTCCAGCCAGAGCCTTCGGTGCAGGCCATGGAAAGCTATCCCGGTGAAGTTCGCGCGCGGTATGAGCCGGACCTGGCGTTCCGTATCGGCGGCAAAGTCAGCCGACGACTGGTCGAGGAAGGGCAGCGGGTCAAGGCCGATCAACCCTTGGCGGAGCTCGACCCCCAGGACGTGCGCCTGCAACTGGAGGCCACTCGCGCCCAGGTTGCCGCCGCTGAAGCCAATTTGAGCATGGTGCGTGCCGAGCGTGATCGCTATAAAACCCTGATGGAGCGTCAGCTGGTCAGCCGTTCGCAGTACGACAATCACGAAAACCTCTACCGCTCCGGTGAGGCGCGTCTCAAACAAATCAAAGCCGAATTCAACGTCTCCAATAACCAGGCCAGTTACGCCGTGTTGCGAGCGCCGCAGGACGGCGTCGTGGCCAAACGTCTGGTGGAAGTCGGGCAAGTCGTGGCCGCCGGGCAAACGGTGTTCACACTGGCCACCGATGGCGAGCGTGAAGTGTTGATCAGCCTGCCGGAGCAGAACTTCGGCCGCTTCAAGGTCGGTGAACCGGTGTCGGTAGAACTCTGGACCCAGCCCGACCAGCGTTTCGAAGGGCGTATCCGTGAACTGTCGCCGTCGGCTGATCCAAAATCGCGCACCTTCGCGGCCCGCATTGCCTTCAGCTCCGGCAAGGTTCCTGTCGAATTGGGCCAGAGCGCCCGAGTGTTCGTGCAGGCCGCCGACGTGGTTCCACTGTCCGTTCCGCTGTCTGCGCTGACGGCGGAAAACGGCGTGACCTATGTCTGGATCGTCAGCGCAAATAACACCTTGAAAAAGGCCCCGGTGCGGGTCGGTGCCTTCGGCGAGAAAACCGTTCCGGTGCTCGAAGGGCTCAACGCCAGCGACTGGGTCGTGGCCGCCGGCGTTCATGTGCTTCTCGAAGGGCAGCAGGTGCGCCCGGTGGATCGCTCCAATCGCGTGGTCAATCTGGCGGACAAGGAGTAAGCCCCGATGCGCTTCAACGTTTCCGAATGGGCGCTGCGTAATCGCCAGATCGTCCTGTTCCTGATGCTGTTGCTGGCCATTGTCGGCGCACTTTCCTACACCAAGCTCGGCCAAAGCGAAGACCCGCCGTTCACCTTCAAGGCCATGGTGATTCGCACCAACTGGCCGGGAGCGACCGCCGAGGAAGTCTCGCGCCAGGTCACCGAACGCATCGAAAAGAAATTGATGGAAACCGGTGAGTACGAGCGCATCGTGTCGTTCTCCCGCCCCGGCGAGTCCCAGGTGACCTTCATCGCGCGCGACTCCATGCATTCGGTGGAGATCCCGGAGCTCTGGTATCAGGTGCGCAAGAAGATCAGCGACATTCGTCATACCTTGCCGCCGGGGATTCAGGGGCCGTTCTTCAACGATGAATTCGGCACCACTTTCGGCAATATCTACGCCCTGACCGGCGCGGGTTTCGACTACGCCGTGCTCAAGGATTACGCCGACCGCATCCAGATCCAGCTGCAACGGGTCAAGGATGTGGGCAAGGTCGAACTGCTGGGCCTGCAGGACGAGAAAATCTGGATCGAACTCTCCAACGTCAAACTCGCCACCCTCGGCTTGCCGCTGGCGGCTGTCCAGCAAGCCCTTGAAGAACAGAACGCGGTGTCCACGGCAGGTTTCTTCGAGACCAGCAGCGAGCGATTGCAGCTACGGGTAACAGGGAATTTTCAGACGGTCGACGAGATCAAGAACTTCCCGATCCGCGTCGGTGATCGTACCTTCCGCATCTCCGATGTGGCCGACGTACGGCGTGGTTTCAATGATCCACCGGCGCCGCGCATGCGCTTCATGGCGCAAGACGCCATCGGTCTGGCGGTAGCGATGAAGGACGGCGGTGACATTCTGGTGCTGGGCAAGGCACTGGAAGTCGAGTTCGCCCGCATCCAGAAAAACCTCCCGGCCGGCATGCAGCTGCGCAAAGTCTCCGACCAGCCGGCTGCGGTGAAAACCAGTGTTGGCGAGTTCGTGCAAGTGCTGGTCGAGGCGCTGGCCATCGTGTTGCTGGTGAGCTTCTTCTCCCTCGGCGTGCGCACCGGCATGGTGGTGGCCCTGGCGATTCCGCTGGTGCTGGCGATGACGTTTGCCAGCATGTATTACCTCGGCATCGGCCTGCACAAGATTTCTCTCGGTGCATTGGTACTGGCACTGGGCTTGCTGGTGGACGACGCGATCATCGCCGTGGAAATGATGGCGATCAAAATGGAGCAGGGCTTCGACCGGGTCAAAGCGGCGAGTTATGCCTGGACCAGCACCGCGTTCCCGATGCTCACCGGTACGCTGATCACCGCGGCCGGCTTCCTGCCGATTGCCACGGCGCAATCGGGCACTGGCGAATACACCCGTTCGATCTTCGAGGTGGTCACCATCGCGCTGTTGGCGTCGTGGGTGGCCGCGGTGGTCTTTGTGCCGTATCTGGGGGAAAAACTCCTGCCGGACCTGGCGAAAATCCACGCCGCCAAACACGGTGCCGGCCAGCCCGATCCCTATGGCACGCCGTTCTACCAGCGCGTCCGGCGTCTGGTGGAGTGGTGTGTGCGCTGGCGCAAAACCGTGATCGCGGCGACCGTGCTGTTGTTCATCGCTTCCATCGTGCTGTTCAAGTTTGTACCGCAGCAATTCTTCCCGGCATCGGGTCGCCTGGAATTGATGGTCGACCTGAAACTGGCCGAAGGCGCTTCGCTGAGCAACACCGCCGACGAGGTCAAACGCCTCGAGGCGCTGCTCAAGGACAAGGCGGGGATCGACAATTATGTGGCTTACGTCGGTACCGGTTCGCCGCGTTTTTACCTGCCGCTGGATCAGCAACTGCCGGCGGCGAGCTTCGCCCAGTTTGTCGTCCTGGCGAAAACCATCGAAGAACGCGAAGCCCTGCGTATCTGGTTGATCTCCACCCTCAATGAGCAATTCCCTGCCTTGCGCTCACGGGTTACGCGTCTGGAAAACGGCCCGCCGGTTGGCTACCCAGTGCAGTTCCGGGTGACCGGGGAGCACATCGAGGAAGTCCGGGCGCTGGCGCGCAAAGTCGCGGCCAAGGTTCGCGAGAACCCCCATGTGGTCAACGTCCACCTCGATTGGGAAGAACCGAGCAAGGTGGTGTACCTGAACATCGATCAGGACCGCGCGCGGGCGTTGGGCGTGAGCACGGCGAATCTGTCGAGGTTCCTGCAAAGCTCCCTGACCGGTTCCAGCGTCAGCCAGTACCGCGAAGACAACGAGTTGATCGAGATTCTGCTGCGCGGCACCTTGCATGAGCGCACCGAACTGTCGTTGCTGCCGAGCCTGGCGGTGCCGACCGATAACGGTCGCAGTGTCGCGCTGTCGCAGATCGCGACCCTGGAGTACGGCTTCGAAGAAGGCATCATCTGGCACCGCAATCGCCTGCCTAACGTGACGGTTCGTGCCGACATCTATGGGAAGGAGCAACCGGCGACGCTGGTGCAGCAGATCATGCCGACCCTCGATCCGATCCGTGCCGAATTGCCCGACGGGTATTTGCTGGATGTCGGTGGCACGGTGGAAGACTCCGCGCGCGGACAGAATTCGGTGAAGGCCGGCGTACCATTGTTCATCGTGGTGGTGTTGACCTTGCTGATGCTGCAGCTGCGAAGTTTTTCGCGCACGGCGATGGTGTTCCTGACGGCGCCGCTGGGGTTGATCGGGGTGACGCTGTTTCTATTGGTGTTCCGTCAGCCGTTCGGTTTTGTGGCCATGCTGGGGACTATCGCGTTGTCCGGGATGATCATGCGTAACTCGGTGATTCTGGTGGATCAGATCGAGCAGGATATCGCTGCGGGGCTCAAGCCTTGGCAGGCGATTATCGAGGCGACGGTGCGGCGGTTCCGGCCGATTGTGTTGACGGCGCTGGCGGCGGTGCTGGCGATGATTCCGTTGTCGCGCAGTGTGTTTTTCGGGCCGATGGCGGTGGCGATCATGGGGGGGTTGATTGTGGCCACTGCGTTGACGCTTTTGTTTTTGCCTGCCCTTTATGCCGCCTGGTTCCGGGTTCGCAAAGAGTCGGTTTGACCTTGGCGGCCTTCGGGCCGACCAGGCTCTTGGTTGATTGAGTACATATCCGTTTCTGCGGTAACGGCCACTTATGGTTTCGCCTTTACGGCGAGTCCCTTTGGCAGACGCCCCAAAGGAACCAAAGGTCTCGCCCCGAACGTACGGCCCCTCGCTTAGGCTCGGGGTTCCTTCGCTCCGGCATTCATCCGGGGGCATTGCCCTCCGGTCTGCTTCGCGACGACCTACATGCAATGAGTTCGACTGCGTCGAACGGCGCTGCGCGCCCATCCCCGGATGAACGCCTCCACTCAGCCTCCCGAGGGGGCGGGTGGATCAAGATCAAAAGCTGCAGGCGAGCTAACGCTCGGCCTGATGAGTGGTGAAGAGCGACGCGGTGGTGTGGGCTGCTCGGCCTTTGCTCTTCTGTGGGAGCGAGCTTGCTCGCGATGGCTGCCCAACAGTCAACAGTGTTTATCGCCAATGCCAACCATTCAGACCATTCCCACAAGACTTTCAGGTTGCCTGTCGGAAGCACGATCTCTAGCCTCTGACGGTCGCTGCCAATTCAGCGACCGGGACTGCAAGCCCGCCAATAGTTTGTTAGGCGCCCACTGGCGCACCTATAATCGTGGCGCTTTTTTAGCGACCACCGATTTATGGTGGCTGTGTGCGGGAGATCTTCGGGTCTGCCGAGGTTGCCTAACGACTCGGTCTTGCAGACCTGCACACAGCTGCCACCCATCATCTGCAAGTGATGCTGGCTGCTCCAACTTTCGTTAGGAGCTTCACAATGATCAAACCCAGCCCCAATCCCCCGACTTCAGAGTCCGAAGAAAATACCGGCACTTCAAACCGCCCCTGCCCAATTTTCACCATCCGCCCAGGCATTAATTCCGAAACCCTGCTGGTCCACGCCTACGAAACCCTCGCCTCAGCCAACGTGATGGCGACCGAGTTGTCATCCAGCCTGATTGGCCCGACGTGCAATCTGGTGCTCGGTATTCAGCAGATGATTGTCCTGGCGCAACTGTCGGTGAGTGACGTGTTGGATCGCCTTGATCCGCAGTAATGGAGAACGAAAAAGCCCGCTGACCTTCACAGTTGCAGCGGGCTTTTCTGGTTTTGCCGCTAGATAAAAATCACAACGAACCAAACACCTTCTTCGCCAAACTGGTCGCCGCAGCCGCCGGGTTCTGGCGGATGGTTTCTTCCTGTTTGCCGATCATCTCGAACAAGCCATTCAGTGCCTGCTCGGTGACGTAGTTTTCGACGTTGGCATTCTTCGCATCCACTACGCCCATGGTCGCCGCTTGTCCGGCGAACGAGTTGTACTGCTGGGCCAGGCCAACCTTGTCGGTAGCTTGCTTGACGATGGGCAGGAACTTGGCGCGGATCTGTTCGCGGCTGGTCTTGTTCAGGTATTGGGTGGCCGAGTCGTTGCCGCCGCTGAGGATGCCCTTGGCGTCTTCAACGGTCATTTTCTTCACGGCATCGACAAGGATTGGCTGGGCCTGGGTGACGGCGGTTTCGGCCGCCTTGTTCATGCTGGCCTCCAGCTCATCGACCTGATCACCCATGCCGAACTGTTTCATTTTGCTGGCGACTTTGCCCAGTTTGCCCGGCAGTTCGATTTTCACGTCCGGGTTGTTGCTGAAGCCGCCCGGGGTGCCGAGTTGTTTTACGGCCAGTTGTGCGCCTTGGGTCAGCGCGTCCTTGAGCCCGCCGGTGGCGTCTTTCTGCGACAGGTCGCTGAGGGACAGCGCCAGGGCGCTGGCGGAGATCATCAAGCCTGCACAAAGGCCGGCGAAACGGAGGGTAGGGCGGAGCATGGCAACTTCCTTTTTCAAAAAAACACTTAGCGGGCCGGGTCGACACGGACCTTCACGGGTTGTGGATCGGAGCCGTCCAGGCGCACGGCATGATTTTCGGTGGTGATGAACATCAGTTTGCCGTCGACTTCGATGCGCGCATTCACAGAGTAACGGTGGTTGGGCTCTACCGTCAGCGGGTCGTAGCTGAGATGGAAGGGCAGCGGCACCTGGCCTTTGACCGGGCCGCGTTGCTCGTTAATGACTTTCGCCGGGGCATCGGCCAGTGAGATATCTTGCAGGCTGACGCTGAGGACCGCGTTCGGTGGCAATGCGATGCGTTGCAGGTAGAAGACTTCACCATCAAGGGAGGCCTTGGGCGCCGGTGTCGGATGCTGGCAGGCAGTCAACAGCAAGGTGGCTACGATCAGGGGCAGTTTTTTCATTGAAAGATCTCCGTATCGAGGGCACCAGAACCGACTGGCGCCCTGATCAATCTAGACGGTTTCGACCGGTGGAGCGGGTTGATCCGCCGCATCTTCACTGCGATGCAATGCCACCTGACGGATCGACAAGCGAATCTCCGCTGGCAACACCCGTTTGGCCGCACCTTCAGCCAGTTCGCCGAGCAGTTCGTGGTAGCTCAACTTGCCCGCTTCGTCGCGCTTGAGCACATCGAGGTCGAGCATGGTCTGGATGAAGTGGCGGAACAGGCTCTTGTCGAAGAATTCCGGGGCGTTCAGGCCATGCAGGATCGACAGGCGCTGGGCCATGACCGTGCACAGGTCTTCCAGTTCTTCGGCGCTGATGTTGTTCTGACCGCTGTTGAGCAGCAGGGACACGGTCATGTAGAAGCGCTGCAGGGTTTGGGCGATGCTTTTCGACAGCAAGGTCAGCAGCACGAAATGCCGCGAGCTTGGCGCCGGACGCAGGTACACGTCGTTTTCGAAACGCAGCAGGCCTTGCTCGACGAAGGCTTCGAGCCATTGATCGATCACCCCATCCAGTTCGTCCAGCGACCAGCGAATGAACAGCTCCGCTTGCAGGTACGGATACAGCGCACGGGTGTAGCGCAGGATCTGTTCGCGGCTCATGCGCGACGCGCTCTGGAAGAAGCTCGCCAATAGCGCCGGCAGCGCGAAGATGTGCAGCACGTTGTTGCGGTAGTAGGTCATCAGGACGGCGTTCTGCTCGTCCAGATACAGAATCTTGCCCAGGGCATCGCTCTGCTCGGACAGCAGGTCCATGTCCTTCACGTGCTCGATCAACGCACGGCCGTCACCTTCCGGGAGGGTGGTGTGCGGCGAGTACGGCACCTTGCGCAACAGCGCCAGATACAGGTCGAGCACCCGAGCCATGGCGCGGTCGTCCAGGGCCAGGCGGCTGGTGGACAGCAGCGCCAGCGCAACGAGGTTGACCGGGTTGATCGCCGCCGCTTCGTTCAGATGCCGGGCGACTTTCTCGCCGAGGCGGTTGGTGGTTTCGTTGAGCCAGGCGGGTCTGAACTGCGGGCCGAGTTCCTGTTTGCGCCAGTCCGGCTGTTCGCTGTCGAGGAATTCCGCCAGTTTGATCGGCTCACCGAAGTTCACCGCTACCTGGCCAAAGCGCTGCTTGAGTGCGCCAATGACTTTGAAAATATCGAAGATCGATTCTTTCTTCTTGGCCGCACCGCGCAACTCGCCGAGGTAGGTCCGGCCTTCCAGTACGCGTTCGTAGCCGATGTACACCGGAACGAAGACGATGGGCATGCGCGATGAGCGCAGGAAGCTGCGCAGGGTGATCGCCAGCATCCCGGTTTTCGGTTGCAGCATGCGCCCGGTGCGCGAACGGCCGCCCTCGACGAAGTACTCCACCGGGAAGCCCTTGGTGAACAGGGTGTGCAGGTATTCGTTGAACACCGAGGTGTACAGCGGGTTGCCCTTGAACGTTCGGCGCATGAAAAACGCGCCGCCACGACGCAGCAGGCCGCCGATCACCGGCATGTTCAGGTTGATGCCGGCGGCGATGTGCGGCGGGGTCAGGCCGTTGCGGAACAGCAGGTAGGACAGCAGCAGGTAATCGATATGGCTGCGGTGGCACGGCACGTAGATCACTTCGTGACCCTGGGCGACCTTCTGCACGCCCTCGATGTGGTTGACCTTGATGCCGTCGTAGATCTTGTTCCAGAACCAGCTCAGCACCACTTCCATAAAACGGATCGCAGTGTAGGTGTAGTCCGAGGCGATTTCGTTGCCGTAGCGTAGCGCTTGAGCTTTGGCTTTCTCCGGTGAAATGTTCTCGCGTTCGGCTTCGTCGAGGATCGCTTGTTTGACCTGCGGCTGGTTGAGCAGGCCTTTGACCAGATTGCGCCGGTGGGAAATGTCCGGGCCGATCACCGCAGCCTTCAGGTTGCGAAAGTGCACTCGCAGGATGCGTTGGGCCATGCGCACGGTGCGCTCGTGGCCCTTGTTGTGTTCGATCAGTTCGCGCAGGTGGATCGGCGCGGAGAACTGCACGCGGGTCTTGCGTCCCAGCACGATGATGCTCAGCAACCGACGCAGGCGTCCGGTAACGGCCCAGCTGTCGGCGAACAGGAGTTTCCACGGGCTGTTTTCACTGTCCGGCGACTGGCCCCAGAACACGCTGACCGGAATGATCTGCGCGTCTTCGGCGGCGTTCTGGCTCAGGGCGCTGACCAGGCGGGTCAGGGTCGGCGGTGCGCCGCGCTTGTCCTGGCGACCGAGCCAGTCCGGATCCGGCGTCAGGTAGAAGAACGCGGCAGGCTCCAGCAGGTTGCCTACCGATACCGGCAGCACCGGGCGCGGCAGGCCGGCCTTGCTGCATTCGGTGTCGACCACGGCGAGGTCGGTCAGCGAAGGGTTTTGCAGGACGTAGAACACCGGACGACTGCGGTCGAGGTTAAGGGTGAACGACGACTGGTTGATCGTCTCGGAGCGAACCCAGAGGTACAACAGTCGGCGCAGGGTGCCAAACACAAGACGGCGGAACGGGGAGCGGGTCATACGGCTTCTGCGTGAGTGAATAAAACCGAGCGTTTGCTCGGGAGGCCGATAGTGTGCCGGATTCGCTGAAAATCGGCAAAAAAGCGCGAAAGTAAACTCTTGTTGAGAGTTTTAACGTCTGTCATATACTCGGCGCTCTGTCGCCGTTGCCCTCATGGGACCGGTATGCGCAGGCTGACGTTCCCGAGGCTTTCCTGCGAAAAGCCCGATCAATAATAAAAAGGGAGTATGAACAAATGGCAACACGCGAAACCGGCAATGTGAAGTGGTTCAACGACGCCAAAGGCTACGGCTTCATTCAGCGCGAGGACGGGGTGGACGTGTTCGTGCACTACCGCGCGATTCGCGGCGAAGGCCACCGTTCGCTGACCGAAGGCCAGCAGGTTGAATATGCGGTGGTCGAAGGGCAGAAGGGGTTGCAGGCTGAGGATGTTGTAGGTTTGTAACCAAAATCTTCAGAACACCCAAAAACACTGTGGGAGCGAGCTTGCTCGCGATAGCGGACTGACATTCAACATGGATGTTGACTGAAAGGGCCTCATCGCGAGCAAGCTGAACTGGCCTAATGATTTTGGACACTTCAATCGGGCGCTATGATGGCGCCCAAATCTGAGGTGTTGGGTTATGCGTAAATCTTATTCGAGTGAGTTCAAACTCAAGGCTGCCAGCATGGTACTGGACGAGGGGCA